>JBEVMZ010000190.1:0-13631 GCA_040508335.1 Sphingobium sp.
CGCGACCTCGTGCGCCGTCCCAGGACGAGCATCGAGGCGAGCGAGGTCAAGGCGCTGGAGAGTGAGACATGAGCGATAACATCGACCGCGCATTCGTGCGCATCGTGGATGGCGAAGTGCATATGCGCAGGCTAGCGGGTGCCAAAGCAAGCCGGCCGCTCCTGCTGCTCCACGCCTCGCCGGGTTCCTCGCGCTCGCTCATCCCGCTGATGCGCGCGCTGGGACAAGAGACTGACTGCCCCGATCTGATCGCGCCCGACACGCCGGGCAATGGCGACAGTTTCGCGCCCACTTCCGAAAATCCCGACATCGCCTGGTTTGCAGGTGCGCTGATGCGGCTGCTCGACCGGATGGGGATCAAGCAGGCCGATCTCTATGGCGCACACACGGGTGCGCGCATCGCGTGCGAGGCAGCGGCACTTCATCCCGACCGTTTCGCCAATGTGATCTTCGACGGCATCGGCGATTATGCCCCGGACTTGCGCGCGCTGCTGCTTGAGCGATACGCGCCCGAGCAGACGCCCGACGATTATGGGCGGCACCTGATCTGGGCGTTCAACTTCGTGCGGGATCAGGCGCTGCACTTCCCCTATTTCGAGCGCGATCCCGCGCACCGGCTGATGAGCAGATCTGTGCCTGACGCCGCCGAACTGCACGCCGCGACGCTGGAGGTGCTCAAGGGCCTCACCAGCTATCACAAGCCCTATCGCGCCGCCTTCGCCTACGAAGCGCGCACACGCATGCCAGACATTGCCATCCCCGCTCTCTTGCTGAGCGCAACGAACGAACTGCCGACCTTGCGCGCCGCAACGCAGATGCTGTGCGAACGTCTGCCCGATGGCGAAGTGGTCGCCCTCGGGCCGACCCCGGCGGAAAAGGCACGGGCGATTCTGTCCTTCGTAAACCGGCGGGACGCGCCCTCCCCTGCCCCATCCAATCCGAGGACCTGACGATGCTACTGAACCGATCGCGCGCCATAGAGATAATGGACAAGCACGGCCTGGACGGCCTCGTCGCGGCTTTCCCGGAGAATATCTATTATCTTTCCGACTATTGGGGATCGATGTTCCTGATGTCGCGCAACTATTCGCTCTATGCCTTCCTGCCGCGCGACGAAGATCGGCCGGCCGCGCTCATCATGCCGGGCACGGGCGTCTATCATCTCGAACATGTGCCGACATGGATGCCGAACGTCAGTTCCTACATCACCCGCATCAAGCCGGGCGCGCCCATCCCGCCGCGCGACTTTGAGAGCACGACCGAAGAGATCGAGACCGGCGACCAACCCGTCACCGAAGCGTCAGCGGTTGGCCAGCGCCTGACCCCCTACCCCATCCGCGAAGGCGTGGAGATGGCCCCGCGCGATCTACAACTGCTCGCCCGTTATGAGAAGCATAGCAGCAACCCGGCCATTTCCTCGACCCGCGCGCTCAAGTCCGCGATCGCGGCGGCGGGCCTTGGCAAGGGGCGCATCGGCTTTGACGACCCGCGCGTGCTCGGCTGGCTGAACGAGGTCGGGCTGCCCGATCTGACCGGGTGCGACGCGCTGAATATATTTAAAGAAATCCGGATGATAAAAACGCCGGCGGAGATCGCGCTGCTGCGTACCGCCGGACAGATGAGCGAAACCGCGCTCAACGCCGTCATCGACGCATTGGAAATCGGCATGCCGCTCGACGAGATCGGTCGCATCCATGCGCGTTCGATGGTCGAACAGGGCGGCCAGTCGGAATGGATCATCGCCAACATCAGGGGTTTGGCGACCGGTGTTGTCGAACGCAACGAGGTGATGAAGCTGGATTCGGTCGGCAGCTACAAACAATATCGCGGCGATGTGGGCCGCACCGTGATCTGCGGCGAACCGACCAAGGAAATGCTCGACCGCAGCCGCGCGGTGACGCGGGCGCTGCACATCGCCTATGAAAATATCCGGCCGGGAAAGACCTTCAAGGAGATTGTCGATCTGACCCTTAAGGCCGTGCATGAAGAGGGCTTTCCCGGCTTCGTCATCGCCGGCCCTCATTCGGTCGGCCTTGAACATACCGATCACCCGGTTTCAGTGGGCGCGCAAATGCCGGGGCATCACCCCTTGGTTTTTCAGGAAAATATGGTCTTCACGCTCGACATGCCGTACCATGAGTTCGGCTGGGGCACGACGCATGTCGAGGATATGATGCTCGTGACCAAGGACGGCTGCGAAGCGCTGACGTCTATGGACACGGCGCTGCGCGTCAAGCCGATCTAAAGAACGCTGCGATGGCGGCGGCCTCGTTTGCAGGGCTGCCGTTAGTCGGGGCGACCTGCGCGTTTGCCATGGTCGCGGCCAGCGTGTCGGCGGCCGCGGCGATGTGCGGCGGTTGGGTCGCCGACTTGATGAACAAGGTGGGCGCCTTAACCAGTGGAATGCGTTCCGACGTCGGATAAGCGAAGGCCGCTCGATAGGGTTTGTGATAGCTGGTCAGCGACTTCAGCACATCCATCGTCGCAGCGTGCAGGGTCGCCGCATCAGGCACCGCCCGGTTCATCAGGCGATGTTCGGGATCGCGCAGGAAATAGGGCGCGTGGAGCGACTGGTCGCGCACGAAATTGAACGCCCAGATAAACTGTCGCCCATAATCGTCATGGTCCATCGTCGGCGCATAGCTTTCCAAGCGCTGCGATCGCGTCACCGCGTCGAAGTCGCTGATCCCCTGAAAGATGACGCGCCCCACCCGGTCGGGCCGGGTCGCGGCCAGTTCACAGGCGATCCGTGCCCCGGTGTGCGCGCCATACAGGTCGGCGCGCTCTACCCCCATCGCATCCATCAGCCGCGCCATCGCGTCGGCGAAATAGGCGATGTCGGGAACGTCCGGCGCCGGCGGCGGCGAGTCGCCGTTGCCCAGCGTATCGACCGCGATCAGATCCTGATCGATGCCCGCCCCGTTCAGCGCCTGCATGACCGGCACCAGCCCGCGCGACGAATTGGGGGAGGGATGGAGCAGCAGCAGCGGCGGTCCCGCCGCCCCCTCCCCCCGCGCCAGTCGACGCATATGCACCGGGCCCTCCGCGATCCGGACGAACTGGCGATCGATCGCCATGTCTGACGGGAGCATGATGCATTCTTCCTTGAAGCGACGGCAGGCGGACATGGTGCATCGGCCCTGCCCAAGCGACCATGTGGCGCTGCCATCTGATCGCCTGGCGACAAGGCGGCATTGATGGGGCGCGGGAACCGGCCGGCCATGCTTGACTGCCCCAGCGTTCCGACAGGTGTGAACAAACTTATGACCAACAGCCCCGCCGCCGCGCCGCCCGCCTCGTCAGAGCCGCTGTCGCTGCGCGTCTGCATCGGCTGGAGCCTCGGTACGCTCGGCCTCACCAGCTTCATGGTCGGCAGCTATTTACTGCTGCGCTTCATGACCGATTATATGGCGGTGCCGCCTGCGATCGCCGGGACCATCTTCGCGCTCGCCAAAATCTATGACGGCATCGCCGATCCGATCATCGGATCATTCAGCGACCGCACCCGTTCGCGCTGGGGACGCCGCCGGCCCTTCCTTCTGGCGGGCGCGTTCGCCTGTGGCCTGACATTCATGCTCGCCTTCAACGCGCCGATCGTCGCGACCCAGACCGGCGCGGTCATCATGCTGGCGGCACTCCTGATGCTGCACGCCACCTCCTACGCCATCTTCGCCGTTCCCTATATGGCGATGCCGGCGGAAATGACCGACCGGCCCAACGAACGATCGAAGCTCATGTCCTTCCGCGTCATCAACGGCTCGCTCGGCAATCTGATGGGCGGCTGGGCGACCGCGAGCCTGATCGCCTTTTTCGGCGGCGGCCTCGCCGGGCACCGTGCGATGGGGATCGTCATCGGCTTGGTCATCTTCGTTGTCCTCATCGCCTGTTTCCAGATGACCCGGACGGCCAAGCTGCGCGACGTCGAAACCCACGATCATATTCCCTATCGCCAGCAGATGGCGAGTGCGATGCGCAACCGCCCCTTCGTCATCCTTCAGGGCGCCAAGCTCATGCTGTTGAGCGCGGCGGGCCTGCACACCGCCTCGGCCGCCTTCTTCGTCCAGCGCCGCCTCGAAATGTCCGACGCCTGGCTCGGCACCATCTACGCGACGCTCACCATCGGCACCGTCGTCGCCCAGCCGCTATGGCTGATGCTGGCCCGCCGCTATGGCAAACGGCGTACTTTCATGATGGGGGGCCTGTTCACCGCACTGACGTGGCTGAGCTGGATGCCCTTCGGCCCGGGCACGTCGGGCTGGATCATCATCACGATCGGCCTGACGGCGGGTCTTGGCAATGGCGGGATCGTGATGATCAGCCAGTCGATGCTGCCCGATACGATGGAATATGAGTATCGCACCACCGGCCGGCGGATCGAGGGCAGTTTCGCGGGCCTTTACATCATGGTCGAAAAGCTGGGCCAGGCGATAGGCGCGTCGCTGACCGGCATCATCCTTGGCCTGTTCGGCTATGTGCAGGCGCGCGCGGGCACCGTCGTCGTGCAGCCCGAAAGCGCAGTGACGGGCATCGCGCTTTCCTACAGCGTCTTTTCCACCATGTTCCTGCTCGCAAGCGTCGCCGTCATGTATTTCTACCCGCTCGACGAACGCAGCATGACGCTGCGCACGAACAAGATCCCGGCAGGAGAACCTCGTCCATGACCTTCGACCCCGCCACCACTGCGCTCGTCCTCATCGACCTGCAAAAGGGCATCGTCGCCAACAGGCTCGCGCCGCATGACGCCGCCGCGGTCGTCGCGCGTTCGGCCGCCCTTGCGGACGCCTTTCGCGCAGCGGGCGTGCCGGTGGTGCTGGTCAGCGTCGATTGGAGCCATGGCTTTGTCGATGCACTCGCGCAACCGGTCGACATGCCGATGGCCCGCCCCGCCGATGGCCCAGCCGACGACTTCGCGGCCATCGTGCCGGCGGTGGGCCCGCATGTCGGCGACATCCTCATCGTCAAGCGTCAATGGGGCGCTTTCCACGGCACCGAACTCGATCTGCAATTGCGTCGGCGCGGGATCGCGACGATCGTGCTCGCCGGCATCGCCACCAATCTGGGCGTGGAATCGACCGCCCGCGCAGCATGGGAGCATGGTTATGGCATCGTCTTCGCCGAAGACGCGACCTCAAGCTTCACTGCCGACATGCATGATTTCGCCTTCGGCACGATCTTTCCGCGCATCGGCCAGGTCAGCGACTGCGCGACCATCCTGTCGCGGTTATCGCCAGTCGGATAGTCCGCGCTGGGTCGCTGGCCAGTCGTCGCCGCGCCCATAGGCTGGCGCAATCCTAGCGGGGGAGAGCCGGATGAGCGACGGAATGGAAAAGGACGTGCGGCTCTCGCTGACGCTGTGCATGAGTTTCGGGGTCGGCTCGGTCGGCATATCGATCCTGCTCAACACCATCACCACCTTCTTCCCGACCTTCATGGCGACGGTGCTCGGTCAATCGACCGGGCTTGCCGGTCTGCTGCTCACGCTATCCAAACTGTACGATGTCGCGGCGGACCTGGTCATCGGTGCGGCAAGCGACCGGACGAAATCGCGCTGGGGGCGGCGGCGGCCCTATATGCTTGGCGGGATGCTGGTCTCCGCCCTCTCCTTCCTCATGATCTTCTTCGCACCGATGGTCGTCGGTATGACGCTCATCCTCTACATGGCCGGCGCGCTCATCATCTATTCGACCGGCTATTCGCTGTTCGCGGTCCCCTACATCGCGATGGCCGGAGAGATGACCGACAGCTATCATGAGCGCACCCGGCTCTTTTCCTACCGCGTCTTCTTCATCGCGGTCGGGCAGACGCTTTCGGTCGCCGGCACCGCCGCGCTGATCGAATGGGCCGGTGGCGGGCGGCAAGGCTATGGCGTCATGGGCGCGGCGATGGCCGCGTTCGTCTTCATCACCATGGGCCTCAGCTTCATCGGCACCCGCACCGCGCGCCAGGCGCAGCATTACGAACCGCCCGTACCGATGCCGCTCGGCGCCAAGCTGCGCCTTCTGGGCGAAAACCGCCCGCTCTTGCTGCTGATGAGCGCCAAATTCTCGCAATATATCTCGATCGCGATTTTCAGCGGCACAAAGCTGCTGTTCATGCTCAACGTGCTGAAGCTTGGCTATGAGGGCATCATCCACCTCGCCATCGCGCAGAATCTGGCGGGCGCGCTGGCGACGCCGGTGTTCGTGAAGCTGGGGCGGCGGCTGGGCAAGCGGGTCAGCTATCTGATCGCCATCATGCTGCTGGCTATTGCCTATGTCAGTTGGGCCTTTGTCGAACCCAATCCGGCCAGTTGGGAAATTTGGTGGCGCGGCGCACTGGCGGGCGTCGGTGGCGCGGGCATGACATTGATGAGCATTTCGATGCTGCCCGACACGATGGAATATGACCGGCTGCGCAGCGGCGGTCTGCGGCGCGAGGGCGTGTTCTCCAGCATCTATGCGATCTTCGAAAAGCTCGGCTATGCGTTGGGGCCGCTCATCATCGGCGCTTATCTGAGCCTTGCCGGCTATATTGCGACGACCGACGGCGCGCTGGTACAGCAGCCCGCCGAAGTGGTGCGCGCGCTCTATTTTGGCGCGGCGGCCATCCCTGCCATTCTGCTAGGCGTGAGCGCGCTTCTGATCTGGCGCTACGATCTGGACGAACGGACGCTGCGCGAGGCGCGGGGCTGAGACGGCGGTATCGCGCCGACGCCCCGCACGCCGTCTTCAGGCAGACGGCATGCTGCCGCTCAGCGCGGCAGCGCGCTTGTCCCCATCATGCTCAGGTCCACCGCACGCGCGCACTGACGACCCTCGCGGATCGCCCAAACGACCAGCGACTGGCCACGACGCATGTCGCCGCATGCGAAGATGTTCGGCTGGCTGGTCGCATAGCCGGTCATGTCCGCCTGAACATTGCCGCGCGGGTCGAGCGCGACGCCAGACTGCTCGACCATGCCAGCGCTGCGCGGTCCGACGAAGCCCATGGCGAGGAGGACGAGATCGGCCTTCAGCTGGAACTCGCTGCCCGGCACTTCTTGCATCTTGCCATCGACCCATTCGACGCGCACGCATTCCAGCGCCTCGATCTGGCCATTCTTGCCGATCGCACGCTTGGTTGTCACCGCCCAGTCACGCTCGCAGCCTTCCAGATGCGATGACGAGGTGCGCAATTTGAGCGGCCAGTGCGGCCAGCTCATCGCCTTGTCTTCCATCACCGGCGGCTTGGGCATGATCTCGAGCTGCGTAACCGACGCCGCGCCCTGACGGTTCGACGTACCAACGCAATCGGACCCGGTGTCACCGCCGCCGATCACCACGACATGCTTGCCCTTGGCCGACAGGGAGCCGCGCGGCGCGGCGCGCATCTCGTCGTCGCCCGCATTGCGCTTGTTCTGCTGCGTCAGAAATTCCATCGCCAGGCGGACGCCCGACAATTCGCTGCCCGGAATGTCGAGCGTACGCGGCGCTTCGGCGCCGCCCGCCAGCACCACCGCGTCATAATTATTTTGCAGCGCCTCCATCGAAATGGCGACGCCGACTTCGGTCGAGGTGCGGAACTCGACGCCTTCGGCCTCCATCTGCTGCGCGCGACGGTTGATGAGATGCTTTTCCATCTTGAAGTCGGGAATGCCGTAGCGCAGCAGCCCGCCGACCCGGTCGTTCTTTTCAAAGACGGTCACGGTGTGGCCGGCGCGCGCGAGCTGCTGCGCGCAGGCAAGGCCCGCCGGCCCCGATCCGACGACGGCAACGCGCTTGCCGGTCTTGCGCGCGGGAACCTGCGGCTCGACCCAGCCCTCACGCCAGCCACGATCGATGATCTCGCACTCGATCGACTTGATCGTGACGGGCGTGTCGACGATGTTGAGCGTACAGGCCGCCTCGCACGGCGCGGGGCAGACCCGGCCGGTGAATTCGGGGAAGTTGTTGGTGCTGTGCAGCGTCTCCAGCGCCGTCTTCCAGTCATCCTCATAGACCAGATGGTTCCAGTCCGGGATGATGTTGTTCACCGGACAGCCATTGTGACAGAAGGGAATACCGCAGGCCATGCAGCGCGCGGCCTGCGCATTTATCTCTTCGTTCGAGAGCGGGACGATGATCTCGTTCCAGTGCTTCAGCCGCTCTTCAGGCGCGGTGTAGTTGCGATCCTTGCGCTCGATCTCGAGGAAACCAGTGGGCTTGCCCAAACTCTTTCTCCAAACTTCTTTTGTCTCGCGGGGGCGGAAGGGGTGCACCTTCCGCCGCGACCCGGCTTACTCGGCGGCGACGGGTGCCACGGCCAACCGCTCGTCTTCCATGCTCTGAAGCGCCCGGCGATAATCCTTGGGCATCACCCGCACGAAGTTCGCCAGTATATTCTCCCAATCGGCCAGCAGCGCCCCGGCCCTTTCCGAACCGGTATAGAGCTTGTGCCGTTCGAGCAGGATGCGCAGCCTGTCGGCGTCGTGCCGCAGCATGTCGCCCATGCCCCAGTCATTGACGTCCACGCCACGGTTCAGCGGCCGACCCAGCCCATCATCGTCGGATGGCTCCGCCGGGACAGCATCGACATCGACCATCGCGGGATTGACCTTCGAACGGAAGCTCCCGTCCGGATCGTAGACATAGGCAACGCCGCCCGACATGCCCGCCGCGAAGTTGCGCCCGGTCGGGCCCAGCACGACGACGACACCGCCGGTCATATATTCGCAGCCATGGTCGCCCACGCCCTCGACAACCGCGATCGCGCCCGAATTGCGCACCGCGAAGCGCTCGCCGCCGACACCCCGGAAGAAGGCCTCACCCGAGATTGCGCCGTAAAGCACGGTGTTGCCCGCAATGATGTTGTCGGACGGAACCCGCCTCGACCCTTCGGGGGGACGAACGATGATGCGGCCGCCAGAAAGACCTTTGCCGACATAATCATTGGCGTCGCCGGTCAGGTCGAGCGTCACGCCATGCGCAAGGAACGCGCCGAAGCTCTGCCCTGCAACGCCCGTCAGCGCGATGCGAATGCTGTTGTCGGGCAGGCCCGCATGGCCATGACGCCGCGCTACCTCGCCCGAGAGCATCGCGCCCACCGATCGGTTGACGTTGCGGATCGGCCGTTCGATGCGCACCGGGTCGCGCTTTTCGAGCGCGTCGGCAGCCGCCTTGATCAGATCCTGGTCGAGCGCCGCGTCAAGGCCATGGTCCTGGCCCTCTGTGTTGCGCAGCACCAACCCCTTGTCGGGCGCGACCTGATGCAGCAGGCGGCTGAGGTCCACGCCCTTCGCCTTCCAATGGCCGATCGCCTTGCGCATATCGAGCTTGTCGATGCGACCGACCATCTCCTCGATCGTGCGGAAGCCCAGCTGCGCCATGATCACGCGCAGTTCTTCGGCGACGAAGAGGAAATAGTTGATGACATGCTCAGGCTGGCCAGTGAAGCGCGCGCGCAGCACGGGGTTCTGCGTCGCCACGCCGACGGGGCAGGTGTTGAGATGGCATTTGCGCATCATGATGCAGCCCGCTGCGATCAGCGGCGCGGTGGCAAAACCAAACTCGTCCGCGCCCAGCAGCGCGCCGATGGCGACGTCGCGCCCGGTGCGCAGGCCGCCGTCGACCTGCACGGCGATGCGGGTGCGCAGGCCATTCAGCAGCAGCGTCTGCTGCGTCTCTGCCAAGCCGATTTCCCATGGGCTGCCCGCATGGGTGAGCGATGTCAGCGGCGACGCACCGGTGCCGCCTTCATAGCCCGAAATCGTCACATGGTCGGCGCGCGCCTTGCTGACGCCTGCTGCCACGGTGCCGACGCCGATTTCCGACACCAGCTTGACCGACACGCGCGCAGCCGGATTGACGTTCTTCAGATCGTGGATCAGCTGCGCCAGATCCTCGATCGAATAAATGTCATGATGCGGCGGCGGCGAGATGAGGCCGACGCCGGGCGTCGAATGGCGGGTCTTGCCGATGGTCTTGTCGACCTTGTCGCCCGGCAACTGGCCGCCCTCGCCGGGCTTTGCGCCCTGCGCCATCTTGATCTGAACATCGTCGGCGTTGACCAGATATTCGGTCGTCACGCCAAAGCGGCCAGAGGCTACCTGCTTGATCGCCGACCGCATGGAATCGCCATTGGGCAGGGCCACGAAGCGCGACGGGTCTTCGCCGCCCTCACCGGTGTTCGACTTGCCGCCGATCCGGTTCATGGCGACGGCAAGCGTCGTATGCGCTTCCCAGCTGATCGATCCATAGCTCATCGCGCCGGTGGCGAAGCGCTTGACGATCTCGGCGGCCGGCTCGACTTCATCAAGCGGAACAGGCTTATCGGCGAAATTGAAGTCCATGAGGCCACGGATGGTCAGCAACCGCTCATTCTGCTCGTTGATCGAGGCGGCGAAGGCTTCATATTCCTTGGGGTTGTTGCCGCGCACCGCATGCTGGAGCGACGCGACGCTCTGCGGCGTCCAGGCATGCTCCTCGCCGCGCACGCGATAAGCATAGGCGCCGCCGACATCGAGCATGTTGCGATAGATCGGATTGTCGCCATAGGCCTCGCGGTGCCGCGCGACCGTCTCCTGCGCGATGCCGTCTAGGCCGATGCCCTCGATCGTCGTCGCCGTGCCGGTGAAATAGCGGTCGAGGAACGCCGAGTTGAGGCCGACCGCGTCGAAAATCTGCGCGCCGCAATAGCTTTGATAGGTCGAGATGCCCATTTTGGACATGACCTTCAATATGCCCTTGCCGACCGCCTTGATGAAGTTCTTCTGCACTTCGTAAGCGGTGAAGGGCAGGTTCTGCTTCACCCGGATCTGCTCGAGCGTCTCGAAGGCGAGATAGGGATTGACGGCTTCGGCGCCATAGCCCGCCAGCACGCAGAAATGATGCACCTCGCGGGCTTCGCCAGTCTCGACCACCAGACCGGTCTGCATGCGCAGTCCCTGACGGATGAGGTGATGATGCACCGCCGCCGTCGCCAGCGCGGCGGGGATGGCGATCCGCTCGGCCGACACGTTGCGGTCGGAGAGGATGAGGATGTTCTGGTCGGCCAGCACCGCCTCGGTCGCCGCGCCGCAGATGCGGTCGAGCGCGCGCTCCAGCCCTTCGGCGCCCTGTTCGGCGGGCCAGCAGATGTCGATGGTCTGCGTCCGGAACGCGCCGTCGATCGCGTCGTGGATGCCGCGTATCTTGGCCAGATCCGCGTCGGTCAGCACGGGCTGCGAGGTTTCCAGCCGCTTGTGCGTGCCGGCATGATGGCCCAGCAGATTGGGGCGCGGGCCGATCATCGACACCAGGCTCATGACCAGTTCCTCGCGAATCGGGTCGATCGGCGGGTTGGTCACCTGCGCGAAATTCTGCTTGAAATAATCGTAAAGCAGCCGCGACTTGTTCGACAGCACGGCGATCGGCGTATCGACGCCCATAGACCCGATCGGGTCCTCGCCATTGCGTGCCATCGGCTCGAGGAATTTGAGCACGTCTTCCTGGGTATAACCGAACGCCTGCTGGCGATCGAGGAAGGCCACCGCGTCATTGCCGCGCGCGGGCACGAGCTCATCGCCAAGCGCTGCGGGCAGGTCTTCCAGCTTATACTGGGTTTCCTTCAGCCACTCCTCATAAGGATGCGCTTCCGCAAGCTGCGCCTTGATTTCCGCGTCCTCGATGATGCGGCCTTCTTCGAGGTCGATAAGCAGCATCTTGCCCGGCTGCAACCGCCACTTGCGGACGATATTCTCTTCCTTGAAAGGCAGCACGCCGCTTTCCGACGCCAGCACGATATGATCGTCGTCGGTGACGATGAAGCGCGCGGGCCGAAGGCCGTTGCGGTCGAGCGTCGCGCCGATCTGGCGCCCGTCGGTGAAGGCGATGGCGGCAGGACCGTCCCACGGCTCCATCAGCGCGGCGAAATATTCGTAGAAGGCCTTGCGCTTGAGATCCATCAGCGGATTGCCGGCCCAGGCTTCGGGGATCAGCATCATGACCGCATGCGCCAGCGGATAGCCGCCCGCGACCAGCAATTCGAGCGCATTATCGAGACAAGCGGTGTCCGACTGACCATGCGGGATCAGCGGCCACATCTTGTCGAGATCGGGGCCGAGCAGCGGCGATTCCAGCGTGCGGCGACGCGCGTTCATCCAGTTCACATTGCCGCGCACCGTGTTGATCTCGCCATTATGCGCGATGTAGCGATAGGGATGCGCGAGCTTCCACGACGGGAAGGTGTTGGTCGAGAACCGCTGGTGGACCAGCGCCAGCGCCGACACCGTCAGCGGACTGCGCAGATCGTCATAGAAGCTGCCGACCTGATCGCACAGCAGCAGGCCCTTATAGACGATGGTGCGGGTGGAGAAGGACGGCACATAGAAATCGGCCAGCTCTTCCATTCCCGGCCGGGCGGACAGCTTCTGCAGCGGATTCTGTGTCTGCTTGCGGATCGTGAGCAGCTTGCGCTCGAACGCATCCTGGTCCTTAACATTGCTGCCCCGCCCAACGAAGCACTGGCGGATCGTCGGCATTTCGTCGAGGACGGTCCGGCCCAGGCCGTCGAGCGTCACGGGCACGTCGCGCCAGCCGAGCAGGATCTGCCCTTCCTTCGCGATGAAGCGCTCAAGCTGCTGCACGGCGGCGGCCTGCGCCTCCGCCCCGCGCGGCAGGAAGCACATGGCGACGCCATAGTCGCCCGGCTGCGGCAGATCGACGCCCGCGCCAGTCGCCCAATCGCGGAACAGCGAATCGGGAATTTGAATCAGGATGCCTGCGCCGTCGCCGACGAGCGGATCGGCGCCGACAGCGCCACGATGGTCGATATTGCGAAGGATTTCCAGGCCACGACTGACGATATCGTGGGTTTTCTGACCCTTGATGCTGGCGATGAAGCCGACGCCACATGCGTCATGCTCATTGGCGGGATCATATAAACCTTGCTTGCCCGGGTATGCCATTCACGTTCCGTTCTGTACCATCTCTCGCCGCGCCCCTTACACGCGCTTGAGACGCTAGGGAATAGTTCTGATTCATCATGCGGGTGCGACGCCCGCGAGCCATGAGGATCGCGATCGCCCAAGACGTCGGCGCCCGTTCCCTTCCACATCCGCATGCGCCTGAAACGCGAGGCCAGAACGGAAAAAGATTGCGGCTGAACGCTGGGAAGATCGAGCTTGCCGGGCGCCGGACGCCTTGGTCCAAGGCGCAGCGGACGACAGACCAAAGACTAAGTCTTGAGATGATGCCCCTGTTTCTGCTATTGGCGCCATCTGCCGGGCCAAATGGTTCGCATCATCCAAAGATATCCATTCAAGACCAAGGACAAACGTGGCTTCTTATAAAGACCCTTCGTTTCATGATCGCACGGCAGCGGCCAAAGCCGCCAAGCAAAAGGCGCTGGACCAGCTAAAGGCAAAGCCGCCTGTGGACGAGGCCGTACTGGCGGAGCGACGCCGCATCCAGGCCGAACGCGAAGAGGCGCTGGCGAAGGAACGTGCGGCGAAGGCGGAAGCGCTGGCCGCCGCGAAGGCGGAAAAGGCCGCGATCAAGGCGGCGAAGCTTGCGGCCGAAGCCGAAGAAAAGGAAGCGGCAGAAGCAGCCGCCGCGCTCAAGGCCGCACGCCTCAAGCCGGCGACGGCGGCCGAAATGAAGGCGGCGCGCGACGCCCGCTATGCTGCGCGCAAGGCGCGCGTGGGGCGCTGATGCTAT
>JBEVMZ010000238.1:0-7898 GCA_040508335.1 Sphingobium sp.
TTGCCCCGGATCAGCCGCTCATTGGGCAGCGACACGTTGACCGCGACCATCACCGGCGTATCGGGATCGCGCCCGGCAGCGATCAGGTTGCGGGCGATCTCCCCCGCCGCAGCCCGACCCATATAGATGCCGACCGTACCGCCGGAGCTGGCCAGTACATCCCAGTCCAGCTTGAGCGGCTCGCCGGCCTTGAGATGCGCCGTCACCAGCGTCAGCCCGCGCGCGACCCCGCGCAGGGTGAGCGATGCCCCGCCGCTCGCCGCCGCCGCGCTTGCGCTGGTGATGCCGGGACAAATGCGCACCGGCACGCCCGCCGCGCCAAGATGATCCATCTCCTCGGCCGAGCGCCCGAACACCGAAGGATCGCCGCCCTTAAGCCGCACGACCCGCTTGCCCGCCAGTGCAGCGGCCAGCAGCAGATCGTTGATGCTCTCTTGGCGCTTGCTGTGTCGGCCGGATCGCTTGCCGACGCCGACGCGCTCGACGCCCGCCGGAATGAGGTCGAGCACGCCCGGCCCCACCAACGCATCGTAAAACACGATGTCGGCGCTGGCGATCAGCCGCTCGGCCTTGCGCGTCAAAAGGTCCGGGTCGCCTGGCCCCGCGCCCACCAGCCATACGGTGCCCGGCGCGATAAGATCATTGCACGGCATGGATCGGCTCCTTCTGTTCAGCCAGGATGGGGGCGAGAATGGTGGCAAGGGCAGGGCGGCAAGACCCGCAATTGGTGCCTGCCCCGATCGCCTTGCCGATGGCGGGGACGTCGACCAGCGACTGCTCTCGGATCGCGGTCATGATCTGGTAAAGGCCGATGTCGAAGCAGACGCAGATGGTCGGCCCCTTGTCCGGCTGGCTGCCCGGCCCGCGCGCGGCGAGCACCGACGCGCCGACGCCGGGCGCCTGCAACTGCCCGATCAGCCAGTCGCGCGAGGGCAGCAGGCCGTCACGCGTCGTGAACAACACCGCCGCGAGCTGCCCGTTGCGGAGGATCGCCACCCGCCGCGTCCCCCGCGCCGGATCGATCGCCTCGACCCGCTCGCCGGTGGGCAGCAGCGCCTCCAGCCGGGCGGCGTCGCCATTGCCCGCTAGTTCGTACAGCGCGCCGCCCGGCACGGTGACGCGCGTCGCCCACAGACAGGGCGGCCTGACCTGCTCGACCCCGCGCAGGATCAGGAATCCCTTCCACTGCGTCTCTTGCTTGTCGAGCCGGGCAGGGGTCGCCTTGAACCCCGGCTGGCCTGAATGCGGATCGGTCAGCGGCCGGGGCAAGAGGCCCGTGCGCCCGCCGGTCGACACCTGATCGGTCCAGTGGATCGGCGTGAAGATGTCGCCGCGCCGTTGACCTTCGCTCAGCTCCACCCGGAACAGGCTGTCGCCCTGCGGCGTCGAGACCCGCGCCAGATCACCCGCCGTCACGCCCAGCGCGGCCGCGTCTTCAGGATGCACCTCGACCAGCGGCTCCTCGCGGTGGCGCGCGAGCTTGGCCGACAGGCCAGTGCGCGTCATCGTGTGCCACTGGTCGCGATAGCGCCCGGTGTTGAGCGTCAGCGGCCAGTCCTTGAGCGGCCCCTGCACCTCCATCTGCCGGACGGTCAGCAGCCGCGCCTTGCCGTCCGCCGTGCTGAAGCGCCCGTCGGCACAGGGCGTGCCGCCCCAGCGGAACGGTTCCATCGCGTCATAGGCGTCGTTGCCGATGGTCGCATGGGCACGCAGGTCGAGCAGCCGCGCGCCGTCATTCTGATAGGCGGTCAGCCGCGCATGCTCGCGCCAGATATCGGCGGGCCGGTCATAGGCGAAGGCGTTCTTCCACCCCATGCGCCGCGCCACTTCCGTGACGATCCACCAGTCGGGCCGCGCCTGTCCCGGCAGCGCCATGAACGGGCGCTGGCGGCTGATCGTGCGGTCCGAATTGGTGACGGTGCCGTCCTTCTCGCCCCAGGCGGCGGCGGGCAGGCGGACATGGGCGTGCGCGCTGGTGTCGGTCTGCGCGACCACGTCCGACACGACGACGAAGGGACAGGCGGCGAGCGCCTCGCGCACCCGCCCGGCGTCGGGCAGCGAGACGGCGGGATTGGTCGCCATCACCCACAGCGCCTTGATCCGGCCCTCGCCGATCTCGCGAAACAGGTCGACGGCCTTCAGCCCGGGCTTGGTCGCCATCGCCGGCGCGGCCCAGAAGCGCCCGACCCGCGCCACATTGTCGGGTGCGAAATCCATATGCGCCGCCAGCGTGGAGGCAAGGCCGCCCACTTCGCGCCCGCCCATCGCATTAGGCTGCCCGGTGATGGAAAAGGGCGCGGCGCCAGGCTTGCCGATGCGTCCAGTGGCGAGATGGACATTGATGATCGCATTGACCTGATCGGTGCCGCGAATCGACTGGTTGATGCCCTGGCTGAACATCGTGACGGTGCGCGGGGTCGCCGCGAACAACTCGAAAAACTGCTGGAGCAGGGCGGGGGCCAAGTCGCACGCCTTGGCCGTGGACCACAGGTCATGGCCGCTGCGGATATGCGCCCAGAAATCATCGGGCACGCTCACATGCTGCTCAAGAAAAGCCGGATCGGTCAGCCCCTGCGCGTCCATCCACGCCAGCAGCCCGTTCATCAGCGCCACGTCGCTGCCCGGCTTTACCGCCAGATGCAGGTCCGCGCCCTCGCATGTCTCGGTGCGGCGCGGGTCGATGACGACCAGCTTCGTGCCCCGGCTCTCGCGCGCGGCCTGGATGCGCTGATAGACGATCGGATGGCACCAGGCGGTGTTCGATCCCACCAGCACGATGAGGTCCGCCGCGTCCAGGTCGTCATAGCTTGCCGGCACGATATCCTCGCCGAACGCGCGATTGTGCCCGGCGACCGCGCTCGACATGCAAAGCCTTGAATTGGTGTCGATATTGGCCGAACCGATGAAGCCCTTCATCAGCTTGTTGGCGACGTAATAATCCTCGGTCAGGAGCTGCCCGGAGACGTAGAAGGCGACGCTGTCCGGCCCATGCTTGGCGATCGTGTCGGCAAAGCGCTTCGCCACCAGATCGAGCGCCTTGTCCCAGGTCGCCCGCCGCGCGCCGATCATCGGGTGCAGCAGCCGCCCGTCCAGCCCCACCGTCTCGCCCAGATGCGTGCCCTTGGAGCAGAGCTTGCCGGCGTTAGCGGGATGCGCCTCGTCGCCTTTGATCTCGACCGTCCGCGCGCTTGTCGGCGTCGCGCGGATGCCGCAGCCGACGCCGCAATAGGCGCAGGTGGTGCGGACGGCCTCGCCCATCAGGCGGCAGCCTGCATGGCAACCGGCCGCGCGATCAGGATGCGCCCCGCCTCCTGCCGCACCGCGATCGTCGGCGTGCAGCCCTCGTCGCTGCCCTGCGCGTGCCCGGTCTTCAGCGCGATGTTCCAGTTATGCAGCGGGCAGGCGACGCTATGGCCATGGACGATGCCCTGGGACAGCGGCCCCTTCTTGTGCGGACATTCATTGACCAGTGCGAAGACATGGTCGTCGCCGGTGCGGAATATCGCGATCTCCTTTTCGCCCGGCAGTTGCACCGTGCGCGCGCCGCGCACGGGCAGGTCCTCAAGCGTGCCGATGTCGATCCAGTCGGTCATGAAGGCTTACTCCGCTGCGATGGCAAAAGAGGGGAGGGGCTGGTGCAGCTTTTCGTCCGCGCCCGCGACGCGCGCGGCCCATGGATCGTCCTGTGAAAAGCTCTGCGAATAGAGAAACCGCGCCCGCAGCGCCTCGCGCCCGGCCTCGTCCTCGACGATGCGCTGCTTGATATAGTCGACGCCGACCCGCTCGATCCACGGCGCGGTGCGTTCGAGATAGCGCGCCTCCTCGCGGTAGAGCTGGACGAAGGCGGCGCAATGATCGAGCGCCTCCTGCTCGGTCGCGACCTTGCAGAGGAAATCGGTGGCGCGGACATGGATGCCGCCATTGCCGCCGACATGCAGTTCGTACCCTGAATCGACGCACACCACGCCGAAATCCTTGATCGTCGCCTCCGCGCAGTTGCGCGGGCAACCCGACGCGGCGATCTTGAACTTGTGGGGCATCCACGACCCCCAGGTCATGCGCTCCAGCTGCACGCCAAGCCCGGTCGAATCCTGCGTTCCGAACCGGCACCATTCGGACCCTACGCAGGTCTTCACCGTGCGCAGCGACTTGCCATAGGCATGGCCCGACACCATGCCCGCCGCATTGAGGTCGGCCCAGACGGCGGTCAGATCCTCCTTCTTGATCCCAAAAATGTCGAGCCGCTGCCCGCCCGTCACCTTGACCATCGGCGCATTGTACTTCTCGACCACGTCGGCGATCGCGCGCAACTCGCGCGGGTTGGTGAGGCCGCCCCACATGCGCGGCACCACCGAATAGGTGCCGTCCTTCTGGATATTGGCGTGCATGCGCTCATTGACGAAGCGACTCTGCTGGTCGTCGACATAGTCGCCCGGCAGCGCGCAGAGCAGATAATAGTTAAGCGCGGGCCGGCAGGAGGAACAGCCATCGGGCGTCGACCAGTGCAGCTTCTGCATCACTTCGGGGATCGAGCGCATGCCCTGCGCGACGATCTCGCGCCGCACATCGTCATGGCCAAAGCTCGTGCATTTGCACATCGTCTTGGGTCCGGACTGCACATCGTCGCCCAGCGTGACGGCGAGCAGCGTTTCAACGAGACCCGTGCACGACCCGCAGCTCGCCGACGCCTTGCACCCGGCGCGCACCGCGTCGAGGCTGCATGCGCCCGCATCGATGCAGGCGACGACCTGGCCCTTGCTGACGCCGTTGCAGCCGCAAATCTCGGCATCGTCCGAGAGCGCCGCAACGGCCGCCTTAGGGTCCAGCGCGCCTCCTCCAGAGGCGTAGGCCTGCCCGAAGATCAGCAGATCGCGAAGCGCGCCGATATCCTCCTCGCGCCGCAGCAGGTCGAAATACCAGCCGCCGTCCGCCGTGTCGCCATAGAGCACCGCGCCGACGATGCGGTCGCCCTTGACCACGACGCGCTTGTAGACCCCGCGCGACGCATCGCGCAGCACGATGTCCTCGCACCCTTCGCCGCCCGAAAAGTCGCCGGCCGAAAACACGTCCAGCCCGGCGACCTTGAGCTTGGTCGAGGTGACGGAGCCGCGATAGCCCGTATGCCGGTCGGTCAGCCCATCGGCGAGGCTGCGGCACATATCCCAAAGCGGCGCGACCAGACCGTAGACATTGCCGTCATGCTCGACGCATTCGCCGACCGCCAGAACGCTGGGATCGCTCGTCAACATATGGTCGTCGACCTTGATGCCGCGCCCGATCTCCAGCCCAGCCTCGCGCGCCAGCGTCACCGAGGGGCGGATGCCGACCGCCATGACGACGAGGGAGGCGGGAATGTCGCGCCCGTCCTTCAGCCGCACGCCCTCGACCTTGCCGTCCCCGTAAATCTCTGCCGTGTCCGCGCCGGTCAGCACCGTCTGCCCCCGCGCTTCCAAAGCGCTCTTGAGCAGCCAGCCCGCCGCTTCGTCGAGCTGCCGCTCCATCAACGTCGGCATCAGATGGATCACCGTCACCTTCATGCCGCGCAGCGTGAGGCCATGCGCGGCCTCCAGCCCCAGCAGCCCGCCGCCGATCACCACTGCGGACCCGCCCCGCCCGGCGGCCGCCAGCATCGTGTCGACGTCGGCCATGTCGCGAAAACTGATGACGCCCGACAGATCCTTGCCCGGCACCGGGATGATGAAGGGATCGGAGCCGGTCGCGATGAGCAGCCGGTCATAGGCGACCGTGCGCCCGCTCTTCGCCGTCACGCGCTTGGCGGCGCGGTCGATCGCCGTCACCGGATCGGACACGATCAGCTCGATGCCATTGTCGGCATACCAGGCGCGGTCGTTGATGACGATGTCGTCGAAGCTCTTCTCGCCCGCCAGCACGGGGGAGAGCATGATGCGGTTATAGTTCACATGCGGTTCGGCGCCGAAGATGGTGACGCGGTAGCGCGCCCCGTCCCGCGCCAGCAGCTCCTCGACCGCGCGGCACCCGGCCATGCCGTTGCCGATGACGACCAAATGCTCGCGCACATCCTCGAACGGTACGGGCATATCGGCTTCCGCCTGCATCTGCCCCTCCTGTTGGACCTGAAATTCCATCGCGGATTTTCCTTTCGGACAAAAGAAAAAGGCCGCCATCCGGACCCTCAGGGATGAACCTGAAAGTCTGGATGGCGGCCTTGCCATCATCTGCGCGTCGGCGACCCGTCAGTGGATCGCTTCAGCTATGTTTCGTTGGAACAGCCTTGTTCCTTGCAGTGCAGCATATGGTGATTCGCAGCCCAGCTCAAGCGCGAATTACAGCATCCAGTCCGCCTGCACCCACAGCTTGTCGGTATCGGTCGCCAGCGCCTTCGCATCATAATGGGCGTAGCGCACCGACAGCATCGTCTTGCTGACCTTGGCCGACGCCATCAGATTCCATTCGTCACCATAATGATGGTCGAGTCGGTCGCTGTCGAAGCGATGCCAGGTCGCCTGCACCGCCACCCCGGCCAAAGGCCCGAGCTGCTTCCAGCCATAGCCGCCGCCCGCGTAAAAATCGCGCACGCCAT
This sequence comes from Sphingobium sp., assembly GCA_040508335.1. Taxonomy (GTDB): domain Bacteria; phylum Pseudomonadota; class Alphaproteobacteria; order Sphingomonadales; family Sphingomonadaceae; genus Sphingobium. Next base: position 6,563 of record JBEVMZ010000238.1, read on the forward strand.
TGCCGGGCGTCGTCAGCAGCTTGTCGGCCCAGCCCTGAAATCTGAAATTGGTGCCGAGCGGCGTCTGGAAGCTGGTGAAGGGAAGGCCCCCGTCCGCCCCCAACACCTCATAACCGGCGTTCAGCTTCCACCCCCGCATATCGAGCGTCGCATCGGCAAGCCAATATTGCGCGCGATAATCATTGGGGTTGCGGCCATAATCGGACTGGCGCGCATGGCTCAACTGATAGCTAAGCGTCACCCCCTTGGCCAAGGGCTGCGCGCCCGCCAGCCGCACGCCATAGCTCTGGCTCGACAGCCGAAAGCCCTGCACCGCCGCCTCGTCCTGATCGACCAGATAGGCAAAGCCGGTCAGCACGCCAACGGGCGTCTTGTAGGACAGATTGGCAAGCACCGTATCGCCCCGCACCGCTTGTTGCCGTGCGCCTCGTCCGTCCACACCCCAGATCGTGCGCACGCTCCAGACATAGGACAGGTCGAGCTTCAAGCCCTTGGCCGGCGTCCATTCCGCGCGCGCCGCGTCGAAGGTCTGCGCATTGTCGCGAAAGGCGACATTGCCGACGAACCGCTCGTCATCCAGCACGATCTTCTGCCGCCCGCCGGTCAGCACCAGCGTCGGCGTGCGATACTGCACCTGCGCGATATACAGCGCAACATTCTGCGGATCGGCGACCAAAGGCCGGGTCGCCGCGCCATTCACCCCGTCATAATAATCCTCGACGATGGCCAGCGTCCCTTGGCCCACCACCGTCGCCGACAGCGCCCCCGCGCTCGCCGTCACCCCGGCGCGCAGCCGGGCGGTGAGCGCATCGGCCTTCTCCTGCGGCAAGCCGTCCTGCGTCACATGCTCATAGCGCAACCGCGCGTCGGCGATGGGCTTGAGCGTGACCGTCTGGGCATAGACCGGCCCTGCGGCGGCCATCAGGACCGCCGGTGCAATCAGCATCTTCATGTAATAAGTCCCCCGAAACGGGCGACGCTTGGCGCCGCCCGTGCCCCGTCAGATGCGCGCGCCGCTGGTCCAGCTCGCGCGCCACCGGCCCCGCACCATCGTCAGGCCGACCAGCGCGACGACCGCAAGCCCCGCAAAGATCAAGAAGCCCGGCGCGAAGCTGCCGGTCAGCTGCTTGGCAAGCCCAAGCGAGGAGGCGAGGTAAAAGCCACCGATGCCACCCGCCATGCCGACAAGCCCGGTCATGATGCCGATCTCCGCCTGGAACCGCTGCGGCACCAGCTGGAACACCGATCCATTACCGGTGCCGAGCGCCAGCATCGCGGCCACGAAGAAGCCGAGCGACCCGGCAAGCGTCTGCGCCTGCGACACACAGGCGAGCGC
>JBEVMZ010000006.1:0-22209 GCA_040508335.1 Sphingobium sp.
CAGGAACGCGATCCCGCCAAGTCCGAACTCTTCCTGGTCGAAGGCGATTCGGCCGGCGGCTCGGCCAAGCAGGGGCGCAACCGGCATAATCAGGCGATTCTCCCGCTCAAGGGCAAGATATTGAATGTCGAGCGTGCACGCTTCGACCGCATGATCTCTTCAAAGGAGGTCGGCACGCTGATCCAGGCGATGGGCACGGGCATTCGCGACGACTTCAATCTGGACAAGTTGCGCTATCACAAGATCGTCATCATGACGGACGCCGATGTCGACGGCGCGCATATCCGCACCTTGCTGCTGACCTTCTTCTATCGGCAAATGCCGCAGATTATCGAGGCTGGGCACCTCTATATCGCCCAGCCGCCGCTCTACAAAGCGACGCGCGGGCGCTCGGAGGTCTATCTCAAGGATGAGGCTGCGCTGGAGCAATATCTGGTCGACAATGGCGTCGATGTCATGGCGCTCGACAATGGCGGGGAAAAGCGGACAGGCGACGATCTGCGCGGCCTGATCGAACATGCACGGCGGATGCGCGCGGTTATGCGCTATGTGCCGCGCCGCTATAATCCCGCAATCATCGAGGCGCTGGCGCTCAACGGCGCGCTCGACCCCGAACTGTCCGAAACCGCGCAAGGCGAGCGGCTGAACGCGGCCGTCACCTGGATGGACGCACAGGATGCCGAAGGCCGCTGGAGCGGCCGCGTTGCGGAGGAGGGCGGCTTCCACTTCGAACGCTTCTGGCGCGGTGTTACCGATCATCATATGATCGAGGCCGGCTTCATAGGCTCGGCCGAGGCGCGCAAGCTGCACACCATCGCGGCGGAAGAGGCCGACAGCTATCGCACGCCAGCGCGCCTTGTGACGGCGAAGGCGGCGCAGGCGGCCGAGGATATCACCGCCGACGAAGCGCCTGCGACCCCGGTCAAGGGCATCTCCGTCACACGGCCGAGCGAGTTGCTCGACGCCGTCCTCGCCACCGGGCGCAAAGGGCTGGCGATCCAGCGCTATAAGGGTCTTGGCGAGATGAACGCCGAGCAATTATGGGAAACGACGCTCGATCCTGACAATCGCTCGATGCTGCGGGTCGAAGTCGAGCAGGCCGACATTGCCGACGAGATTTTCACGCGGCTGATGGGCGATGTCGTCGAACCGCGCCGTGAGTTCATTCAGGACAACGCGCTCAACGTCGCCAATCTGGACGTCTAGGCTGGTGAGGCGGGCCGCGCTGCTGCTGCTCGGTTTGCCGATCGCCTGCATGTCGGAGGCGCCTCAGGCCGGACAGATGGAGAATGCAGCGCAGCCGCGCGTCGAGGGCGCCCCTGTGGCAGCGGTGGCAAAGGCCACGCCCGTGGCACCCACCGAAGCGCCAGCGGACGTTCCACGTGGAACGTCGCCTCCCTCCTCTCCGGCGCGAGAGCCTGACCCGGCTTCCTACCGGGCAATCGGCACCGAGCCTTTCTGGGCCGTGACTGTGCGCGACGATATGTTGGTGTTCGAACGGCCGGATCATGCGCCCCTGCGTCTTGCCGTGACGAAGGACGCGACAGCGCGCACGGTCGAATATCGCGGCGACGGCTTCACCCTAACGGCGACGCCCGAACCATGCAGCGACGGAATGAGCGACGCCATCTGGTCCGACCGGGTGCAGATCGCCTTTGCGGATGGGACGTTGAAAGGCTGCGGCGGTATCCGGGAAGGGGGCGAATAGCGGCGCGTCAGTCGGCGCGCATCGCCTCTGCCACCAGACCCTCCGCCTCAATCAGCAAGGCATCGTCCACCGCGCTCTGCGCGACATGCTCGCGGCCGATGATGATAAGGACGGGGACCGCCAGCGGGCTCACACGTTCGAGCGGCACATGCAGCATCGTGCCCGCAGCTCGGTCGATGAGGTCGCCGAGCCGCCCGACATCGGTCATGCGCGCCCGCGCGTCGGCCCATGCGGCTTCCAGCAGCATATGATCGGGCTGATATTTGCGCAGCACGTCATAGATGAGATCGGTTGAGAAGCTGACCTGCCGCCCGGTCTTGCGCTCGCCCGGCCGATGCCGTTCGATCAGGCCGGCGATCACCGCCACGTCGCGAAAGGCGCGCTTCAAAAGGCTTGATTGCTCTACCCAGTCGATAAACTCGTGGTCGAGAATATCGGCTGAAAACAGGCTTTGCGGATCGATCACGGGTTTGAGGCTGAACACCGCGAGCGCATAATCGTTGGCGACGAAGCCCATCGGCATCAGCCCCTGCGCTTCCATCCGGCGCGTGATCAGCATGCCAAGCGACTGATGCGCATTCCAGCCTTCGAAACTGTAGCAGACCATATAGTGCCGACCTTCATGCGGGAAAGTCTCGACCAGCAATTGATCGGAATGGGGCAGGGCGGATCGGCGGGCCTGCATTTCCAACCATTCGCGCACATCGTCGGGAAAGCGCGGCCATTCCTCCGGCTCGGCCAGGAAATGGCGGACGCGGTTGGCAAGGCTGGTGGTCATCGCCATGCGAGTCCCGCCCCAGCTTGGAATGCGCGCAGGCTTGGACGTGGCGCGCACGAACAGGTCGGCGGCATCGACACGCACGACTTCCAGCGCAGTGCCGGCGAAAAAGAAACAGTCGCCGGGCGCGAGCTGCGCGGCGAAGCCCTCCTCGACCGTGCCGAGCTTACGGCCCTTGACGAACCGGACGGAGAGCGCGGGCTGATCGACGATGATGCCCGCGTTCATCCGGTGCTGCTGCACGAAGCGGGGATGGGAGACGCGCCATGTCCCATCCTCTTCGCGCACTAGCCGCTTGAAGCGATCATAGGCACGCAGCGCATAGCCGCCGCCCTCGATGAAGCTCAGCACATTGCGGAAGGTCTGTTCGAGGAGCGCGCTATAAGGCGTCGCCGAACGCACTTCGGCCAGCATATCTTGTTCCTGGAATGGCGCCGCGCAGGCGAGGGCCATCAGATGCTGGGCAAGCACGTCAAGGCTGCCGACGCGGAAATCGTCGGCGTCGCGCTCGCCCGCTTCGACCGCGTCGAGCGCCGCGCGCGCTTCGAGATATTCGAAGCGGTTGCCCGGTATGATCAGCGCCTCGCTCGCTTGGTCGAGCCGGTGATTGGCGCGACCGATGCGCTGGAGCAGGCGCGACGATCCCTTGGGCGCGCCCATCTGGATGACACAATCGACATTACCCCAATCGACGCCGAGGTCGAGGCTGGCGGTGGCGACCAGCGCGCGCAGCTTGCCAGCAGCCATGGCATTCTCGACCTTGCGCCGCGCCTCGATCGACAGGCTGCCATGGTGGATGCCGATCGGCAGATTGGCGTCGTTGACGTTCCAGAGGTCCTGAAAGATGAGTTCGGCCAGGCTGCGGGTATTGCAGAAGACGAGTGTCGTCTGCCGCCGCTCAATCTCCTCCATCACCTGTTTCGCGGCATAGCGGCCCGAATGGCCCGACCAGGGAATGCGATCGTGCGGGATGAGGATATCAATCCGCGCGGGCGCACCCTCCTCGCCCATCACCGGCGTCACCGTGTCGATGTCGCCATCTGGAGCCAGCCAGGCGCGATAGGCGTCGACATCCGCCACGGTCGCGGAAAGAGCAACGCGACGCAGATCGGGGTTGATCTTTTGCAGGCGTGCCATCGACAGGCTGAGCAGGTCGCCGCGCTTGTCGGATGCGAAGGCATGAACCTCGTCGACGATCATCGTCTTTAAATTCGCGAACAACAGGTAGCTGTCGGGGTAGCTCAGCAGCAGCGAGAGCGATTCGGGCGTCGTCAGCAATACCTGCGGGGGCCGCGCCCGCTGACGTGCCTTGCGGTCCGATGGCGTATCCCCGGTGCGGGTTTCGACGCGGATCGGCAGGCCCATTTCCTCGATGGGGGTGAGCAGATTGCGGCGCACATCGACAGCCAGCGCCTTCAACGGCGAGACATAGAGCGTATGCAGCCCCTCCGCCGGATCGGCGATAAGGTCGGCGAGTACGGGCAGGAAACCCGCCAGCGTCTTTCCGGCTCCCGTCGGCGCGACCAGCAGCGCATGCTGCTCCATCTCCGCCGCACGCAGCATCTCCATCTGATGCCGGCGCGGTTGCCAACCCCGTGTTTCGAACCATTGCGTCAGAGCGGGGGGAAGGCGGGCGGGCATGGCTGCGATGTAGGGATCGCCGGCCCCATGCAAAAGCAGGGACGGTGGCGACAAATCGCCGCCCGACGCGTTTATCGGGCTGGGACGATCAGGAGACGATGCAATGACCGGCGAAACCGAAGCTGATCTGACGGGCGCCGCGCCGACCCATGGCCGGCGGCGGCCCAAGGCCCCGACGCTCGAGATCAACGGGCACAAGCTCAAGCCCGCGACGCTGATGATGGGCCATGGCTATGACCCGATGCTGTCGGAAGGATCGCTCAAGCCGCCGATCTTCCTGACCTCCACCTTCGCGTTCGAAAGCGCGGCGGCAGGGAAGCGTCATTTCGAAGGCGTCACCGGCCTGCGTCCCGGCGGCGCCGAGGGACTGGTCTATTCGCGCTTCAACGGCCCCAATCAGGAAATCTGCGAGGATCGCCTTGCCGTCTGGGACGAAGCGGAGGACGCGCTGCTCTTTTCCAGCGGCATGTCGGCGATCGTGACGATGCTGCTGGCGCTGGTGCAGCCGGGCGACGTGATTGTCCATTCAGCGCCGCTCTACGCCGCGACCGAGACATTGATCGGCAAGACGCTGGGGCGCTTTGGCGTGCAATGGCGCGATTTTCCTGCCGGTGCGAACGCGGAGGAGATCGGCGCGGTGATGGAGGAGGCGAAAAGCCTTGGCCGCGTCGCGCTCATCTGTCTGGAAAGTCCGGCCAATCCGACCAATGTACTGGTCGATGTCGATGCGGTGGTGGCGCAGCGCGACGCGCTGTTCGCCGACGCCGACTACCGGCCGCCCGTGGCGATCGACAATACCTTCCTGGGGCCGCTCTGGCACCGCCCGCTCGCCCATGGCGCCGACCTCGTCATCTACAGCCTGACCAAATATGCCGGCGGCCATAGCGATCTGGTGGCGGGCGGTGTGCTTGGGCCGGCCCGGCTGGTCGACACGATCCGGTCGATGCGCAACACCATCGGCACGATCCTCGACCCGCATTCCGCCTGGATGCTGCTACGGAGCCTGGAGACGCTGGAATTGCGGATGAGCCGGGCGGGCGAGAATGCGGCCAAGATCTGCGCCTGGCTGAAGGATCAGCCGCAGGTTGCGCGTGTCGGCTATCTGGGCTTTCCCGAAACGGAGCGACAGGCCGACATTTATCGCCGCCATTGCAGCGGCGCGGGCTCGACCTTTTCGCTCTACCTGCATGGCGGGGAGGCGGAGGCCTTCGCCTTCCTCGACGCGCTCAAGATCGCCAAGCTGGCTGTCAGCCTGGGCGGAACGGAAACGCTGGCCAGCCATCCCGCCGCCATGACGCATCTCTCGGTTCCCGCCCAACGCAAGGCCGCACTGGGCATCAGCGACAATATGGTGCGTATCTCGATCGGCTGCGAGGATGCCGACGACCTGATCGCCGATTTCGCGCAGGCGCTTGGCGCCATCGACCGCTGAGTCAGTCGGTCCTTGCCGTGGGGCAGCGATGCTCGGCATCGCGCCTGTGGGTCTGACCACAGGCGGCGCACTGGATATGGTCGCCGGGCGTCAGACCGTGACCGACCGCCACCCGCTCGTCGAAGACATAGCAGTCGCCTTGCCACAGGCTCCGATCCGCCGGCATTTCTTCCAGATAGCGCAATATGCCGCCGCGCAGATGATACACCTCCTCGAAGCCGCGCGACCGGGCGAGGGCGGTCGATTTCTCGCACCGGATGCCCCCGGTGCAGAACATGGCGATCTTCGGGCTCTTGCCCTCGGCGCGCAATTGCTCGGCCAGCGCGTCGAACCAGTCGGGGAAGGCGCGGAACGAAGCGGTCGCCGGATCGACCGCACCCTTGAACGTCCCGCAGGCGACCTCATAGGCATTGCGCGTATCGATGAGCAGCGTGTCGGGATCGGCTATCAGCGCATTCCACTCCGCAGGATCGAGATGCGTGCCTGCCTGATGTGCGGGGTCGAGATCGCCGGCGCCGAGCGTCACGATCTCTTCCTTCACCTTGACCTTCATTCGACCGAAAGGCGCGCCCGCGCTGACCGAATATTTGACGTCAAGATCCGCGCATCCCGGCAGCGCGCGCAGATGCCGTATCAGCGCCTCGACCGCGTCGGCCGTGCCCGCCACGGTGCCGTTTATTCCTTCGCGTGCGAGGATCAGCGTGCCGCAGGTTCCAAGACTGGCGCAAAGGACGCGCAAATCCGCCGCGCTGGCCTGTGGGTCGGGGAGGAACGCAAAGCGGTAGAGGGCGGCGACAGTGAAAGATGACATGGGAAAATGCCTATAGGCGCGCGTCGTCCGACTTGAAAGACAGCGTGAACAGCGGCATAGGCGAGCGATGGTTCCCCTTTCGTTCGCTGGCCATCATTTCCTCGCACTGGCCGAGGCTGCCTTGTTCTGGCCGGCGCGCGGGGCCTTGCTGGTCGCCGACCTGCATTTCGAAAAGGCGAGCTGGTACGCCCGGCTCGGTCAGTTTCTTCCCCCCCACGACAGCGAAGCGACGCTCGACGCCATCGCCGTCTTGCTCGAGCGGACAGGCGCGCGCAGCGTCTATTGCCTTGGCGACAGCTTCCACGATGCCGAGGGCGCGGAACGGCTTTCCTGCGCCACGCGATCGAAACTGGGGGCGATGACCGGCAGCCTCGACTGGGTCTGGATCACCGGCAATCATGACGCCGGCATGGCGCAGGCGCCGGGCGGCCGGCGGGTCGATGAGATGGAGGTGGACGGCATCCATCTGCGGCACGAGGCCAGAGCCCATGACGGCGCGCCGGAGATATCGGGCCATTTTCACCCCAAGCTGCGCCTGTCGGTGCGCGGACGCCGGGTGTCGCGGCGCTGTTTCGTCGCGTCCGACTCAAAGCTGATACTTCCCGCTTTCGGCGCGCTGACCGGGGGGCTCGACGTGGGTCATGGTGAGATTCGCCGAGCCGCCGGACCGGGGGCACGCGCGCTCGTGCCGGTGGCCGACAGACTGCTGCATTTTCCGCTGACGTAAGTTCCCGCTACGGAAACCGGATCTTAAGGCCTGACCGCGCAGCATGGCGACATGCGCAACGCAGCCTTCCTGTTCGGAAAAGCCCTGAAAAGCGGCCTTCCCTTGCCTTTGCAGACGGGCGATTGCATAGTCGGGCATTATCCGAAATGGTACAAAGCCATGCGGTTCAGGAGAGGACAGGTCCAATGAGGAAGCAGAGCCTTTACCTTATGTCGGCAGCCACCATGGCGCTGACCGTCGGCGCCCCTACTGCCTATGCACAGGACGCCCTGCCACAGGATGCCGCGCAGGAGTCGGCAAGCCTGAATGAAGCCAACATCATCGTCACGGCAACGCGCCGCGCCAGTCCATTGTCCGATGTACCGATTGCGGTGTCCGCCGTCGGCGCGCAGGCGATGCAGAATAGCGGCGCCAACGACATCCGTACGTTGAACCAGCTTGCCCCCTCGCTCCTCGTCTCGTCCACCGGCACCGAGGCAAACGCGTCCGCGCGCATCCGCGGCATCGGCACCGTGGGCGACAATCCGGGCCTTGAAAGCTCGGTCGCGGTCTTCATCGACGGCGTCTATCGCTCGCGCACCGGCGCGGGCCTCAACGATCTTGGGGAAATCGAGCGCGTCGAAGTACTGCGCGGACCACAGGGCACGTTGTTTGGTCGCAATGCTTCGGCCGGTCTCATCAATATCGTCAGCAAGGCGCCCGAACGTACGTTCAGCGCGAAGGGTGAGGTCACCTACGGCAATTATGATTTCTGGCGGCTGGCAGGCCGCGTTACTGGCCCGGTCGGCGACAATCTCGCGCTCAGCCTCGACGGCGTATGGAGCAAGCGCGACGGTTTCTTCAAGCTGATCGACGGCGCGGGCGACAAGGTCGGCGACACCAACGACCGCGACCGCTGGTTCGTGCGGGGACAGGCTTTGTTCGAGCCGACCGATGCGCTCTCCATCCGGCTGATCGGCGACTATACCAATCGCGACGAAAGCTGCTGCGGCGCGACCTATATCGAAACGCGCGAACGCCGCCCGGTCGCCGGCGGCGGCTATAGCGATGCACCCTTCAACCGGATCGGCGCGATCCTTGCCGGCCAGGGCACCATCTTCCCGGCCGACCCCTATGATCGCGAAATCGCCATCACGCCGGGCCGCGACTATGTCAGCAAGCTCAAGGACTGGGGCGTTTCGGGTGAGATCAATTATGATCTGGGCGATGCCAAGCTGACCAGCATCACTGCGTACCGCAATTATAAGAGCCAGGATTATGGCGATTATGATTATGCGGCGGCGGACCTACTCTACCGCGATCCTGGCACCTTCCGGCAGTTCAAGACCTTCACGCAGGAACTGCGCCTGCAAGGTTCGGCCTTTGGCGAGGCGCTCGACTGGCTGGTGGGCGGCTATTATGCGAACGAGAAGCTGACGCTTCAGGACAATATCCGCTTCGGCGCGGACTATGGCCGATTCGCGGCATGTCGTTTGATGGCGGGTGCGGGCATCAACAGCAACTTCACGGCGCCGCAACTCGCGGGGTGCGGCAATGGGCTGGCCACGTCCGCGCTCATCGGCGGCACGCAGGCGCAACTCAACGCGGGACTCGCGCCCGCAATCCAGGCCAGCCTGATCTCGCAAGGCGTGCCACCCGCGCAAGCCGCCCTGATCGCGGCAGGGCAGGCAGGGGCGATCTCGACTGGGCTCGGCAACGGCCTGCGCGCCCTGGCGGCTATTCCATCCGGCACCGGGGACGTCGCCTCGCTTTATTATCAGAAGAGCCGCAACTGGGCGCTCTTCACCCACAATATCATCCATCTGACGCCGCAACTCGATCTGACGGTAGGGCTTCGCTACACCCATGAGAGCAAGCGCTTCTCGGCGGATTTCAATAACAACAACGCCACCTGCGCGGCGCTTCAGGCCTCCGGTCTGCCCGGCATCGCCACCAACCCCGCCCTCGGCACGGCGTCCACACTGGCCGGCGGCATCCTAACGCTGGGATGCCTCGGCAACGGCTCGACCGGCCTCAACGCGCTCGATCTCAACGACCGCATTACCGACGGCGAGTTCACCGGCACGGCGGTGCTGTCTTGGAAACCTGTGCCGGAAATGCTGGTCTATGGCAGCTATTCGCGGGGGTATAAGGCGGGCGGCTATAATCTCGACCGCTTCCAGCTTGGCTCGACCGGCTTGAACGGCGGCTCGGCGGTATTTTCCCCGCGCACCAACGCCGACGTGACGACGCTGCGCTTTGCTGCTGAGAAGGTGAATGCGTTCGAAATCGGCCTCAAATATGCGCAGCCTAAATGGAGCGCCAATATCGCCGCCTTCCGGCAGGAATTCCGCAATTTCCAGCTTAATACCTTCAACGGTACCAGCTTCGTCGTGCAGAATATCAATGGCTGCGACGGTGCGTTGTCGGCGGCGCGGACCTGCGCGGATGACGATATCGGTCCCGGCCTGATCAGCCAGGGTGTCGAGCTTGAACTCAGTGCCTCTCCCGCGCGCAACGTCCGCGTGTCGGGCGGCATGACCTATGCGCGCGCCAAATTCGCCAACCGCCTGGTCGGCAGTGGCAATGGCAGCGTACCGCTTGACCCCGCCCTGTTCCTGTTGCCCGGCTCGATCAATTCCAACGCGCCCGAACTCGTCACGACGGTGAGCGCGTCATGGACGCCGGATATCGGCAGCAGCGGTCTTTCGGCGCTCTTCTACGTCGACGCGCGTTCGATGAGCGATTTCAATACCGGCTCCGACCTCTTCCCCGAAAAGGGCCAGGACGGCTTCTCTGTCGTCAATGCGCGCATCGGCATCCGCGGGCGCGATCAGCGTTGGGCGGTCGAATTCTGGGGACAGAATATCTTCAACCAGAATTATTCACAGGTCGCCTTCTCCAGCCCGCTTCAGTCGAGCAGCCCCAACACCTCGACCATCGGCCAGTTCAGGCCGGGCGGTCCGCCGATGGCGAACCAGTTGATCTCAGCCTATCTCGCCGAACCGCGCACCTACGGCATCACCTTGCGGGGGAGTTTCTGATCATACCCCGCCCGCTCGCGGGCACGGGACGGGCAAAGGGTGGGCGCGCGCCGAACAGGGCCGTGCCCACCCGCACATGGGTGGCACCCAGCATGATCGCCGTCTCATAATCGCCCGACATGCCCATCGATAGGCCCGCCAATCCTTCTTCGCGGGCGATCTTGGCGAGCAGTGCGAAATAGGGGGCAGGCTCCTGCGCTTCGGGGGGCACGCACATAAGCCCGGCAAGCGGAACATCCGCTCCCCGCGCCGCCGCGATCAGCGTGGGCGCATCGGCAATGGCGCATCCGCCTTTTTGCGCTTCTTCGCCGATATTGACCTGAATGAAACAGGGGATGCGTCGGCCCTGTACATCCATTGCTTTGGCAAGCGCGGTGAGCAGCGAAGGCCGGTCGAGGCTGTGAATGCAGTCGAAGGTCGCGACCGCGTCGGCCGCCTTATTCGATTGCAGCTGCCCGACCAGATCGAGCCGCAGGTCGGGCCATCGTTCGCGCAGACCGGGCCACTTGTCCTTCGCTTCCTGAACGCGATTTTCGCCGAACATGCGCTGCCCCGCCTCCAGCAGTGACGCGATTTCCTCGGCACTTTTGGTTTTCGACACGGCAATCAGGCTGATGTCGTTGCCTTCGCGCCCGGTCAGGCGCGCGGCGCGGTCGATCGCGGTGCGGATGGCGGACAGGCGCTCTGATGCTTCGATGGTGTTGGTCGTCATGAGGGCTGCTATAGGCGAGCGGCATGACTTCCCGCCACCGCAAAACAAGGCCGACGCCGCGGCTCTGGCTGATGACCGACGAGCGTGTCGAGCGCTCTGTTCTGCTAAGCGCTGCCGCGCGGCTGCCCAAGGGGCAGGGTGGGATCATCCTGCGCCATTATCGCAGCGACCCGGCTGCGCGCCGTGCACTGTTCGAGGCGCTCGTGAGCATCGCGCGGCGACGGCGGCTGGTGTTGCTGCTCGCCGGCAGTAGCAGGCAGGCGGCGGCGTGGCGGGCCGATGGCTGGCATGGCCGCGACGCCCGGCGCCGGGCGCGGCCGATGCTGTGCAGTGCGCCTGCTCATGACGCGCGTGAGATGCGGGCGGCCGAGCGCGCGGGCGCGGATATCATCTTTCTCTCACCATTGTTCCCGACACGGTCGCATCCTGGCGGGCGGACGCTGGGACGCATCGGCTTCGCTCGGCTAGCGCGCGCGACTGGAGTTGTCGTCATGGCTTTGGGCGGCGTGAACGAGGCGCATCGACGCTCGCTGGGCGGGATCGGCGCCGCAGGTTGGGGCGCGATAGATGGGCTGACCGCTAGGCGATCTGCGCGAGCGATGATCCTGTCCTAAAGAATAATGGCGTCGCTCCTGCCGGCCCGACCACATTTTCGTCTTGGCCGCTCCGGCGCATTGCCGGCGGCATCAGCCGATCAGAATTTGAGAACCGTGCCGAGATAGAGCGCCTGGGCATCCTGCCGCTCGTCGGTGATCGGGGCCAGTCGCCCAGCGGCGTTGCTGTTGTAGCGGACGCCTGCGGTCACGTTCAGGTTGCGGGTGAGGGCATAAGAACTGGCGAGACCAAGCGAATAATCCTGGTCAGCATTCGGATTGCGAAGCGCCTGACTCGGGTCGCGACGGCTTTCGACCAGCACCTTCGTGCTGAAACGATCCTTGCGCGCTTGATCGAGCGAGAAGTTCTTCCCGTCCACCATTGTTTCGACCGGCACCGGATCAAGCGCCTTGCGGCCGACGACCTCGGGCAGAGCGAGCTTGCGCCAGCTGTTGCGCGCGGCGTTCAGACTAAAGGCCACGGGCTTGATATCGACGGGTTCGAGCGTGCGCGACACCATCACGCGGTCGCTGCCCGTGCGCACCATCACCGTCACGGAACGCTGGCCGCTGAGCGAACCACTGGTCGGCGTGAAGCGGAAATTCTGCTTGCCTGCCGATGCCGCGATACGCGCATAGGCGGCGGCCAGGCGGGGATCCTTGATGCTGGGTGTAAAGGAGGAAATGCTGCCGAGATCGCCCAGCGATACCGGCTTTTCGTCACGCAGCGTGGACAGGCCGACGCCGGCGCCAATCGCAGGAGACAGCATGAAGCCAGCGACGGCGATCGCCGTGCCCGCTGCTGCCCAATATCCCCTTTTCACGCTCATGACCCGAATCTCGTCCCGCCCCGACTTATTTGTAAAAGCATGTACACCCAGTTGGACGCCTATGACTAGTTGGTGCCGGCATTTTCTTGCCGCTCTGTTGCATGAAGCACACAGGATCCGGTGGATGCAGGCCCTTGCCGATCCCGGCCCCTCGTCTATACAAATATCGCGCACTTTGGTTTCTTTTGACAGGATGGCTTTATGCCCCGCTTTTCCGCTTCCCTTTCTACCGCCCTGATGATGGCCGCGTTCTTGCCGCTGGCCGCTTGCGGTGGCGGCGCGAAGGACCGTCCCAAAGCGGATCTCGCCGCCTCGAAAATCACGACGATCGGCGTCAACAGCTATTTGTGGCGCGCCAGTCTCGACGCCATCTCCTTCATGCCGCTGTTGCAGACCGACTCCAATGGCGGCGTCATTGTCACCGACTGGTACGCCAATCCCAATAGCCCCAACGAACGGATGAAGGTGACCATCTCCATCCTCGACCAGGATCTGCGCGCCGACGCGTTGCGCGTCGCGGCGAGCCGGCAGGTGCTGCAGGGCGGCCAGTGGCTCGATCAGCCGGTACAGGCTGCGACGGTTCAGAAGCTGGAGGAAATCATCTTGACCAAGGCGCGCGATCTGCGGCGGATGGCGATCAACGGCTAAAGCCCCACGCCTTTTTCCTTTCATCCTTAAAAAGGGGCCGGGCCTTTGCGACGAGGCTCGGCCCCGCATGTATATCAAGTAGGACAAATCCATGCAGAGGCGCTTCAATCCGCTGGAGGCCGATACGCGCTGGCAGGCGGCGTGGGATGAACGGCAGACGTTCAAGGCGTCGGACACCAGCGACAAGCCGCGTGCCTATGTGCTGGAAATGTTTCCCTATCCCTCCGGCCGCATCCATATCGGCCATGTGCGCAACTATTCGATGGGCGATGTGCTGGCGCGCTTCAAGCGGATGACGGGCCATGAAGTGCTGCATCCCATGGGCTGGGACGCCTTTGGCATGCCGGCGGAAAATGCGGCGATGGAGCGGCGCGTTCATCCGGGCAGCTGGACGCGCGAAAATATTGCCAACATGCGCGCGCAGCTCAAGAAACTGGGCTTCGCGATCGACTGGAGCCGCGAGCTCGCCACCTGCGAGCCCGATTATTATGGGCATGAGCAGGCGCTGTTCCTCGACATGCTTGAAGCCGGCCTCGTCTATCGCAAGGAAAGCGCGGTCAATTGGGACCCGGTCGACATGACCGTGCTCGCCAATGAGCAGGTGATCGACGGCAAGGGCTGGCGGTCCGGCGCGACGGTGGAGAAGCGCAAACTCAGCCAATGGTTCCTCAAGATCACCCGGTTCGGCGACGATCTGCTCGATGGGCTCAAGAGCCTCGACCAGTGGCCCGATAAGGTACGGTTGATGCAGGAAAACTGGATCGGGCGTTCGCGCGGGCTGCGCTTCCGTTTCGATTTCGCGCCATTCCCGGAGCATGAGGCGCTTGAAACCCCAGCGCTGGTGCAGGGGATCGAGGTCTATTCGACGCGGCCCGACACGATATTCGGCGCCAGCTTCGTCGCCGTCGCCGCCGACCATCCCGTGGCGCAGGCGATCGCGGCCAACAATCCCGACGCACAGGCGTTCATCGACCGTTGCAAGGCGGGCGGCACGACGGCCGCCGAGCTGGAAACGGCGGAAAAGCTGGGCTTCGACACCGAGCTGTCGATGGTGCATCCACTCGATCCCGAATGGACGCTGCCGGTCTTCATCGCCAATTTCGTGCTGATGGACTATGGCACCGGCGCGGTCATGGGCGTGCCCGCACATGACCAGCGCGACCTCGACTTCGCGCGCAAATATATGCTTCCCGTGGAACGTGTCGTCGCGGCAGAGGGTGACGAACAGGCGCCGATCCATGACGAGGCCTATGCCGGGCCGGGCAGACTGGTGAACTCGCGCTTCCTTGACGGTATGGAGATCGAAGAAGCGAAGGCCGCCGTCATCGCCCGCGCCGAGGCCGAAGGCTGGGGCACGGGCACCACCGTCTTCCGCCTGCGCGACTGGGGCGTGTCGCGGCAGCGCTATTGGGGGACGCCGATCCCCGTTATCCATTGCCAGGATTGCGGCCCTGTGGGTGTGCCAAAGGCGCAGCTTCCGGTGTTGCTGCCCGAAGACGTCACCTTCGACATTCCGGGCAACCCGCTCGATCGGCATCCGACGTGGAAGCATGTCGACTGCCCGTCCTGCGGCAAGCCTGCGCTGCGCGAAACCGACACGCTCGACACTTTTGCCGACTCAAGCTGGTACTTCATTCGTTTCGCCAGCCAGCCCGAGGACAAGCCGTTCGACCGGGCAACCGTCGATAAGTGGCTGCCGGTCGGCCAATATATTGGCGGCGTCGAACATGCGATACTGCATCTTCTGTACGCCCGCTTCTGGACCCGCGCGCTGCATCATATGGGGCAGATCGGCTTTACCGAGCCGTTCACCGGCCTGTTCACGCAAGGCATGGTGACGCACGAAACCTATAAGGCGGGCGATGGCAGCTGGCTGTCGCCGCAGGATGTGCGGCGGCAGGGCGAAAGCTACGTCCATGCTGAAACGGGTACGCCGGTCACGGTCGGCCGCGTCGAGAAAATGTCCAAGTCGAAGAAGAATGTGGTCGATCCCGACGACATCATCGAACAATATGGCGCGGACGCAGTGCGCTGGTTCATGCTGTCCGACAGCCCGCCCGAACGCGACTTGCCCTGGACCGAGGCGGGCATCGAGGGGTCGTGGCGCTTCGTCAACCGCGTCTGGCGCCTGTTCGGCGAGGCCGACGCTGGCGCAGAGGGGCAGGATAAGGCGCTCGACCGCAAGCTGCACCAGACGATCGACGGCGTGGCCCGCGATATCGAGGCGCTGTCCTTCAACAAGGCGGTCGCCAAGATTTACGAACTGACCAACGCGGTTGAGAAGGCGAAGCCCTCCGCCAGCCGGACGGCTGCGATCCGCGCGCTCGCTTTGCTGGTCGCGCCGATGATGCCGCATCTCGCCGAAGAGGGCTGGGCCGAGATGGGGCATGAGGGGCTGGTCGCCGATGCGCCCTGGCCCGCGGTCGATCCCGCGCTACTCGTGGAGGATGAGGTGACGATCGCTATCCAGGTTATGGGCAAGCTGCGCGACACCATCACGGTCCCCAAGGGCACGGACAAGCAGGCGCTCGAGCAGTTGGCCTTGGCAGCGCCCAACGCCGCACGCATATTGGACGGCGCGACGCCCAAAAAGATGATCGTCGTGCCCGACCGGCTCGTCAATCTGGTGCTGTGAGCGGACCCGGTTCCCCTAAAGGACGACACGGTCTAAGAGGTCAGTCGATGAAGCGCGCTTTTCCTCTGCTCCTGCTCGCCACGCTTGCCGCGTGCGGTTTGCGTCCTGTCTATAGTGGCGGCGGCAGCGGCCCGGTCGCGCAAGGGCTCGGCAATGTCGAAGTGCAGCCCATCGAGGGCAAAGCCGGCTGGCTGATGCGCAACGCGCTCGACGACCGACTGTCGGCGATGCGCCGGGGCGAAGGACCCACCTACAAGCTGGTCGTGAAGCTTGACGATCAGATCACCGGCTTCGGCCTGCGCGGCGACCAGGCGATCACGCGCGAGCGGCGGACGCTGCGTGCGCGTTATCAGCTGATCGACGGGACGACCGGGGCGCAGATATTGGACGACACCGCCGGATCGGATGCCGGCATCGACGTGACGTCGAGCGAATATGCGACCATTGCGGCGGAAGATACCGCGCTCGAGCGGCTGTCGCAGACGCTCGCGGACCAGATCGTCGCCCGGCTGGCCCGCTATGCGGCGCGGGAACCGGCGCGTGAAGGCCAATAGTGGACAAATTGAAAAGGCGATGGACGCGGCCGGGCGAGGATCGGCGGACATCCGCCTATTTTTTCTCTACGGCCCGGACGAGGCGGGCAGCAGCGCGCTTGGGCAGGGGCTTGGACGCGCCATGGGGGCCGAAGCCGAGCGCATCGACCTCGACCCCGCGACACTGCGTGCCGATCCCGCCCGGCTGCCCGACGAAGCTGCCGCCTTTTCGATGTTCGGGGACAGACGCTGGATCCGTCTGACTGGCGTCGGCGATGAGTCGCTGGCGGCGATCGATGCGCTTTTGGAAGCGGAAGTAGCGGGAAACCCCGTGGTCGCGATCGCCGGCGCGCTCAAGCCGACGTCAAAACTGGTGAAGCGGGTTTTGGCCGATCCGCGAACGCTCGCCTGCATTTCCTACCAGCCCGATGCGCGCGAGGCAGAGCAGATCGCAATCCGCGTTGCGCGCGAAAATGGTCTGCGCCTGAGCACCGACCTTGCCCGGCAGATCGTCGACATCGCCAATGGCGACCGGGCGCTTATGGCCGGCGAAATCGAAAAGCTCGTACTGTATCTGGACGCCGCGCCCGATCGGCCAAGGGACGCGACAGCCGACGCGCTCGACGCTCTTGCGGCCGATAGGCCCGAAAGCGACACAGGGGCCTTGGTCAATGCCGTGCTCGGCGGCGACCTTCCGGGCATTGAGCGCGAACTGGCGCAGCTGAGTGCGATGGGCACCAGCGTCGTCAGCGTGCTGCGTCCGCTGCTCACGCGTGCCATGCTGCTCGCGCAGATTCGCGACGCCTTCGACGCAAGCGGGCGGCTCGACGCGGCGGTGGAAAGCGCGGGCAAGGCTGTCTTCTGGAAGGACAAGGCCCTCGTTACCCGGCAGGTTCGGGTCTGGGACGCGCCGGGCGTCGCCCGCCTCATTCATCGCCTGTCGCAGGCCGAACGTGCGAGCCGGTCGGGCAAAGGGACGGCGGAACTCGTCGTGCGCCAAGAATTGCTGACGATCGCGCGTGCCGCCGCGCGGGAGCGGACTTGATGGCGATATGCCCCTTTCCCATATAGCCCGCATGGAAAAACTGCACCTGACCGACGCGCAGTGGCGCGAGCGCCTTTCGCCCGAGCAATATCATGTGTTGCGCCAAGCCGGCACCGAGCGGGCCTTTACCGGGCCCTATAACGGCAACAAGGCCGATGGCGTCTATCTTTGCGGTGGATGCGGCGCCGAGCTGTTCGATTCGCACAGCAAATATGACAGCGGCTCGGGCTGGCCCAGTTTCACCGCGCCGGTCGAGCAGGGCGCGGTCGATGAAATACGCGACGCCAGCCATGGCATGGTGCGCACCGAAGTCCGCTGCGCGCGGTGCGACGGCCATCTTGGCCATGTCTTCCCCGACGGGCCGGGGCCGGAGGGGCTGCGCTACTGCATGAACAGCGCCAGCCTGTCGTTCGAGCCTCGCGACGAGCAGGCGTAACAGCCGCGCGCGGATGACATATCCGACATCATTCATTGACCATAAAGCCGCAATGGGTTTGTAGCTGTCAGCCATACGCGTAGCGGGGCGGCACTAAACTCATGGGTAAATCGGGCAAGACCACAGCGCCGGCGAGCAAGGCGAGACTTTGGACCGGGCGTATCGTCAAGATCGGCGCGCTCGCCGTCTTGGGCCTGCTGGTCTCGCTGGTCGTCGCCACGCTGGTCGCGATGCAGTCGCTACCCGGTTACGATTCGCTCAAATCCTCGCCCAATGGGCAGATGATCCGTGTCCATGCCGCCGATGGCAGCGTTATCGTCACGCTGGGACCGAGCTTTGGTCAGTGGCTCCGTTACGACCAGATACCTAAGGTCATGGTGGATGCCGTCGTCTCGACCGAGGACCGGCGCTTCTATCATCATCCCGGCGTGGACCCCGTCGGCATGGCGCGTGCCGCCTGGGTCGCGATCGAGCGGCGGGGCTCTGGCCGGCGCTGGCAGGGCGCCTCGACGATCACCCAGCAGGTGACGCGCAACATCTTTCTCAACAACAGCTATAGCTGGAGCCGCAAGCTGCGGGAGATCGTGCTGGCGATGGCCCTCGAACGCAAGTTCAGCAAGCGGCAGATATTGGAGCTCTACCTCAACAAGGTTTATTTCGGCGGCGGCGCTTACGGCATCGATGCTGCCAGCCGCAAATTCTTCGGCCATCCCGCGACTCGGCTGGAATTGGCCGAAGCGGCAATCATCGCCGGCCTCGTCAAAGCGCCGTCGAGCTATTCGCCGACTGCGGACGCGGAAGCGGCTGTGGGCCGCGCCGGGGTCGTGCTCGACCTGATGCAGCAAAATGGGGCGATCAGCGCGGCCGATCGCCTGGACGCCGACCTCGACAATGTAAAACTCGCGCCCACACCCCGGCAAAACAGCGTGCGCTATTTCACCGACTGGGCACTGCCGCAACTCGACCTGCTGATCGATGAGCCCAACGAGCCGCTCGACGTCTATACGACCATCGATCTGTCGATGCAGCGCGCGGCAACGGCCGCGATCCAGTCGAACGTGCCGGGCGGCACGCAGGGCGCGCTGGTGGCGCTGGACCGCGACGGCGCGGTGCGCGCGATGGTGGGCGGGCTCGATTATGTCAGCTCCAACTATAACCGCGCCACTACGGCGACGCGCCAGCCGGGGTCCGCCTGGAAGCTGTTCGTCTATATGGCGGCGCTCGAGGCGGGCTATACCCCCGACACCGCCGTCAATGACGGCCCGGTCGACATCAACGGATGGAAACCGCGCAACAGCAGCGGGCGTTTTTCCGGCGACATCGATATCCGCACCGCCTTTGCCTATTCGCTCAACACCGTCGCGGCCAAGCTGGGCGTCGAGGTCGGCTTCGCCACCGTCGCGGACATGGCGCGGCGCTTTGGCATTACGACCCCGGTCAACACGCATCCCTCGATGGTGCTGGGCACGTCCGACGTGCGCCTGATCGACATGACCCGCGCCTTCGCCTCCGTCGCGCGCAAGGGGGTGGCGGTAACGCCCTATGGCATCACCAAGGTCACGACGGCCGACGGCCGGCTGCTCTACCAGCATCAGGACGACACCAGCCGGGTGCTGGTCGCACCCTGGGTCGCGGCGGGGATGACCGACCTGATGCAGACGGCCGTTTCTACCGGCACAGGCAAAGCCGCCGACATCGGTCGCCCGGTGGCGGGCAAGACCGGCACGACGAGTAGCAACAAGGACGGCTACTTCATGGGCTTTTCCAGCGGGATCACCACTGGCGTCTGGATGGGGCGCGACGATGCGCGACCCGTCAACGGCTTGCAAGGCGGGCGCGCACCGGCGAGGGCCTTTGCCGCCTTCATGCGTACCGCCGTCGCCAAGCGCCCCGTGGAACAGTTCGAAACACAGGTGACATTGCCCGAATGGCAGCTCGAACCGGACGACGAAGCCTATTACAGTCAACCCGACAATGGCATGATGGTCGACGAAGACGGCATGGCGATCGAACCTAGGCAGTCGCCTGCGGATG
Source organism: Sphingobium sp. (assembly GCA_040508335.1). Taxonomy (GTDB): domain Bacteria; phylum Pseudomonadota; class Alphaproteobacteria; order Sphingomonadales; family Sphingomonadaceae; genus Sphingobium. Next base: position 19,587 of record JBEVMZ010000006.1, read on the forward strand.
AACCCGACCTGGGTGAGGACATCGACCCCGAGGACCAGGCGCGCACGCCGACGCCCCGCATCGACCAGCAGTGGATAGACGATATGCTGGGACGCGATCGTCAAAGATCGCCTGCATATCCCTGACGCGGACTAATCGCGCACGCGCATGATGTCGCACCCGTCGCACAGCTGGGCGCGATCATTTACGCGCATTTATTCCTGCTATTGACTTCCGGGGAGGGCGCTCGCTAGAGGCAGAATCCACTCGCCCGTTCGGCGCGAGTATCTTCCCTGCATTCGTCGGTCTTCACATCAGCTGGACCGGCCTCCCCTCAGCGGACATTGCCATGCACCTTAAGGATCTTAAGAAACAGGCCCCGGCCGATCTCGTCACCATGGCGGAAGAGCTGGGTGTCGAAAGCGCGTCGACGCTGCGCAAGCAGGATTTGATGTTTGCGATCCTGAAGGCGGAAGCCGAAAATGGCGAGCAGATCATGGGCGAGGGCACGATCGAAGTGCTGACCGACGGCTTCGGCTTCCTGCGCAGCCCGGAGGCCAACTTCCTCGCCGGACCCGACGATATCTATGTCTCGCCTAATCAGGTGCGCAAATTCGGACTGCGGACCGGCGACACGGTTGAAGGCGAAATCCGCGCGCCCAAGGATGGCGAACGTTACTTTGCTCTGACCAAATTGCTCTCGGTCAATTTCGACGATCCCGACGTCGTGCGCCACCGCGTCAATTTCGACAATCTGACACCGCTCTATCCCGAATCCAAGCTGACGCTCGACACGCTCGACCCCACGGTCAAGGACAAGTCGGCGCGCGTCATCGATATCGTCTCGCCGCAGGGCAAGGGCCAGCGTACGCTGATCGTCGCGCCGCCGCGCGTCGGAAAGACGGTGATGCTTCAGAACATCGCCAAGGCGATTACCGACAATCATCCCGAAGTCTTCCTGATCGTGTTGCTGATCGACGAGCGGCCCGAGGAAGTCACCGACATGCAGCGCAGCGTGCGCGGTGAGGTCGTGTCATCCACCTTTGACGAACCAGCTACGCGTCACGTCCAGGTTGCCGAGATGGTGATCGAAAAGGCCAAGCGGCTGGTCGAGCATAAGAAGGATGTAGTCATCCTGCTCGATTCGATCACCCGCCTCGGTCGCGCTTACAACACCGTCGTCCCCAGTTCGGGCAAGGTGCTGACCGGCGGTGTCGACGCCAACGCGCTCCAGCGGCCCAAGCGTTTTTTCGGCGCGGCGCGCAATATCGAAGAGGGCGGTTCGCTTTCGATCATCGCCACCGCGCTAATTGATACGGGCAGCCGGATGGACGAAGTCATCTTCGAAGAGTTCAAGGGCACCGGCAATTCGGAAATCGTGCTCGATCGCAAGGTAGCGGACAAGCGCATCTTCCCGGCGCTCGACGTTGGCAAATCCGGTACGCGCAAGGAAGAGCTGCTGGTCGACAAGGCGAAGCTCTCGAAAATGTGGGTGCTGCGCCGTATTCTCATGCAGATGGGCACGATCGACGCGATGGAGTTCCTTCTCGACAAGATGAAGGACAGCAAGACCAACGAAGATTTCTTCGATTCGATGAACCAGTAAGCGAAAGGCGTTCAGGCTTATGTTCGACTTCCTTGCTACGGCCACTGCGGCTGCTCAGGGCCTGGGTTCCCCATCTGAAATATGGGGGCATATCGTTCATGATTTCAGCAACATAGGATCACCGGCAGCCTTGTCCGCCTTTGGTCAGGTGTTGATGATCGACGTGCTTCTGGCGGGCGACAATGCCATCGTCGTCGGCGCGTTGGCGGCTGGACTTCCCGTCGCGCAACGCAAGAAGGTTATCCTGATCGGCATCATTGCCGCTCTGGTGCTGCGCATTGCCTTCGCCCTTGTGGTGACGCAGTTGATGCAAATCGTTGGGCTGATCTTGGCGGGCGGCTTGCTGCTGCTTTGGGTGTCGTGGAGGATGTGGCGCGAACTGCATCCCGCGCGCGGCGCGGAAACCCCGCAAGATCCGACCGACGATGACGTGTCCGGTCTGCGCCCGGCGAAGAGCTTTGCCGGTGCGGCCTGGGCAGTCGCGGTTGCCGACGTGTCCATGAGCCTCGATAATGTCCTTGCCGTGGCAGGCGCGGCCCGGGATCATCCGGGCATCCTGATTATCGGTCTTATTCTTTCGGTCGCTCTGATGGGGATCGCGGCCAATTTCATCGCCAAATATATCGAGCGCTTCCGCTGGATCGCCTATCTCGGGCTCGCGGTTATCATCTATGTCGCCGGCAAGATGATTTACGAGGGCATTACCGACCAGAAAGTCGGCATCCTGACCCTGTTCATGTAAGCGACCGAGCAGAAGAAGCGCCATATTGCTTCTTCTGCTCGGCAACATGCCTGCGCGGGATCGCGCAGGCGTGCCCACTCACGCCAAATGAGTAGCGAAGAAGTTAGCGCTCCGCTCGTCTGCCAGCCGCGCCGCCGCATCGTTACGACGATCGCCCAATTCGGCGGCAAAGCCATGGTCGAGACCTTCATAGTCATGAAGGGTTACATGGCGGTTGGCGGCCAACCCCTCATGCATCGCCTTTTGAACATCGGGGCTGACGAAGCCATCGGCGGTTGGAATATGAAGCAGTACAG
>JBEVMZ010000042.1:0-18585 GCA_040508335.1 Sphingobium sp.
GCCGTCGAGGGTTCGTCGGGGCAGGACACGCGGATGATGTCGACGCCGGCTTCCTCGCAGCGACGGATCTGGTCGATCGTCGCGCGCGCATCGTCGGTGGGCGTATTGGTCATGGTCTGGACCGTGACCGGCGCGCCGCCACCCACGGGCACGTTGCCGACCATGATCTGGCGGCATTCGCGCCGCGCAATGTCGCGCCAAGGGCGCAGGCCGGGATTATGTTCGGACATGAAAGGGGCTCCAATGGATAGGAGCCCCTATAGGGATTTATGTGACGGTTTAGAAGCGCGCGGTGAGAGAGGCCGCGATCTGGTCGGCATTGCCGCTGGTGCGCGACAGCGTGCGCGCGCGCACGGTGACGGGCGCGGGATAGGAACTGTCGGTGCGGATGATACTGCCTTCTTCGACGAAGACATGGGCGTAGCTGAGATTAAGCGCGAAGGCGGGCGAGAAATTCCAGGTCGCGCCGCCGCTCAGCCAGGCGCGGTCGCCATCGGGCACGCGCGCGGTCAGGAACTGCTTGTTGGTGGGCGTGCGGTCGAACATCGTGCCGGCGCGGAGCGTCAATTTCTCGCTGACATCATATTCGCCGCCCGCCGAGAAGCTGTAGCTGTCTTGATAGTTCAGTTCCTTGATCGAGGGGCTACCCCCCTGCGGCGTGATCGCGATCGAGGCGAAGCGCGACCAGTTGTACCAACGCGCCGTCAGCATCGCGCGCAGGCGCGGGGTCAGGGCCTGCGTCAGGCTGACCGTCGCGATGTCGGGCAGGTCGAGCGGGGCGGTCGCATCGACCGTGCCGTTCGCGCCGCCGATCGGCCCGACGAGGCCGGACACCGTCTGCTCGCCGCGCAGGCCGTGCGATATGGCCGAGCGATAATGGACGCCGACCTGGGTCGCGCCGCTTTTAAAGAAGAGGCCGGCGTTCCAGCCGAACGACCAATCGTCGCCCTTCACCCGGGCATGACCATCGGCGAGCAACGGCGAAAGCTGCGGCAGCGCGTTGGTCAGCTCAACCTTCACATATTGCACGTCGACGCCGCCGCCGACCGACAGCGTATCGGTCTGGCGATAGGCGGCAGAGGGCTGGATATTATAGGTTTTAAGGTCCGTGTAGAGCGCGTCGTAGCGGCCGAAGAAATCATCGTCATATTCCAGCTTCAGGCCGAAGGGCGCGTTGACGCCCAGCCCAAGCCAAAGCCGGTCGCTCATCTGCGCGCTGGCGTAGAAGCTGGGGACGGGAATGACCTTTTCGAACGGATTGCCGCCCTGCCCGCCCGCCACCGGAAACTGGACAGCGCTGCCCGGCACCGAGCGCGTCGTGCCGCGATTGCTCTGTTGCGCGTTCGCCATCAGCGCGACGCCGCCCGCCGACACTTGAATGCCCGCCAAATTGGTCATCGCCGCGGGATTGAAATAGATGGTCGAGGGATCATCCCCTGCTGCTGCCCCGCCAGCCAGAGCCCGTCCGGTTTCCTTGGGCGACTGTTCCTGCAGATAGAAGCCGCCGGCAAAGGCAGGCATCGGCGCTGCGACGAGACCAGTCAACAGCAGGGCGGTGGCGCGAAAAGGACGGCGGGTCATGGAATATCCTCTGTTCGGGAAATCGCCTTTCGGGGCCAAATGACCAAGCAATGGGATGGCGTTCCCCTAAAGACATGATCGTGAAACAGCCCGACCGGACGGAAGCCTATCGCACCCGCACGTTCGTTCCACTCCGGACGCCTGCGATAGGGGGCGGATGTTAAAATCTCATCAACCACGTTCGCACGAAAAAAAAGGCCCCCCCGAAGGACGGCCTGAAGTTTTAGGAGAGGATGCCTGAAAGGCCCGTTCCTTTTGCGTCGCAGCATGGGATGCCGCAAATGCGAAATAGGCATGAGCGATTGCATTTTCTGCAACTGTCGCGCTCGAATCCGCTTTCCGTAACGTCAGCGAACCGAAAATTTTTCACGCCGGGTAGCGGCAAACCGGCAAGCTTCGACGCCGAAGGACTTAATCGGTGCGAATCACGCCCTGTGTCCGCAAGGCTGCGTCGAGATCGGCAAGCAGGCGGCGTAGACCGTCTTCATCGCGCGATTCGGCGCGAGCGGTCAGTAGCGCCTGCGTGTTGGACGCGCGCAGCAGCCACCAGCCATCGGCCGTGCTCACCCGCACACCGTCGATCGAGATTATTTGCGCACCCTGCGCTTCAAGTGACTTGCGGACGGCGTTCACGATATCGGATGGCGCTCGACTTCCTCCGGCAAAGCGCAGTTCCGGCGTACTCGGCCAAGGGGGCATGCTGTCCCTGAAGGTCGCAAGGTCCGTCTTCAGCCGCTCAAGCGCGCCGATCAACCGCACCGCGGCGTAAAGCGCGTCGTCATAGCCATAATATCGGTCGGCAAAGCAGATATGGCCGGTCATCTCCCCACCCAGCAGCGCGCCGACCTGCTCCATTCTGGACTTGATATGGCTGTGCCCGGTCTTCCACATCATCGGCTCGCCGCCAAGGTCGGCGACTAGGTCGAACAGGGCCTGACTGGTCTTGATATCGGCCACGATGCGCGCGGCCGGATGGTCCGCCAGGACCGCACGCGCGAACAGGCTGAGCAGATCGTCGCCGCGCAGGATGCGCCCCTGCGCATCCACCGCGCCCAATCGATCGCCATCGCCATCGAATGCCAGTCCGAAATCGAGACGCTTGTCAGCGACCAGGCGCTGAAGGTCGCGCAGATTGGCGTCGTTCGTGGGATCGGGATGATGATTGGGAAAATTGCCGTCGATATCGGTGAAGAGCAGATGATGCTCACCGGGGAGGCGCTGCGTCAGCTTCTCGACGACCGCGCCGGCCGCGCCATTGCCCGCGTCCCAGCCGATCCGCCAGGGCGCACCGTCGAAATCCTGCACCAGCCGGTCGACATAGGCGTCGAGGATGGCGATGTCGGTAACGCTTCCCACGCCTTTCTTCCAATCGCCTTGCTCCGCGCCCGCCGCAAGCGCCGTGATATCGTCGCCGAAAAAAGGGCGATGGCGATAAACAAGCTTGAAGCCATTCTGATCGCCGGGATTATGGCTGCCTGTCACCTGGATGCCGCCGTCCACGTCCAGCACCGCCTCGGCATAATAGAGCATGGGCGTTGGGCCGACACCGATGCGCAGCACGGTCATGCCGCTGTCCACCAGGCCGTCGACCAGCGCCGCTTCCAGCATTGGCGAACTCAGTCGCCCATCTCGGCCGACGACGACGCGCGATCCGCCGCCCCGCGCGACATGGGTGCCAAAGCCGCGCCCGAGCGCATAGGCATCGGCTGATCCGAGCGCCGGGCCGACGACGCCGCGAATGTCATATTCACGCAGGATATGCGGGTCGAAGCGATGGCGCAACGGATGGGTCATGGACGCGGATTCGGGCCGGACTTGCGCGTCGCGATATCCTCCAGCATCAGGTCGCGCGCCATGTTGATCTGCGCGGCGAGGGCCTCGGTGCCGCCACGATCGGGATGGACCGAGGTGATCAGGCGGCGATGCGCGGCGCGGATCGCGGCTTCGTCGGCATCCGCGCCGAGCCCCAGCAACGCGCGCGCATGAGCGATGTCGGTGTCTGGCGGACTTGCGGTGTGGGAAGGCCTTCGCGGGCCAAGCAGCCGACGGCCCTGAAGCGCAAAATAGAGCGCCACCGCTCCCAGCGACGGCGCACCGATCAGCGGCTTGCCCTTCGCGGCGAGCACCGCGCCCACCAGCGCCACGCCCAGCATCATCCCATCCTTGGCCGTCATCCGTTGCAACCGCCCGGACCAGATCAGCCAGACCGCCAAACCGATAAGCAGAACGGCCGCAAGGCCCATAAGGTCAGCCGCCCATCGTTTCGAGCGGCGCGGCGGCGCCCTGCATCGGTAAAGCGAGGCCGGCGACCATTTCGCGCAATTCCTGTCGGGCGGCGATATGGCTGACGCCAAGGTCGCCCAGATGCCCCTTGTCGAGCAGAGTTAGACCCGAAGGGAAGAGTTCGCGAAAGATGACGCGTTCCGACAGGCCGGGGATGACGCGGAAGCCGACGCGGCGCGACAATTCCATCAGCGCATCGCCCACCCGTTTCTTGTTACGCGCATCATGATGCTGAACGCGGTTGCGCAATACGACCCAGTCGATCGAGATGCCGTCAGCCTTGGCCCGCGACTTGCGCGCTTCGAAGATAAGTTCGGAGTAGAAAGACAGGCGCCGCACCTTGAAGGTTTCGGCGTCGACCTGTCCGATCAGGTCGAAATCGACGAAACTGTCGTTCATCGGCGTGACCAGCGTATGCGCGCGCGCCGCCATGTGGCGCGCAAAATCATCGTCGCGGCCGGGGGTATCGACGATCAGGAAGTCGCGCCCCGCCGCCACGGCCGCGGCTTCCTCGTCAAGCGCGGCGGTCGTGTCGCCCTTGAACACGGCAAAGGCGGGCATGGGCAGATTGATCGACCGCCGCCGGGCGGTTTCGCCGCGATTTTCCATGTAGCGGGTGACGGTGCGTTGACGCGGGTCGAGATCGATCATGCCGACGTCGGCGCCGAGCGCAGTCAGCGCGATTGCGGTATGGACCGCCGTCGTCGACTTGCCGGTCCCGCCCTTTTCATTGGCGAAGACGATGATGTGCGGTTGCGCGTTCGCCATCGGCTCTCTCGATTACCCCATTATAATGTCGCGATGCTGTTGACCGCCCCGCTTGGCCGCGCCAAGCAGAATGCCCCCATCCCGCTGTCTTATCGGAGCCCTTCGTCCCGTGCAAACCCTGCGTGACCTGCCCTTGCTTCGCACCGCCATCGCGGCGCTCAGGGCCGATGGAAAGCCGCTGGCGCTGGTGCCGACCATGGGGGCGCTGCATGACGGGCATATGGCGCTGGTGGAGGAAGCCCGACACCGCCATGCCCATGTCGTCGTGTCGATCTTCGTCAATCCCAAACAGTTCGGCGCGGGCGAGGATCTTGACGCCTATCCCCGGCGGGAAGCGAATGATGCGCAGATGCTGACTGCCGCAGGCGCCGACATTCTCTGGGCGCCCAGCGTCGATGTCATGTATCCGCATGGCTTCGCCAGCAACGTGTCCGTTTCAGGCGTCAGCGAAGGGCTGGATGGCGCAGCCCGGCCCGGTCATTTCGACGGCGTCGCCACCGTGGTCACCAAACTGTTCAATCAGGTCCGACCCGATATCGCCCTGTTCGGCGAAAAGGATTATCAGCAGCTCGCCGTCATCCGCCGCATGGTCGCCGATCTCGACTTAGGCGTAGAGATAGTCGGCGTGCCGACGCAGCGGGCGGAAGACGGGCTCGCTCTGTCGTCCCGCAACGCCTATTTGACCGACGAGGAACGGCGCGAGGCGCTGGCCCTGCCCCGCGCGCTGGGCGAGGCGAAGCGGCAGATGGAGAAGGGCGTGGCAGTCGAAGCGGCGCTTGCCCGTGCGATCACGACGCTTGCCGCCCATGGCTTTGCGGCCGTCGACTACGTGACGCTGTGCGACGCCGCGACACTGGAGCCGATGACGGTGCTCGACCGTCCCGCCAGGCTGCTGGGTGCGGCAAAGCTCGGCCGCACTCGCCTGATCGACAATATCGCGGTCGATCCTGCCTGACCCCCGTCAGACCCGTCAGAAGGGTTTGACGATCACCAGCACGACAACGATCGCCGCGACGATGCCGGGCACTTCGTTGAGCAGCCGCAATTGCCGGTCCTTAAGGGTCCGCTGCCCCCGTGCGAGCTTCTTCGCATAGACCGCGATCCAACCATGATAGCCCGACAGCGCCAACACCAGCAGCAGTTTTAGGTGAAACCACCCGAACGTCCAGGCGCCGATCTCGACCATCAGCATAAGGCCGAAGACCCAGACCAGCACCAGCGACGGGTTGAGGATGATGCGCAGCAGCTTGCCTTCTCGATCGATCCATTTGCGGTCCTCGTCCGATCCAGGCGCGGTTTCCTGATGATAGACGAAGAAGCGCGGCATCATGAATAGCCCCGCCATCAGGAAAATGACGAAGATCAGATGGGCAGCCTTCACCCACAGATAGGCAGCGCCGAGATAAGCCATCATGCCTTCCTTTCCCGCCGGACATAGGCCAGCATCGCCTCGACATGCGCGATCGGCGTGTCGGGCAGGATGCCGTGGCCGAGATTGAAGATATGCGGACGATCGGGAAAGGCCGCAAGGATGGCGTCGATCGCCTCTTCCATCGCTTTGCCGCCGGCAATGAGCGCCAGCGGATCAAGATTACCCTGCACCGGCAGACCCTTGGGCAGCGCGGCATCGGCCCAGTGCGGATCGATCGTTTCATCGAGGCCGATGGCGTCCACACCGGTTCCTTGCGCATAGGCCACCAGCTTTGCGCCCGCGCCCTTGGGAAAGCCGATGACGGGAATATCGGGATGGAGCGCCTTGAACCGCGCGACGATGCGGGCATTGGGTTCAATTACCCAGCGCTCGAACTGTTTGGGCGAGAGGCTGCCCGCCCAGCTGTCGAACAACTGCACCGCATCGACGCCGGCGCGGACCTGTCCGTCGAGATAGACGACCGTCGCATCGATGATGGCGTCGATCAGCGCGCCGAAGCGTACCGGGTCGGTATAGGCAAGGCGCCGGGCCGCGCCCTGATCCTTGCTACCCTGCCCCGCCACCATATAGGTCGAGATCGTCCAGGGACTGCCCGCAAAGCCCAAGAGGGTGACCGACGGGTCCAGGCCTGCCCTCACCCCTCGCACGGTCTCGTAGATGGCCTCAAACCGGCTCCAGTCGGGCGTGAGGGCGGACAGGTCGGTCTCGCTCAGCTTGGGCGCAAGGCGCGGGCCTTCGCCGGTCTCGAACCACAAATCCTGTCCCATGGCGTAGGGCACGATCAAAATGTCGGAAAACAGGATCGCGCCGTCGAAACCGAAGCGGCGCAACGGCTGGATGGTCACCTCGGTCGCTGCCGGGCTGTCATAGACCAGTTCGAGAAACCCGCCCTTGTCCGCCCGCAGCGCGCGATACTCCGGCAGATAGCGCCCGGCCTGGCGCATCATCCATATGGGCGGCACGTCCGGTTGCGCGCCGGCAAGGACAGCCAGCAGCGGCTTGGCCGGGACGAACGGCGTGTCGGACGGGGAAGCCGGCATAGGCACTCTCTTATATAAAAGGATTCTTAGGAAGGTTGATGGAGATAGGTGGTCGGTTGGCAGCGGGGTTAATCCTTCATGCCCGTTTTTGCCAACAATTTGGCGTTTGTGACACCGGGCAACGCCCCGGATTCGATTGATCGATCCCCGTTATCCACAGGATGTGGATGAAAATACGGGTCTGTTGGCGGGCTGTGGATGGAATCCGGGGCAGCGCGGACGGTTCATAAGTGTGACTTTGATCCCCAGATCATCCCTTGCTTTATCCACAGCGGGCCAACAGACATATGCCATGACCCGTATCCACCTTCACCTGCTGTCGGACTCGACCGGCGAGACATTGGAGAATATCGCCAAGGCGGCGATCGGCCTGTTCGAAAATGTCGAGGCCGTGCGCCATTTCTGGCCGATGGTGCGCTCCGAAATCCATCTCGACCGGATCATGACGGAGATTGCGGCGCACCCCGGCCTCGTCCTCTTCACCCTCACCAATCACCAGTTACGGCGGCGGCTGGAAACACGATGCCGGGCGCTCGGCATTCCCCATGTCGCCGCGCTCGACGGGGTGACGGACGCTCTATCGGGCATTTTGGGGCAGGAAACGCGCAATCGCCCTGGCCGCAAACATATCCTCGACGAAGCCTATTTCGCGCGGATCGAGGCGATCCAGTTCACCATCGCGCATGACGATGGCGTGGGCCATGAAAATTGGGAAGAGGCTGATATCGTCCTTGCCGGCGTGTCGCGTGCGTCGAAGACGCCGACCTCCATCTATCTGGCCAATCGTGGGTATAAGACCGCCAATATTCCACTCGTCCCCCAGTCGCCGCCGCCCCGAGACCTCTATTCGCTGCGTCACCCGATGGTGATCGGCCTGACCGTCAGTCCAGAACGGCTGATCCAGATCCGCCGCAACCGCCTGCTTTCGCTCAACCAGGCGCCCGAAACATCCTATGTCGACGCCGAAAAAGTGCAGGAGGAGCTTGCCTTTGCCCGGCGGATGTTCGCGGACAATGGCTGGCCGGTCATCGACATGACGCGCCGCTCGATCGAGGAGGCGGCCGCCGCGATCATCAACCTTTTCAACGATCGTGTCCTTGCTGAAGGAAGCGAGGCATGATCGTCCTTGCGTCGCAAAGCGCAAGCCGGCGGGCGATGTTGTCAGCGGCCGGCGTCCCGTTCGAAACATTGTCGCCCGGCGTCGATGAAGAGGCGGCGAAGGAAGCGTTGCGCGCTGACGGCCTCGACGCGCGCGCGCTGGCCGACGCGCTGGCTGAGCTCAAAGCATTGCGCGTCTCGCGGCGGATGCCGGGCGCGCTGGTGCTTGGTTGCGACCAGACGCTCAGCCTCGACGACGGCACGATGATCGACAAGGCGGTCGACCAAGCCGACGCCGAGCATATCCTTTCCCTGCTGTCGGGCCGCGTCCATCATCTGCACAGCGCCGCAGTCGTGGCGCTGAATGGCGAGGCGATCTGGCGGCATGTCGAGCGGCTGCGGATGACAGTGCGGCCGCTGTCGCCCGATTTCATCCGCGCCTATCTCGACAGGGAGTGGGATCAGTGCCGCTGGTGCGTCGGCTGCTATCGCATCGAGGGACCGGGCGCGCAGCTCTTTGCCCGGATCGAAGGCAGTCAGTTCGGGATTCAGGGCCTCCCTTTACTTCCCCTGCTTGACTTTCTGCGCGTGCGGGGCGTTCTGGCGGCATGAGCAACGGCCTTCCTTATGCAGAGGTGATCGGCGACCCGATCGATCACAGCAAATCTCCTCTCATCCATAATTTCTGGCTGAGCGCGCTCGACATAGAGGCGGAATATCGCGCCGCCCATGTGACGCCCGACGGCCTGGCGCGCTATTTCCTCGAACGGCGCGGTGACCCCGATTGGCTGGGGTGCAACGTCACCCTGCCGCACAAGATCGCGGTGATGGACTATACCGACGATCCGGGCGGCGTGCGCGCGCGGATCGGCGCGATGAATACGGTCGCCTGCGAAACCGGCGGACCGCTCGTCGGCACCAATACAGACGCCGGTGGCTTTCTCCAGCCGCTGTTGCGCGACGGGTGGAAGGGGAAAAGCGCGATCATCGTCGGAGCGGGCGGCGCGGCGCGGGCGATCCTGTTCGCGCTGATGAGCCTTGGCATCGCGGACATCACCGTCATGGCGCGCGATCGCAGCAAGGGTCAGGCGCTGCTGGATCGCGCGGGCCAGACGGGGGGCGTCGTCGCCATCGACGAAACGCTGCCCGCCGCCGACCTTCTGGTCAATGCCAGTACGCTGGGCATGAAGGGGCAGCCGCCGCTGGCGCTCGACCTTGCGCCTTTGCCCGACTCCGCGACGGTCTATGACATCGTCTATGCGCCGCTCGAAACCCAGTTGCTGCGCGACGCGCGGGCGCGGGGCCTGAAAGCGCTCGATGGTCTGGAAATGCTGATCGGCCAGGCGGCGCTCGCCTTCGACATCTTCTTCGACGCCGCCGCGCCGCGCGACCGGGACGAAGAGCTGCGCGCGCTGTTGACGGCAGGCTGAGCGCGCTGATGCGACTTTATGGGCTGACCGGATCGATCGGCATGGGCAAGTCGGCGGTGGCGACGATGCTGCGCCGCGCGGGCGTGCCGGTGTTCGACGCGGACGCCGAAGTGCATCGGCTTCAGGGGCCGGGCGGCGCGCTGCTCGGGCCGATCGAGGCGCGCTTTCCAGGCACCACGAGCGCGCAAGGCGTTGAGCGCGCGCGCCTGTCCGCTGCCGTGCTCGGCAAGGCGGCCGAACTGCGCGCGCTGGAAGCCATCGTCCATCCGGCAGTGGCCAAATCGCGCACGCATTTTCTGCGCCGCTATCGCACGCGCCCGTTCGTCGTCCTCGACATACCCCTCCTGTTCGAAAAGCGCGGGCATAAACGGGTGCACGGCGTCATAGTCGCCAGCGCGCCGGCATGGAAGCAGCGCAAGCGCGTGATGGCGCGGCCGGGCATGACGCCGGCTAAATTCCGCCACATCGTCAAGCTTCAGACGCCCGACGCGGAAAAGCGTCGGCGCGCCGATCATGTCATAGACACTGGCGGTACTTTTACCGCTACCCGTGCGCAGGTGCGGGCGCTTGTCGCTTGCCTTGGCACCAGGACGGGCCGATAAGGATCAAACGTCGAGGAAAATGAGTCTTCGGCGGACTGGCCGGAAGGGCGATGCGCGAAATCATCTTCGACACGGAAACCACAGGCCTTGATCCCGCTTCGGGCGACCGGATGGTCGAGATCGGCTGCATCGAACTTATCAACCGCGTACCGACCGGGCGGACCTTCCACGCTTATTATAACCCGCAGCGCCCGATGCCTTCCGCGGCCGAAGCGGTGCACGGCCTGTCCGACCGGTTCCTGGCCGACAAGCCATTGTTCGCCGACGGCGCGCAGGATCTCATCGCCTTCCTCGAAGACAGCAAGCTGGTCGCCCATAATGCGCGGTTCGACTTCGGTTTTCTCAACCACGAACTCCGCCGCTGCGAGCTTGCCGAGATATCGCTCGACCGGATGATCGACACGGTGGCGATGGCGCGCAGCCTGCATCCGGGCGCCAAGCACAGCCTCGACGCGCTATGCACGCGCTACGGCATCGATCGCAGCCATCGGGTGAAGCATGGCGCGCTGCTCGACGCCGAACTGCTTGCCCAGCTCTATGTCGAACTGACGGGCGGGCGGCAGATCGGCCTGGGTCTGGCACAGGAAGAAGCATCTGGGGCGATATGGGTGGAACCAGCGGCGCTTGCCGCTGTTCGCCTTGTACGGCCGGCGCGCGTCTTTCAGGCGAGCGCCGCCGAGCTGGCGCGGCATGCGGCGTTCATCGCGACGCTCGACAAGCCGCTCTGGCTGGACGAGCCGTTGCCGGGCTGATGCCCGCAGTGGCGGCTCTTTTGCCACCGGGCCGTTCGCCGGCCCGGCAATAAGAAGGAGAAGGCACATGGATATTCGTGTTTCCGGTCATCAGGTCGATACGGGCGAAGCGCTCAAAGAGCATGTCTCGACCCGGATGGAAGCGATGGCCGAGAAATATTTCAGCCGCACCATCTCCGCGCAGGTGACGTTCCGCCCCGCACCCCACGGCGCCTTTCACTGCGATATCATCTGCCACGTCATGACGGGCCTGATCCTGAAAGGCGCGGGCGAGGCGCAGGAAGCGCATCCCGCCTTCGAACAGGCGGCCGACCGCATCGAAAAGCAGCTGCGCCGCTATATGCGCCGTTTGAAAGACCATCATCTTCAGGCGTCCGCGGCCGAGGCGCAGAAGGCGAATGGTTTCGATCAGCTCGACGCGAATGGCGCAGGCTACACGATCTTCGCCGGATCAGCCGAAGAGGAAGAGCCGGAGGATGCGCCGCTGATCGTGGCGGAAACGCGCGTCGACATTCCCGAGGCGTCGGTATCGGACGCGGTCATGATGCTGGACCTGCGCAACACCAACGCCCTGCTGTTCCTCAATGCCGGCACGTCCGCCTATAATATGGTCTATCGCCGCCAGGATGGGACGATCGGCTGGGTCGAGCCGCGCCTGGAAGCGCGCGCTTCCTAAACTGACGGATGCCGCCCGCGTGGTTGACCTGCGCGGGCGGGAGGCCTAGGGCGCGCTTTTACATTCGGGCAGGCGACGCGCAAGGGATGGGGCGCGCCGTGCCCGGTCGACCCGGATTAGACATGGCGCAATTCACCGACCTCATCGCTCCAGAGGCGCTGGCCACAGGCCTGTCGATCAACGGCAAGAAGCAGCTTTTTCAAAAAATCGGGGCGCTTGCCTCCATCGCCTACGGCATCGACGCCGTGACCGCCTCCGACGCGCTGATGGAGCGGGAGAAACTCGGGTCCACCGGCTTTGGCGGCGGTGTCGCCATCCCGCACGCAAAGATCGCGGGCCTGAGCGAGATGCGGGGCGTCGTTGTGCTGCTCGATCCCCCGGCCGATTTCGACGCCATCGACGAAGCGCCTGTCGATATCGTCTTCGCCCTGCTTTCCCCAATCGATAGCGGGTCGGATCATCTCAAGACATTGGCGCGCGTGTCGCGCTATCTGCGCGACGAGGCGCATGTCGCCCGCATACGTGGCGCGCACAGCGCAGCGGCGCTGCACGCCCTGCTCGTCGGAGAGGGGGCACGGGACGCTGCCTGACGCCCTTCCCCCCGGCGGCGGCGAAGCCTTTCACTTCCGGGCGCTGGAGCGGCTATATGGTTCCGCCCCCATCAACGGCCTGTTTCGGTCGGAACTGACGATTCCTGCGCCGGGTGTGTCGATCATCGATTTCGAAGCCGACGAAACGCATCTTCATGCCGCCGGCGCGGTCCATGGCACGCTCTATTTCAAGATGCTCGACGACGCGGCCTTCTATGCCGCCAACAGTCTGGTGAGCGACCGGTTCTTGCTGACTACCGCTTTCAACCTGCTCTTCACCCGCCCGATCAGGCCGGGCCGGTTGCGGGCCGAAGGGCGATGGATCAGCGGCAAACGCCGAGTCTATGTGTCCGAAGCCAGCCTGATCGACGAGGATGGCGAGGAAGTGGGTCGGGGCACCGGCACCTTCATGCGTTCGCAAATCGCCTTGTCTTCGCTCGCGGGTTATGGCGGCTGACCGGCTGACCAGCGCGATGCTGATCGGCGCGCTGCGCCGGCGTGCGGAGGCGGCTGGCGGGTTCTGCATGGTTTTGGCCAAGGGCGACGAGACGAGCGGGGCGATTCTGCTCCAGACGCTGGAACAGGGATGCGACACCGGCCTCTTCGAACGATCACCCGATTATGCCGGTGGTCATCATTTGGTCCCCTGCGGTCCGGATGTCGGCGCCGACCCGCAGAGCGTGACCCAATATCTTGCGCGTCGGCGGCAATCGGACCCCGATTTGTGGATAATAGAGCTTGATATCGTACAAGCTAAACGGTTCGCCGCTGAAACAATCTGCTGATCGTTGACTCCCGATGGCCATGTTGGCACTGCGCGCCCACGCTTATCGCGCAGGTTGCTTCTTCCGCCCATGGGGGGTGGGTGGGGTAAACACGCAGACGGGGGGCGGCGGGACATCGCGCACGGTAGAAGAAACAGCGATGTTCATGGCCAAGAACCGCATGATTTTGAGTTTAGATGAGTCTTCGCCTTAAGGCCGCCACATTCGCGGCATTGGCCCTGTCCGCTGCAAGCGCGATCACGGCCAGCGACATATCTAGCGCCAGCGAGGCGCCGCCATCCACGACCGCACTCGTACAAGAATATCAGGGACCCTCTTCGGTTCCATCGACCGGGGAAAAATCCTCCGTTATCTTCGCCGCCCCGAAGGAAGTCGTGCAGCGCACCGCGCCGACGCCGGGCCAAGCGACATCATTCTATTCCGATCCCCAGGCGACCAGCCTCGCCGCCCTTGTCGATGCGCAGGGCGATGCCGATGGCGTCGACAGGGAAATGCGCTGCCTCGCCGGCGCCGTCTATTTCGAATCGAAGGGCGAAAGCCTTGAAGGCCAGCTGGCCGTCGCGCGCGTCATCATCAATCGTTCCAAGTCCGGCCGCTTCGCCGACAGCTTGTGCGGCGTCGTGCTTCAGCGCGGACAGTTCAGCTTCGTACGCGGCGGAGACGTGCCCTCGATTCCCGAGGGAAGCCGGGCATGGCACGAAGCCGTGGCGATCGCCCAGATCGCGCTGGCGGATGGCTGGGACAGCCGCGCGGAAGGCGCGCTCTATTTCCACGCCCGCCGCGTATCGCCGGGCTGGGGCCGTCCCCGGCTGGCGTCGATCGACAATCATATCTTCTACCGCTGAGCCGACCGGCGACGAAAATGAGGGATCGTGATGCGCATGAGCATCGCGGTCCTTTTCTTTGTTCCCGGCCTGTTCTATGAACGGTCGCATGGCGAGCCTGGCAGATGATAGCTGTTCCCCCCTGGATAACGGCACGGCCCTGGCGGTCGCCCGGGGGACGTTGCGGCTGTTCTTTCGCCATGACATGAGCGGTATGCTCGAAGTGCCGCTGCCCAATGGCCGCCGCGCCGACATCATGGCGATCGACGGCGCCGGGCGTATCACGATCGTCGAGATCAAATGCAGCCGCGCCGACCTGCTGGGCGACGCCAAATGGCCGGAATATTTCGACTATTGCGATCGGTATTTCTGGGCGGTGCCGGCGGGGTTCGATCTTGCGCCCTTCGATGGCGAGATGCTTTGGCCGACGCGCACGGGACTCATTGTCGCGGACCAATATGATGCCGAACTGGTGCGCCCCGCGCCGGTCGAGCCATTGGCGGCGGCGCGCCGAAAGGCCGAGACATTGCGCTTTGCCAGGCGCGCCGCGCGGCGGCTGACCGCACTTGCAGATCCTGGACATGCGGCCGAACTGGGCCGGTAAGCGACCGCCCGTCCGAAGCCCTGTTTAGCGGAAGACCGGCCCCTGTACCGGGCCTTTGGGGGCGGAAGGGGTCGATTTGGCGCCGGCGAGCGCGTCGATCAGACCCGGCGTGCGTCCGTCGCGCGTGGCATAATCGCGCGCCGACATGCCCGCTATCGTGTCGCGCTTGTCGGGATTGGCGCCATTGGCGACCAGCAGGCGGGCGAGGCCCACATCGCGCAGTTGCACGGCGCGGATAAGCGGGGTCTCGCCACTGCTATTGGCCTTGTCGACCTGCGCCCCGCCGCCGATGAGCGTGCGCACGCCATCTTCGAACCGGCTCTGCACCGCCTCCATCAACGGTGTCGCCCCGCGATTGTCGGCGAGATTGGGATTTGCGCCCTTACCCAGCAGAAAGGCCAGCCAGCCGGTATCGCGCCGGGCGATGACGATATGCAGCGCCGTCGCCCCGGTGGTGATGTCGCGGCTGTTGATGACCGTCGATCCGGGTTTCTGGATAAGGTCGGTGACCTTTTGTCCATCTACATCCTTGACCGCTTTCAGGAAATTATAGGCATCGGAAAACTGCGCTTGAGCCGCTCCGGGAACCAGCAGCGACGCTGCCATCGCGGCACGCATTGCGATACCAAAAGCTGACTTCATGCCCATAGACCCTGTTCGTGCCACCATGCCCGATTTGCAAAGCGGCTCATAGCAGGGCATGGCTGATCCTGCCATGAACAAAGTGCTGACATTGCTCGCCCTTCCCTTATTCGCCCTGCCGGCGGCCTGCGGCGGCGACGGCGGGCAAAGCGGCACGTCCCAACAGCAAGGCGATCTTGTCGGCGCCAGGATCGGCGGGCCTTTCACGCTGACGGACCAAAACGGCGCGCAGGTGACATGGGACAGTTTTCGCGGTCGCTACCCGCTCGTCTATTTCGGTTATACTTATTGCCCGGACATCTGCCCGGTCGACCTGCAGCATATCATGCAGGGCTTTGCCCGGTTCGAAAAAGCGCACCCTGCGCTGGCCGCCAAGGTGCAGCCCATTCTTATTACCGTCGATCCCAAGCGCGACACGCCTGCCACTCTTAAAACCTATGTCGCGGCGTTTCATCCGCGCCTCATCGGCCTGACCGGCACGTCCGAGCAGATCGCCAAGGTGGCCAAGGATTTCGTAGTCGTCCACGAGGAAAGCCGGGAGGGCACGGGCAACGACTATCTGGTCAATCACAGCCGCACGCCCTATCTTTTCGGCCCCGATGGCAAGCCCATCGCGCTGGTCCCAGTCGGCGGACCCGAGTCCGAAGGCGCGGCGGCGGGCAATCAGGCCGACAAAGTCACCGCTTTCCTGGAAAAATGGGTCAGGTGATCCCTTGAACTTCTGGGAAAAACCGCTCGACCAACTCACCCCTCCTGAATGGGAGGCGCTGTGCGACGGCTGCGGCAAATGCTGCCTGCACAAGGCCGAGGACGAGGATAGCGGGCGCATCTATCCGACGAACGTCGCCTGCCGGCTGCTCGACCGGCATAGCGGCCAATGCACCAGCTATGCGAACCGTCGGCGCTTCGTGCCCGATTGCGTCCGCCTGACCCGCGCCAAGGTGGAGCGCATAAGCTGGCTACCGCGCAGTTGCGCCTATCGGTTGCGGGGTGAGGGTTTGCCGCTGCCCGCCTGGCATTATCTGATCAGCGGCGATCGTGAGGCGGTCCATCGCGCCGGCCAGTCCGTGCGCGGCTGGACCGTGGCGGAGGCCGATGCCGGCGATTGGGAGAATCACCTTGTCGACCGCGAGCTCTGACGCGCCGTCGAGCAGCATCATGGTCGATGGCGTGGCGATGCCCGTGCGCGTCCGCCGTTCGGCACGGGCCAAGGCCTATCGACTGACGCTGGACGGGCCGCGCGGCGAATTGCGGCTGTCCTTGCCGGTGCGCGCCAGTCTCGATCGTGCGCTCGGCTGGGCGCAGCAGCATGAACCCTGGGTGCGGACGCAATTGCTCAAGCAGCCCGAGACTGTGCCTTTGTGCGATGGCGCGCATTTCCCGCTGGAGGGGCGCGAACGGCGCATTTGCTGGGCCGCCGATGCGCCACGCGCGATCAGGCTGTACGACGACCGGCTGATTTTAGGCGGCGCTGCTGAATCGGTCGGGCGGCGCGTGCTGCAATGGCTGCGCAATCATGCGCGCGAGGTGCTGGAGACGGAAACGCGCGCGCTTGCCGCGCAGCATGGCTTGCGCGTCGCGTCGGTCGGCGTCGGCGACACGCGCAGCCGCTGGGGCAGTTGCACCGCCGGCGGGGCGATCCGTTACAGCTGGCGCTTGATCCTTTGTCCCCCCTCGGTCCGGCGGGCGACAGTGGCGCATGAGTTGGCGCACCTGCTCCACATGGACCACAGCCCCGCCTTTCACGCCGCGCACGCGCGGCTGCTGGGCGAAAATCCGCAGACGGCGCGGGCCTGGCTGCGCGTCCATGGGCATGGCCTGCACCGCTACGTCGGCTGAGCTGGTCGTTCAGTCCCAGTCGACCCGCGTCCAGCCACGCGCCTGCGCCAGCCGTGCCAGGGGCGGATGCGGATTGGCGGCGAAGGCGAGGTCTGCATAGTCCAGCATCGGCGCGTCGGAGACATGATCGGAATAGGCGCGGATATGGGCTTGGCTACGGTCGATCGCTTCGGCCGCCATCCACGCCTTGATCATGCGGAGCTTGCCCGTGTCGTAGCAATTTTCCCCAGCGATCTTGGCGCGGACATAGCGCAGATCCTGGGTCAGATGATCGGTCGCGATGACCGCGTCGAAGCCGAGCAAACGGGCGATCGGCACGACATAGAGCCGGTAAGATGCGGTGGCGAGCACCAGCCGGTATCCGTCCGCCCTGTCCTGCCTGATCTGCGCCAGCGCACCTGCGCGGACATTGGCATCGACGACGCGCGCGGCGTAGCTTTCGACATGCGGCATCAGCCGCGCCCGCTCGACATTGGCGCCGATCATCAGCGCCTGGTTAAGTTCCTTGAGCCGCTGCCGCGTCAGCAGCTTGAGTACATAGGCGAGCATGACCAAAGGCACCAATGGCAGACAGATCAGCCGCCACGGCGCCATGTGCCAGGCCACGTGGACGAGAAAACCCGTATAGGTGCCGGAAAAAGTGACGGTGCGGTCCATATCGTAAAAAGCAAGCCTGTGTGTCATGCCGCTCCCGAAACTTTTGGCTCCACATATCGTTCTGGCTTGGAGATGGGCCGTTTCGGCTTGCCGTGCAACCGATATTGGACCAGACATTTCCCCTACATGACCAAGCTTGCCGATCTAACTGAAGACACCCGCGCCGGCCGCAGGGTGATCCGACTTTCGGGTGCTTTGTCCATCGCCCATCTGGGCGACTTTCCCGCGCGCCTCGACGCGATAGACGGGCCTGTCCAAGAGATCGACATGACCGGCGTCGAGCATATCGACACGATCGGCGCCTGGACCGTGCATCGCGCGGCCAAGCGCCTCGGCAGCGATATTACCGGCGGCGATGACGATGCGCAGCGTTTAATCGCGGCGGTCGGCGACGCCGATGAGCCCGTAGCGATCCACGCGGATCGTACGCCGCCGCTCCAACGCGTTGTCGGCCAGATCGGCGAAGCGGTCACCCAAGCGGGCTCGACGCTCGTCGGTCTTCTCGGCTTTTTCGGCGCGACATTGGTGGCAAGCTGGGCGCTGATCCGCAATCCGCGACGGTTCCGCGTCAATGCCGTGGTGCAAAGGTTCGAAGTCGTCGGTGTCTCGGCGCTCGGCATCATCGGCCTGATGAGCTTTCTCATCGGCATCGTCATCGCCCAGCAGGGGTCGGTGCAATTGCGCCAGTTCGGCATGGAGATGCTGACGATCAACCTGGTCGGGCGTCTGACCTTCCGCGAACTCGGCGTGCTGATGACCGCGATCATGGTCGCGGGCCGGTCGGGCTCGGCCTTCGCGGCGCAACTCGGCACGATGAAGCTGACCGAGGAAATCGACGCGATGCGCACAATCGGCGTATCGCCGATGGAAGCGCTGGTACTGCCGCGGACGCTCGCGGTCGTCATCATGATGCCGCTGTTGAGCTTCTACGCCTCGATCGTCGCGGTGATCGGCGGCGGGTTTCTTTGCGCCATCGCGCTGG
>JBEVMZ010000046.1:0-6602 GCA_040508335.1 Sphingobium sp.
TCGCCGAAACCCGCCGCGCGCACGCGATCGAGCAATGGCCGCACGTCCATGAAGGGTTTGCCCGCCAGCACGAGTTCGAAGCGATGGCCTGCGCGCCAGAGCGAAAGGCAGGCATCGATCAGCAGATCGACGCCTTTGTAGGGCCGGATGGTGCCGAAGAAGAGCAGCCGTGGCGCCGCCGGTGCAGCGATGCCCGCCATGTCCGCAGCGCCGGCAGAGGCAAGGCGCATCGGGGGATGCGCGGCGATGTGGATGCGCGCGTCGTCGACGCCTTGGGCGACCAGGGCATCGCGTGTCGAATGGCCGTGGACGATGAGCGCGGCGAACCTGTCGAGCAGCGCCCGATAGCCCCGCCCCTGTATGCCGGCATCGGCGTGATAGGCGTCGGCATTGTGCACGGTGTGAACCAGCGCGACCTTGTCGCCCAGCCGCCGCAGGAGCAGCCGGTCGGCAGGTGCGAAGGGCAGCCACTGGAAATGTACGACATCGGCGGACGCCAGCATCTCGAGATCGCCGGTCGCGCAGGTGAACGCATATTCCGCTGCCTTGGCGACGCGAAAGGCCCGCCCCTCCCCCAACCGCTGGCGGAGCGCCTCGCTGTTGCGGAAGAAGTGCGGCATGTACCGATAGCCTTGCGGCACGATCGCATCGGTCACGCGCATCGGTCGGCCGAGCAGAGTGACGCTGCCACCTTCTTGCGCCAACGCTGCACAAAGGCTGTCGTCATAACGACCAGTGAAAAGCGAGGGGTCGACCATGGCTATTTTCATGGAGCAAGCCTCCCCTTTGCCAGATCGCGCAATGCCGCTGCATGCGTGACGCTGACGGCGAGCAGCGTCAGCGCATACAGGCCGATGACGCCGCTATCGAAGGAACCGGGCAAAAAGGCCTTGGCGAGCGGGACGCTCAAAAGCGATCCGATAAGGAAGGGCAAGGATCGTCGCAGCAGAAAGGCGAACCGGCCAAGCGCCGCCTGGACGTAGACAGAGACGCATATCAGCGACAGGCCGAGCAGCGCCGCCGCGATCAACAGCATATCGCCGTGATGGATCGTGGCCCGACCGTCGAACAAATGTGCGAACAACCATGGTCCGCCCACCAGCAATATCGCCGACAGCCCTAGCGCGAACGCGAGCGCCGCCACGGTCGCGCGGCGCAGAAGCTGGCGCAGGCGCATGGCGTCGCCGGCATGGTGCGCTCGCGTGATGCGGGGCAAGGCGGCCTCGACCATCGCACGCACGCACATGGAAAGAGCACGCGACATTTTGAAGAAGAAGTCGAAGATCAACATCGGCCGCGCGTCGCTGGTGGCTAGGGCAATGGTGAAATAAGGCGCGTTGTAGGCGACGATATCGGAGAGGGTGAAGGCGGCCGACGCGCCAATATCGCGCAGATAATGGCGCCGTACATGACCGCCGCCAGCACGGAAGGCGAGCCAGTGACCCGGACGCATGCCGAGCCGGCAATGTACGGTCAGGATCGCAAAGCCGATCACCAGCGCGCTGACCGCCAGTTGCAAAGCGACCGACAGATGCGGATCGAGTCCGTGCAGGATGGCGATAAGCAGCGCGATCGTCACGACCCGCCGTCCGCAATCGAGCGCTTCCCAAAGGAAATTGCCGTCGATGGCGGCAAGCGCGCGCTTGGCGAGCAGCGCCGGCAGATTTAGGCAGGCGGAGAGGAAGAAGAGCAAAAACAGCCAGGGCATGGCTGTGCCGATCCACCCGGCGGCAAGCACGATCATCAGGATGGCGACCGCGCCCGCGATTAGAAGCCCAAGGAACAGGAATAATATTCCCATCTCCTCAAGCCGAAATGCGCCGCTATCGCCCCCATCCGCGCCCAGCCAGTATCTGCGCAGCCGCGCATAGATGATGCTGGTGAGACCGAATTCGGCCGAAATAGTGAAATTGCCGAAAGCGACGAGCAGCAGGAACGCCTGAAACTCCGCGATCGGCAGGATGCGCACGAACACATAGGTGACGGCAAAGCCCCAGATCAG
Organism: Sphingobium sp.; assembly: GCA_040508335.1. GTDB lineage: Bacteria > Pseudomonadota > Alphaproteobacteria > Sphingomonadales > Sphingomonadaceae > Sphingobium. Next base: position 2,003 of record JBEVMZ010000046.1, read on the forward strand.
GACGAAGCCGACATTAACCAGCTTGACGAGAGCAAGGACCCGGGCGGACCCTTCCGCCCGCGCGAGGCGGTTCACGCGGCCCGTGGCTTGCGCGCCCGGAACAGGCGGTCGCTAAGGACCAGATGGTCGCGTGTGACGGGATCGATGGACGCGGCGTCGATCTCCTCCAGCGCAAAGCCGGCGGCGCGGATGCGGTCGGCGAAGTCCGGGCCATATTGGCGGACATGATCCCACTGCCCGAAGCGCCGCTCCCGTTCGCGCGGGGGCATGGCGAAGCTGCCATCTTCGGTCGGCTTATCCCATAGCGGCACGATCAACCAGGCCTCCCCGCCGGGCTTGAGCGCCCGCCAGATGTTGCGCAGGACCGCCATGTCGTCGGGCACATGCTCCATAACATGGCTGGCGTAGAAAATGTCGTAGCGCTCCGTCTCGGCCAACTCCATCAGATCGACGCGGGTCATGCCGGGTACCGCATAGCGCGCCGGGTCGAGATCGGCCGGCTGGTAGAAGGCAGCGGCGGAAAAGCGCCGGACGAGGCTGCCTTCATTAGGCGCCATATGGAGGATCGCGCCGTGGGCGGGGATGTTCAGCGTACCTTCCGCGATCAAATGGTTCATCAGCCGTTCGCGCGGTGACGCGCCGCATGAGGGGCAACCCCAGCGCGGATCGTCGCCATAGCGGAAAAAACCGACTTGCCGTTCACCGCAGGCGGGGCAGCCATAGGCGCGGCGCGCGCCCAGCGCCGTGCGCAGGCGTAGCAGGCTGCGCGTCAGATGCTTGCCGGCGGCCTTTGCCACCCGCTGAAGGGTAATCACATGCGGCTCCGCTTCGCCAACGTCAGATGCTGTGCGCCTATAGCCTATCGCGCGCGCTTTGCGAGAGGGCAGAGCGCGCCCATCAGCGGGACTTGGCCGGGCTCCAAGTCGTGACGGTGCGACCGGACATGGCGCGAAGGACGCCTTGCAGGGTGGCGGCATAGGCGATCAGGATATCGACGATCGCGGCCAGCGGCCCGCCGCGGGCTCTACCTCCGAGCCAGAGCAACAGTCCCAAGGTCCCTGCGCCGCCGAGCGCCAGTCCGGGCGAAATACGCCAAGCCAGGAGTAAGGCGGACAGCGCGCCGGTCAGAATGAAGACGCCGCCGAACCAGCGGACGATCTTGCGCGATGCATATTTAAACCGGTCCTGGAGCGTCATGAGGCGGAGACCAGGGCGCAAATGGCGATGGGTGTGCCATGCGCGCGCGGCGATCCGCACCTTGCGGCGATATTCGTCGCGCCGTCCCGTCACCAGCCGCTCGCGCGCGATGACGTCACGTGCCTTGACCAGCCGCTGCCCGGCAAAGACGACAGCCATCGACACGGTAAGATCGTCCAGCACATCGTCGGGAAAGTTGGGATAGAGCGTGCGGCGGATCGAGAATATCGAACCGTCGGCACCCATGACATTGCCGGTGCGCGATTCCTCGTCCTTTAGCCGCTCCTCGATACGCCAATAAAGCGAGCCGACCTGCGCGGTCGCACTCTCCCCTTCCCCCATATAATGGAGCGAGCCGAGCACGCCGCCGACCATGGGATCGGCATAGCGGGCGAGCAGATTGTCGATGGCGTCGGGATCGAGCATCACATTGGCGTCGGTGAAGATCAGCACATCCCCCTGCGCGCGCGCGGCGAGCAGCTTCATGCCATGCGCCTTGCCGCTGCGCCCCGGCCCGCGCAAAAGCGTCACAAGATCGCCGGCTTTCGCGATCAGGCGCGCGGTGTCGTCGCTCGACCCATCGTCGAAGGCGAGGATTTCGAGCGCCGGATAGCGCGCCTTTAGCATCGCCAGATTGGCGAGCTTTTCGGACATGGCGGCGGCTTCGTTATAGGCGCAGAAGAGCAGCGACGCGCTGGGCGGCGGGCCGGCGACGGAATGCTCGGGCCGCGACGGCAACGTCCTCAAAACGAGCGGATAGACGGCGAAGGGCCAAGCCACCGCCAGCAGCGAAGCGGCGAGGATGGCAATAAGCAGGAGATCGACGCCGCCCATCAATAGGCCTTGTCATGGACGAGCACCCGCAGCGTCGCGGCGATGATGCGCAAGTCGCGCAGGATCGACCATTGCGTCACATATTCAAGGTCCGAATGCAGGCGATCGATCAGATCCTGATGATGATCGGTCGCGCCGCGATGGCCGCGCACCTGCGCCAGGCCGGTAATGCCCGGCTTGATGCAGTGCCGCTCCCAATAGCGCGCATCGACCTCCCAATAGAGGCTTGCGCCTGCCCGCGCAGCGGCGGCGTGAGGGCGTGGGCCAACGATGCTCATGTCGCCGCGCAGGACATTGAAAAGCTGCGGTAATTCATCGATGCTGGTCCGGCGCAGCAGTCTGCCGATCGGCGTCACGCGATCATCGTCGCGCGCGGTCAGCCGGTCGGCTGCATGATCGCTCGCCTCGTCTCGCATCGATCGGAACTTGTAGATGGAGAAGGGCCGCGCATCGCGGCCGATGCGCGGCTGGCGGAAGAGGATCGGGCCGGGGCTGGTGAACTTGATCGCCAGAGCGACGGCCAGCAGCAATGGCGACAACAGGATGGTGGCAAGCCCGGCCACAACGACGTCGAACAGCCGCTTTATGATCCGGGCGCGGAACTGGAGCGGGCCGCCCGCGACGATGATCGTCGGCTGGCCGTCGACATGGTCGATCCGCGCAGGGGCGAACCGCAACAGTTCGGGCACGACGATCTCGCCGCGCGCGGCCAGCGATTTAAGCGCGATCGACCAATCGTTCATGCGATCGAGAGGACAGGCGACGATGACACGCTCGGCCGCACCCACGGCAGCGGCGAGCCGTTCCGCCATGGCGGCGTCGTGCCGCTCGGGGCGCAGGCCCGCCGCGCTGGCGGTGATCACCATCATATGCGGCGCGGTCGCGATTTCGACCTCGTCCATGATGACCGCCGTCAGATGCGGCACTTCGCCGAGCAGATGACTCGACAGGCGGGCGACCGCGATACGCACCAGCACGAGTGCGAGCGCAGAAAGGATGAGGCCAGTGAGCAACGTGAGGCGGGACAATTGCTCGGCGATTTTGCCGAAATAGATGATCAGCAGCATCGCCATCACCGCCTGCGCCAGCGCCATCAGCGCGCGCACGATCCCGCGCCGGCTATTTTCGACGCTGTGGATGCCATAGGCGCCGCTCTGGATGCCCAGGATCGCGTAAAGGGGGGCCAGCATGGCAAACATGACAAGGCCATGCGGCTTTCCCGGTTCGCCCAGGAAAGCGCCAAGGATCAGGCGATTGGCCAGCAGGAAGGACAGGAACATGCCCGCCATGTCCCCTGTCAGGCACAGCAGATACAGCCGCAGGCGGACGATTTCCTTGGGGATGCTCATTGAAACGGTCGGTCGCCTGCGCCCTGCTTTAAGCTCCGTGCGTTGGCACCGGACCTGTGTGAAGGCAAGGCTTATGCGCTATATGCCAAACAGCCGCCCGAGCGACTTGTCTAGCATGACGAGCTGCCACAACAGCCGGCCATGGTCCGCCAGCCCCGATTTATGATCGGCCGCAAGGCGGGTGAGCGTCGCGGTATCGAACCATCCGGTCCGCGCGAGGCTGGATGAGGCAGCGACCGCGCTTGCCTCGCCTGCCAGGGCGCCGCGAAACCAGTCCGATATCGGCGTCACAAAGCCCATTTTCTGGCGATAAAGGATATCGTGTGGGAGATAGGGCTCCATTGCCTTTTTCATGATGGCCTTGCCGCTATTGCCGCGAATACGCTGCGATACGGGCAGGCGGGCGGCGAAATCAACCAGGCGGTGATCGAGCAAGGGCTCGCGCGCTTCCAGGCTGACGGCCATGCTCATCCGGTCGGTCTTGGTCAGGATATCGCCGGGCAGCCAGTGCCGGATATCGGCATATTGCGCCCGGTCGAGCGGATCGCGCGCGGGTGCGCCCGCCATCGTGGCGATATAGCGGTCCTCAGCGCGGTGGCCTGCAATGCCCGCCTTCATCTCGCTGCTGAAAATGCGCTGACGCAAAAGCGGCGGCGTGACGCCGACCGAGGCGGCATAGGCTTCGCCCCCCTCTCCCGCCAATTCCAGCAGCGTCGATTTGGCACGCAGCGGACGCGGCGCCCAGTCGGCCTTGGGGTAATAGCGCCCCAGCGTGCCCAGCAGCGGCTTGCGGATCGAGGCGGGGATAAGTGCGCGGACGCGCTCGCCCTGCAGCTGAAAGCGGTGGCGGCGATAGCCGGCGAACGCCTCGTCCGCGCCATCGCCCGACAAAGCGACCGTCACCTGCTCGCGCGCCAATTCGCAAACGCGATAAGTGGGAAGCGCCGACGCATCGGCGAAGGGCTCATCGAAATGGAAGGCCAAAGTGTCGATGAGACCATAATCGTCGGGCGAAACAATGCGCGTGCGATGATCGGTGGCGAAGCGCCGCGCGATGCGGTCGGCATAGGCGGTTTCGTCCAGGCTCGCGACATCGAAGCCGATCGTGCAGGTTTTGACGGCTTGCCGAGAATTTTCCGCCATCAGCGCGACGACGCTGCTGCTGTCCACGCCGCCGGAAAGGAACGCGCCCAACGGTACGTCCGACACCATGCGCGACC
>JBEVMZ010000055.1:0-3254 GCA_040508335.1 Sphingobium sp.
CAATGAGAAGCGCATCTAGTCTGGCAATCGCGGCATTGGCGCTCCTGCCTCTGGCGGCGGGTGCACAGCCCGTGTCGCGGGAGGCGCAACGCCTGCACGAGCGCGTGCTGACGCTCGACAGCCATCTCGACACGCCCGCATCGCTCGCGCTGCCCGGCTGGTCGATCGGGGAAGGGCATCGCGTCCAGGATGATTATACGCAGGTCGATCTGCCGCGGATGAAGAAGGGCGGCCTCGATGGCGGCTTCTGGGCGATCTATACGCCGCAGGGGCCGGTCACCGTCGAGGGCTTTGCACAGGCGCGTGACGCCGCGCTGCTGCGCGGCCTTGCGATCCGCGAGATGGTGGCGGCCGACCCCGCCAATTTTACGCTGGCGACGCATCCGCAGGACGCCGCGAAGATCGCGGCGGCCGGCAAGCGCGTCGTCTATATGTCGATCGAAAACGCCTATCCGCTGGGGCAGGATATCTCGCTGCTCAAAAGCTTCTACGCGATGGGCGTGCGCGTCGCGGGCTTTACCCATACGGCCCACAACCAGTTCGGCGACAGTTCGACCGACCCGTCGAAAAAGGCTCGATATGGCGGCCTGAGTCCCTTGGGGCGGCAGTTGCTTGACGAAATGGACCGCCTCGGCATCGTCCCCGACGGCTCGCACGGGTCGGACCTGCTGCTCGACGACCTGATCGCCTTCTCCAAAACCCCTGTGCTGCTTACCCATTCGGGCTGCAAGGCGATCTACGACCATCCGCGCAACGTCGACGATGACCGCCTGCGCGCGCTTGCCGCCAAAGGCGGGGTTATCCAGATGAACGCCTATGGCGGCTACTTGCGCGCCGCAACGCCCAATCCGCAGCGCCAAACCGCGCTCGATGCGCTGTCGGCGCGCATGAAAGCCGCCGGTCCGCCCACGGCAGCGGGTCGCGCCGCCTTCCTCGCCGAACGGCGCGCGATCGATCGGCAATATCCGCAGACCGACCGACCGGGCTTCGATGACTTTATGGCCCATATGCTTCATGCCCTCAAGCTCGTCGGCCCCGACCATGTCGGCATCGGCGCCGACTGGGACGGGGGCGGGGGTGTCGCGGGCCTTGAAGACGTCCTCGACCTGCCCCGCATCACTCAAGCTCTGTTGCAGGCTGGTTATAGCGAGTCCGACATCGAGAAAATCTGGTCGGGCAATGTCCTGCGCGTCCTTGCCGCCGCGCAAGCCGCCGCGCGGCCGGGCGAAGCGCCCTGACCCTTCCCCGATCACGGCTGATCAAATGTCCATCGACGGCGCTGGCCCGCACGGCTAAGGATGGCACGCATCACAGGGAGCGGTCGCAGTTCGTTCATGCAGAACAAATATAAGAGCAGCCGGGCGATCGCCCTGCCAGGCAGCGAGTTTCGCGCGCGCGCAACCGAATATCTCGATTTCATCGCGGCCTGGGTAAGCAAGCCCCGCCAGACGGCGTCGGTCGTGCCCAGCAGCCGCCATCTCGCGCGGTTGATGGTCTCGGACATCGACCCGCGTGGGGGCCGCGTCCTAGAACTGGGCGGCGGCACCGGCGTCTTCACGCGCGCCATATTGGAAACCGGCCTCGCGCCCGACGCGCTGGAGGTGGTGGAAATCAATCCTGCCTTCGCGCGCAGCCTGCGCCGTCAGTTCCCGACCATTTCCGTCCTCGAATCCTATGCGCAGACCGTCTCGCATGCCACGGTCGGCGCGCCGGGCGACTATCAGACGGTGGTAAGCGGCCTGCCGCTGCTGGCGATGGACCGTATCATGCACGCCGACATATTGTCCGAATCCTTCCGCATGCTCCGCCCCGGCGGCGCCTTCGTCCAGTTCACCTATTCGCCGCGCTCGCCCGTCAGCCGCGACATATTGGACGCGCTCGACCTCGATGTGGAGCGGGTGGGGCAGACGGTGCGCAACTTCCCGCCCGCCACCGTTTTCCGCTTTTTCCGCAAGGAAGACTGACGCCCCGTTGCGCCCGCGTTACGCCGCCTTATCTTGCGTGCACATAAGATGAAGGGGCAAGAGGGCGCATGGCGGCCATCATACGCATCGCAGGTCTGACCAAGACCTACGACACCGGTTTTCAGGCATTGAAGGGCGTCGATCTGGACATTGAGGAGGGTGAGATTTTCGCCCTGCTCGGACCCAATGGCGCCGGCAAGACGACGATGATCTCGATCATCTGCGGCAATGCGCGCCCGTCGACCGGCACCGTCACGGTGGCGGGTTACGACATAGTGCGCGACTATCGCGGCGCGCGCGCGGCGATCGGTCTCGTGCCGCAGGAGCTTTCCACCGACCAGTTCGAGCGCGTACTCGACACCGTGCGCTTTTCGCGCGGCCTGTTCGGCAAACCGCGCGACGACGCGCATATCGAGAAAATCCTGCGCGACCTCTCGCTCTGGGACAAACGGCACGCCAAGATTCTCGAACTGTCGGGCGGCATGAAGCGCCGCGTGATGATCGCAAAGGCGCTCAGCCACGAACCGCGCGTCCTCTTCCTCGACGAACCCACCGCCGGCGTCGACGTAGAGCTGCGCCGCGACATGTGGGTGCTGATTGGCGAACTGCGCAAGACCGGCGTCACCATCATCCTGACCACCCATTATATCGAGGAAGCCGAGGAAATGGCCGACCGCGTCGGCGTCATCCGTCAGGGCGAACTGATCCTCGTCGAACAAAAGAGCGCGCTGATGAAAAAGCTCGGCCGCAAAACGCTGACCATTCTGCTTGTCGATCCGCTGGACCGCCTGCCGCCGGAGCTTGCCGACTGCGCGCTGACCCTGTCCGCCGACGGACGGGAGATCGAATATGTGTTCGATACCCAGGCGGAGCGCACAGGCGTCTCCTCGCTGCTGCGGCGGCTCGGCGAGCTTGGCCTCGGCTATAAGGATCTCAACACGCAGCAAAGCAGCCTGGAGGACATATTCGTGGACCTCGTGCATCGGAGGGAGGCGGCATGAACGGCTTCAACTATCGCGCCGTCTCGTCGATCTACAAATTCGAACTGCACCGCTTCCGCCGCACGCTGCTGACCGGCCTGCTTGTCCCGGTCATCACCACGTCGCTTTATTTCGTGGTGTTCGGAGGCGCGATCGGCTCGCGCATGACGGAGATCGACGGCATTCCCTACGCCGCCTACATCGTGCCCGGCCTCATCATGCTCTCCATGTTTACCGAGAGCATCTTCAATGCCAGTTTCGGCATTTACATGCCCAAATTTACCGGCACGATCTACGAGCTGTTGTCCGC
>JBEVMZ010000080.1:0-3368 GCA_040508335.1 Sphingobium sp.
TCTGCTGGGCGGCGGCTATCTTCTGGGCGACGGGCTGAAGCGCGCCAAGGCGGCCGACCGGTCCGTAACGGTTCGGGGCCTCGCCGAACGCAATGTGACCGCTGATCTTGCGACCTGGTCGATCAGCTATTCCGCCACCGGCTTCGATCTGCCCGCCGTCCGCGCAGAGATCGACAATAATACGCAGCAGCTGCGCGCCTATTTCGCCGGTCTCGGTTTCAAACCCGACGCGCTTACCGCCACCGGCGCGGGCGTAAACCAATATATGAACACTGGCGTCAACAATATCACCATCACGCAGCGCATGTTGCTGCGCACGACCGACATCATCCGCGCCCAGCGCGCGGTAGCTCAGCAGTTCGACCTCGTCCGTCGCGGCGTCACGCTTCAGGAAGGGTCGGGGATGAAATACAGCTTTACCAAGCTTAACGACGTGAAGCCCCCCATGGTCGCCGCAGCCACCAAGGATGCGCGCGCCGCGGCCGAGCAGTTCGCGCGCGACAGCGGCGCCAGCGTGGGCGGCATCAAGAACGCAACCCAGGGCTATTTTTCAATCGAGGGGCGCGACGGCGAAGCCGACGGGTCTGCCGACACGCCCTATAAGAAGGTCCGCGTCGTCACGACCGTCGACTTTTACTTAAACTAGGCGCCGGCCCTATAGGCCGACCGCATCTGCGTGTCTTCGATCAGCAGCGGCCGCGACGACGGTCGCGCCGATCGCACCGACGGCGGTCGCCATTATCGCCGATGATCGCACCGGCCGCGCCGCCGATGGCCGCGCCTTCCACCGTTCCAAGGCCCGTCGCGCTGCCGACAAGCGCACCGCCAGCGCCACCGATCAATCCACCACGGGTCGCGCCGCGCGAACATGCCGTAAGCGACGCGCCTGCCGCCACCAGCATGAGCGCCGTCAGCATTTTCTTATGGCCTTTCATCGTGATAGTCCTTTTCCTTGGGCACCCCTGCGATTGCCGAACGGCAAGCGACTGCCCAAGTTCCGTCACAAAATGTTGCTGGTGCGAAGACTCAGCGCTTCGTTGCCGCCGCCGTTGTCGCTGGCAAGCGCGACAGATTGTCCGCCGCCGCCCGTCCCGCCGGCGCGTCCGGTGCCAGGCGGGCGGCGCGCGACCACGCGGCGCGCGCGACATCCTCATGATCGGTCAATATCGCGATATTCCCCTCCTCCAACGCCACCGACGCATCGTCCGGCGACATTCTGACGGCGCGCGCGATATGCGCCTGCGCCAGCGTCATCTGCGCCTGTCGCCGCGCCAGCGTCGCGGACAGCAGCCAGCCGAGCGGATCTTGCGGCACCAGCTCGAGCGCATGGTCGATCGATTCGCGCGCCGGGTTCAGATCGCCCAGCGCCACCAGGGCGCGCGCGCGATCGAGAAAGACTTCGCCCTTGTCGATGCCGTCGGGCAGACCACGCGCAAGCGCCGCGTCGAGATCGTCGCGCGCACGCGCAGGATTGCCGCTGGCGAGCGCGGCATTGCCCGCCTGCGCCCACAGCCGCGCGCTGTGTACCCGCTCCCCGCCCCGCTCCGCTTCCTCGGCTGCCTGCTCCAGCGCGACCACGGCGGCATTCCAGCGCTCAGCACGCGCATAGGCAAAGCCTAGGCACTGGCGCGCATAAAAGCCGCCACCTTCGATCCGCCATTTTTCAGCCTCGGCGATCCCGCCGTCGGGCGCGGCGACGGCAGCATCCACGCACGCCTGGAAACGCGCGGCATGTTCGGGCGGGACCGGCAACGGGCCGTCCGGCTTTGGGGAGGTTGCGGGTACTGGCGCAGGCGCGGGCTGCGCGGCGGCGGCCTCGCCCTTTGCCGCTTTCTGCGCGGCGCGATTGCGCATCACCGCCTCTATTTCCGGGTCATAGGCCTGGACGAGCAGCAGCAGCGGCATAAGCAAGGGCATCAGATATCCTCCAGCAGGCGGGTCAACAGATCGATCAGCAGATCGATATCCCGATCGCGCGACAGGCGGTGGTCGCCATCCTTGACGAACAGCGTCTGCACGTCGGCTGAACGCAGCAGGCCCGCTATCCGCAAGGCCGTTTCCCACGGCACATCGGGATCGGCCTGCCCCTGGAGCAGCCGGACCGGACAATCGATCGCGATCTCGCCCTCCAGCAGCCGCAGCGCCTGCCCCGATCGCCAGAAATCCAGCGTCGTTACCGTGGGCGTCCCGCCATAGGGACTGGGCTCGACGATCCGCCCTTCGGCCGCAAGGCGCGTCTTGTCGGCGTCGGAAAAGCCCCATTGCGTGAAGTCCGGCGCGGCTGCGATGCCGATCAGTCCGACGACGCGGTCCGCTCGTGCGAGCGCGATCAGCAGCGCCAGCCAGCCGCCCATGGACGATCCCACCAGCAGGATCGGCCCGCTGGTCAGCGCGTCGATCAGCGCCAGCGCATCGTCGCGCCAACCCGCCAGCGTGCCGTCCTCGAACCTGCCCTCGCTCGCGCCGTTGCCGCCATAATCGAGCCGCAGCGTCGCCCGCTGTTCGCCGGCCGCCCATCGATCGACGGCGACCGCCTTGCCGCCTTCCATGTCCGACATATAGCCCGGCAGAAAGACGACGGTCGGCCCGCGTCCCGCCCGCAGACGATAAGCAAGGCGCACCCCGCCGCCGCGCGCAAACATATCGCATGGTGCAGGGTCGAAATCGGTCACAGGCGGGTTCCTCTTCGCTTGGCTGCACGCTCTTAACCGCCCTCATCACAAAGTTCAGTGATTTCTTGCCGCGCGCGATTGACACCACCCCCGCCGCCCGCTAATCGCGCCGTCCTACCCCGTGCCCAGATGGCGGAATTGGTAGACGCACCAGCTTCAGGTGCTGGCGATCGCAAGGTCGTGGAGGTTCGAGTCCTCTTCTGGGCCCCAATACTGGCTCTGGCAGCGTCCAGATAAGTCCAGTAAGCGGCTGGTTTCACAGCATTTCTTGACCGAAGATCGCCAGACACCGTCCGGCGAAATCCGGCTAAGGGCAACAGCAGCGACCACAAGATGTTGCTCTTTTTGTTGCCCTCGGATCGACCCGGCCTTGCTGGGAAAACGACCATGCTGACCTACATCCAGATCAATGCCGCCAAGCCTAGAGCGAAGGCCTGGAACCTTACCGATTCACAGAACCTCTATCTCGTCATCCAGCCCAACGGTTCGAAGCTATGGCGCTTCAACTACCGTTTTCTGGACAAGCAAAAGAAGCTTCATCTCGGGGGGTGGCCAACCATAAGCCTCGCGGAGGCGCGTGTGCGGCGCGACGAGGCCAAGAAGAAGATCGCCGACGGGATCGATCCGGCGCTGGAGAAAAAGCGCGCAAGGATTGCCGCCAAGTACGCCGCTGCCAACACCTTCGAGGCGGTCGCC
>JBEVMZ010000095.1:0-6664 GCA_040508335.1 Sphingobium sp.
ACCCTGCTGCGCGGCTATGACGAACAGATCCGCGACCGCCTGCTGCAGATTTCGGTGACGAAGGGGATCAACTTCCGCTTCAACGCCGAAATGGAGCGGATCGACAAGAATGCGGACGAGACGCTCTGCGTCAATTTCAAGGAAGGCGATCCGCTCGCCTGCGACCTGCTCGTCTTCGCCACCGGGCGGCGTCCGCACACTGACGGCCTGGGTCTCGACAGCGCAGGCGTCGAAATCGACGAGCATGGCGCGATCAAGGTCGACGATTATAGCCGCACGACCTGCGAGAGCATCTATGCGGTAGGTGACGTCACCGGGCGGATGCAGCTGACCCCCGTCGCCATTCGTGAAGGCCACGCCTTTGCCGACACGGTGTTCGGCGATAATCCGCGCACGGTCGATTACCACTGCATTCCGTCGGCAGTCTTCAGCCATCCGCCGCTCGCCGGGGTGGGCCTGACCGAAGCGCAGGCGAAAAATGAATACGGGACGGTGAAGGTCTATACGTCGGACTTCCGCCCGATGAAAAATGTGCTCGCCGGGCGCGAGGAGCGGGCGCTTTACAAGATGGTCGTGGATGCGACGACCAACAAAGTGCTGGGTCTGCATATGATCGGGCCGGACGCGCCCGAAATCCTTCAGGCGGCGGCCGTCGCGGTCAAGGCGGGCCTCACCAAGCAGGATTTCGACGATACCGTCGCGCTGCATCCCAGCATGGCGGAGGAACTGGTGCTGCTCAAATAGCGGCGAAGGTCACGACCAGCGCGTCGCGCCATGCGGGCAAAGCGGGATCGAGAGGGTGAATTTCGGTTACGCCATGGTGGATGCGGTGGTCGTCGATCAGCGCGGCGTCACCGGGTGCGGCAAGGGTGAAGGTGCCCAGCGTGGCGCCTTCGGGCGTGCCGATCCGGGTTACCCCTTCGCGGACATTGTGGCGTTCGACCAGCATGACCAGAACCTTATCGACGCCGTCGCGATGCATGCCTTCGGGCGTCGGTTGGCCGGCGGCGTCGGGTGACGCTTCGATGCGGAACTGATGCATCTCGACATGGTGGCGTGCGCCGTCGCGAGCGAACATCGCCGCGCAAAAGCTGAGGATCGCCTGCATGGCCGCGTTTTCGACGGTCGGGGGCAGGATCGGCTCGAACCAGCGCTGCACGTCACCATTTAGGCGGTTATGGTCGCGACTCTGATAATGCGGCTGATGGGGCTGGCGCGTGACGATGCCTTGTTCGCAGCGGAAGGTGGCATGGCGGCGCCGACGATAGCGCCCGCCGTCAGCCATGTAGAGATCGGGGCCAAGATCGTTCCAGCTCGCGGCGAATCGCGCCCAGTCGTCGGGCGAAAGCTGCAGCAGGCCGAACATGTCCGCCCCTGGGATGCGCGCATAGCCATTCTTTGTGATAGCGGCGTCGAGAAGGCATAGGTCGTTCATCGTGCCTCACTAACGATGATCGGATGGCGGCGGCAGGTCCAGTCGGTTGGGCGCGGCCCGCTTACCCGATCCAATAGGGCACGATCTGGCGATTGTCGGGATCGACATGGATCGGTCGGTCGGCCGGCGGAAAGGCGCGCTGGTCGCAGCTTTGGCGCGGGCACAGTCGGCAGGTGACGCCGATCGGCGAGGCCGCGCCCTCGACCTCCAGCTGCAGGCCGTCGGCATAGACGAAGTTCGCCGCGTGGGCGGTCTCGCAGCCCAGCACCACCGCATAGCGGCGCGGCGTGCGCGCATAGCTGCCCGACGGTTTCACCAGCCCTTTGGCCATCGACACGTAACGCACGCCATCAGGCGTTTCGCCGAGCTGAACGTTGATGCGGTCGGGAATCGCCACCGCCTCATGCACGTTCCACAGCGGACACGCGCCGCCGAAGCGGGCGAATTGCAGGCGCGTGGCGCTGTGCCGTTTAGTGATGTTGCCCGCCATGTCCACGCGGCAGAAGAAGAAGGGAATACCCCGCAGGCCCGGCCGCTGAAGGGTCGAGAGGCGATGGCAAGCCTGTTCAAAGCTGACGCCGAAGCGCCGGGCGAGCCGGTCGATATCGTGGCGCTCGACCCGCGCCGCCTCGCGGAAGGCGGCATAGGGGGCGAGGAGCGCGCCGGCCGCATAATTGCCAAGGCCGATGGCGAGCAGCCGGTCCGCACCCGCCACGGGCAGCGCGGCGCGGTCTACGATGTCGGCGATCATCGCCTCGCCCTCCAGCATCATCAGCTGATGCGCGAGCATGAATTTGCGGCTTTCGGTCGGCAGCGCGGCGTTGACGAACAGCCGCCGGGCCGCGCGCGTATAGCTGCGCAGCGCCGAGTCCGGCGTGGTCGCGATCAGCGTCTCGATGCCGTGCCGCCGCGCCAGCGCTTCGACGAGCATGCCCTCATCGAGCACCTGTCCCTGCGTGAAGCTCGCCGCCATATCCTCCGCGAGGCAATCGAGGCCATGGACATAATTGCCCGCCTCGTGAAACCAGTCCCGCGTCGCTTCCCAGGGCAGGCGGGCCTGCACCGCGCTGTCGTTGGCGATCGCCTCCTCGATCATGTTGATGCGTTCGTTGGCGCGCATATGCGCATTGTAGAGGTCGACATAGCGCGCCGCGAATTCGGGAAATTGCAGATGCAGCTTCTCAATCCGCTCCGGCTCCAGCGAAGGCCCCGGCAGTTCTGGATGGCCGAGCGCATAGGTGAAGGCGCCGAGCAACTGCTCTTCCTCACGCTCGTCGAAGCTCGCCCAGTCGGTGGGAAAGGCGCTGGCCACTGCCGCCTTGACCTTGGCCGTCAGGGGACGGTCGTCATTTTCCAACTGGGACAGGTAGGAAACGGAGATCGCCAAGGCCCGCGCCATCGTCGCCTGATCCATGCGATGGTCGCGCCGGAGTTGACGGAGGCGCTGTCCTGCGAAAATACGGTTGCCGCGTGCCATGCACGGCACGTAGTTTGCAAACTGCTGATTTGCAAATTCGCATTTGCGAAATGGCGCGAAGCTTGAAAGAGCGCATGCCGACAGTTTCCCGGGAGAAGACTAGGCTTATGTCGAAGCTCGCCATCATCGAACAGCTCGAAGCCAAGCGCGAAGCCGCGCGCATGGGCGGCGGCCAGCGCCGCATCGACGCCCAGCACGCCAAGGGCAAGCTGACCGCGCGCGAACGGCTCGACGTGCTGCTGGACGAGGACAGCTTTGAAGAGCTGGACCTGTATGTCGAGCATAATTGCGTCGATTTCGGCATGGACGAGCAGCATATTCCGGGCGACGGCGTCGTCACCGGATCGGGCACGATCAACGGCCGGCTGGTCTTCGTGTTCAGCCAGGACTTCACCGTCTATGGTGGCGCGGTGTCGGAACGGCACGCGATGAAAATCTGCAAGATCATGGACATGGCGATGAAGGTCGGCGCGCCCGTGATCGGCCTTAACGACTCCGGCGGTGCGCGTATTCAGGAAGGCGTCGCTTCGCTTGCCGGCTATGCCGAGATTTTTCAGCGCAACGTGCTGGCGTCGGGCGTAGTGCCGCAGATCAGTGTGATCATGGGGCCATGCGCGGGCGGCGCGGTCTATTCGCCTGCCATGACGGACTTCATCTTCATGGTGAAGGACTCAAGCTTCATGTTCGTGACCGGCCCCGACGTGGTTAAGACCGTCACCAACGAAGTCGTCACACAGGAAGAACTGGGCGGCGCGGTTACGCATACGACCAAGTCGGGCGTTGCAGACGTGGCCTTCGAGAATGATCTCGAGGCGCTGCTTTCGGTCCGTGATTTCGTCGATTTCCTGCCCGCCTCCAACCGCGAGCCGGTGCCCGAGCGTCCGACCGCCGACGCGTGGGACCGGATCGAGGAAAGCCTCGACACGCTGATCCCGGCGAACGCCAACCAGCCCTATGACATGCACGAGCTGATCCGCAAGGTCGTGGACGAGGGTGATTTCTTCGAGGTTCAGCCCGCCCATGCCGGCAACATCCTGTGCGGTTTCGGCCGGATCGAGGGCAAGACCGTCGGCATCATTGCCAACCAGCCGATGGTGCTGGCCGGGGTGCTCGACATCAATTCGTCGAAGAAGGCCGCGCGGTTCGTGCGCTTTTGCGATGCGTTCGAAATCCCCATCGTCACCTTCGTCGACGTGCCGGGCTTCCTGCCGGGAACCGCGCAGGAACATAGCGGCATCATCAAGCATGGCGCCAAGCTGCTCTTCGCCTATGCCGAAGCGACCGTGCCTAAGATCACGGTCATCACGCGCAAGGCCTATGGCGGCGCCTATGACGTCATGAGCTCCAAGCATCTGCGCGGCGACCTCAACTATGCCTGGCCGACCGCCGAAATCGCGGTGATGGGCGCGAAGGGCGCGGTCGAGATCATCTTCCGCGGCAAGACGGCGGACGAGATCGCGGAGCGCACCAAGCAATATGAAGACCGCTTCGCCAACCCGTTCGTCGCGGCGAGCAAGGGCTTCATCGACGAGGTGATCCAGCCCCATTCGACCCGCAAGCGGATCGCGCTCGGCCTGCGCAAGCTGCGCAACAAAGCCCTCGAAAACCCTTGGAAGAAGCACGACAATATTCCGCTTTGATGCTGCGTGCATGAAGGAACGAACATGACTGAACCCGTTTACATCGTCTCGGGCGTCCGCACCGCGATTGGCGATTTTGGCGGCACGCTCAAGGACATCGCGCCCGCGACGCTCGGCAAGCTGGTGATCGAGGAGGCCGTCAAACGCGCCGGTATCGAGAGCAGCGATGTGCAGCATGTCGTGCTGGGCCAGGCTATCCCCAGCGAGCCGCGCGACAGCTATGTCGCGCGCGTCGCGGCGGTGGAAGCGGGCATTCCGATCGAGGCGCCTGCGCTGACCGTGAACCGGCTCTGCGCTTCGGGCATGCAGGCCATCGTGTCGGGCGCGCAGATGATCGCGCTGGGCGAGGCGGACGTGATCGTGTCGGGCGGCACGGAAGTCATGAGCCGCTCTCCCTATGTGCTGACGGCGAGCCGTTGGGGCCAGAAGATGGGGAATATGACCGCGATCGATGCTATGATCGGCGTGCTGTCCGATCCGTTCGAGGGCGTGCATATGGGCGTGACGGCGGAAAATGTCGCCACCCGCTACCAGATCACGCGCGAGGATCAGGATGCGCTTGCGGTGCAAAGCCACCAGCGCGCCGCGCGTGCGCAGGAAGAGGGCCGCTTCGACAGCCAGATCCTGCCCGTCGAGATCAAGACCCGCAGGGGCGTGACCAGCTTCAAGACCGACGAGCATGTCCGCGCCGACGCCAGTGTCGAAGGCATGGCCAAGCTGCGCCCAGCCTTCAACAAAGAAGGGTCGGTCACGGCCGGCAACGCGTCGGGCATCAATGACGGCGCGGCCGCCGTCGTGCTCGCCTCGCAGAGCGCGGTGGATGCCAAGGGGCTGAAGCCCATGGCGAAGCTGCTCGGCTGGGGCTATGCCGGCGTCGAGCCCAGCATCATGGGCATCGGGCCGGTCAAGGCGGTGCCGATCGCGCTCAAGCGGGCGGGGCTGGCCCTCGATGATATGGACGTGATCGAGGCGAACGAGGCGTTCGCATCGCAGAGCTGCGCCGTCGCCAACGAACTTGGCTTCGACCCGGCGAAGGTCAATCCCAACGGTTCGGGCATTTCGCTCGGCCACCCGGTCGGCGCGTCCGGCGCGATCATCACTGTCAAGCTGCTCTATGAACTGGAGCGCACCGGCGGCCGCTATGGCCTCGCCACCATGTGCGTGGGCGGCGGGCAGGGTATCGCCATCGTCGTCGAAAGGGTCGCGGCATGAAGCTTGGCCGGTTGAATCATATCGGCGTCGCGACGCCCTCGCTCGAGGCGAGCATCGCTTATTATCGCGACGTCATGGGCGCGACGATCGCGCACGAACCCTTCGACCTGCCGGCGCAGGGGGTGAAGGTGTGCTTCATCGACACGCCGGGCGAAAACGGCACGGTGGGCACGCAGATCGAACTGATCGAGCCTCTGGGCGAAAACTCGCCGATCCACGGCTTCATCGCCAAGAACCCGGCGGGCGGGCAGCATCATATGTGCTACGAAGTGCCCGACATCCACGCCGCCAAGGCCTGGTTCGAGGGACTGGGCAAGAAGGTGCTGGGCGAACCGCGCATCGGTGCGCATGGGACGCTTATCTTCTTCGTCCATCCCAAGGACATGAACGGCGTGCTGACCGAGATCATGGAAACGCCCAAGGACGGCGCGCACTGATTTCCTTTCCCGCCAGCGGACGGGATTTGAGAGTGATAGGGTAGAGTAAATGACCGACAAGCCGACGATCGAAACCAATATCGGGGAAGATAGCGGCGCCGCGCCCAAGGCGCGTGACGTGCCTGCCGCCGCCGGGTCGCCGACGGTGGACCATTGGACCGCCGCCGCCGCCAAGGAGGTGAAGGGCAAGGATCTCAATTGGGAAACGCCCGAAGGGATCACGGTCAAGCCGCTCTACACCGCCGAAGACGTGACGGTCGATCCGGGCCTGCCGGGCTTTGCGCCCTTCACGCGCGGCGTGCGCGCGTCGATGTACGCCGGTCGTCCCTGGACCATCCGCCAATATGCCGGCTTCTCGACCGCCGAGGAATCCAACGCCTTCTATCGCCGCAATCTCGCCGCCGGGCAGAAGGGGCTGTCGGTGGCCTTCGATCTTGCCACGCATCGCGGCTATGACAGCGAC
>JBEVMZ010000107.1:0-7777 GCA_040508335.1 Sphingobium sp.
TCGGAATCCCTATCACCGCGTTGTTGCTGAAACGCTTCGAAAAGCGCGATGTCGTCATCGGTGGCGTCGCCGTCATTTCGGTGAGCCAGACCTTGTCCGTGCTGCTCGCCTACGCTTTCTTCGGTGACATGCCAAACCTGACGGCGACCACGATCCTGGTGATCGCCAGTGCTATTTTCGGTGGATGCAATTCCCTGTTCTTCATCGGATTTTCGTCAATGATCGCCGATGCGGTCGATGAGCATGAGGTAAGGTTCGGGCAGCGCTGCGAAGGGCTGTATTTCAGCTCGCTCATATTCGCTGCGAAAGCCGCGGTCGGCATCGGATCGTTGATCGCCGGGTTCGTGCTTACCGCTGTCGGCCTCACGACGGCGGGCGGCGCCGGTGCGCGGATCCCGGAGGAATCGGCGACGCTTCTCGGCCTTCTCTGGGGCGCCGGGCACGGCGCGGCGTTCCTGCTTGTGCTCCCCATCCTTGCCGGCCATCGCCTGACCCGTAGTCGTCATCAGCAACTGCTGCAGTCGCTTGAACATCTTCGATCAGTTCGCGCACTTGAATGGGGCGGACCGTCTGGACAGCCCACAAAGAACGGCATCCTTTGTTGAACGGAAGCCTTCTCCGCGAATGGGCGAACGTCCGCTCTTGCCAAGGACTATCTTTCGGCGGCGCCACAAGGAACGGCAGGAGTGTCCAAAGCCTTGCCCTTCCGACATCGACCCATCGCAGACGTTGATGAGGTGGGTAAGATAGGGGCCATTTCGTCGGTCGTTCCCGAACGCGCTCAACAGTGCGGAAGCTGACCGGCCGAAAGCGCCCAATTGATGACGTCCGCGATCTGGGCTGTATTAAAGTTGGAGACCGGGAGATCGGGGTGCGTGAAAATGCTCACAGCTCCATGATGATGGCACAGTCCCACCGCCTTTTCGGCTGGCTTCTCGTCAGTATGGTCGTTCAGGTGTAATGCGTGGGAGCTACTTCGGAGCCAGTTCGGTCTACATCTATCGGGCAAACGACGTCTGGCGACGGGGCGGACGCGCACATGACAATCGGTGACGCGCAACTTAGGCTGCGGCATGATCTTGGGCCGCCGATTCTGTAAGCGTCAGGAGCCGACTTCCGGGAAGTCCGCGCTGCCTCGCTTCCTCTTTTTCCTGTCTGCGCTGGTGTGCGTCGCCTTCGGCGCTCCCGCTGCGGCGCAGGAAAAGGCCGCTGGATCTCTGACCGAAGCAACTTCGGAGCGCTTAGAGCCGGGCGTCGCGGCGAAGCTTGAGCCGACCTGCGAGTCGGGTGATGCCGAGGCTTGCGCCACACTCGGCTTCAAGCTCCTCGAAGGCGATGGCATGCCGGAGGATGACGCCCGATCTGCCGCCATCTTCGCACAGGCCTGCCACTTCGGAAGCATGCGCGGCTGCACGATGGCTGGAAATGCCTATGGAGGGGGTAAGGGCGTGGAGGCAGATCCCAAGCGCGCCGCCTCCTATTACGCCCATGCCTGCGAGGGTGGCGAAATCACCGGGTGCAATAATCTCGGCCTTGCCTATGCAGCGGGCAATGGCGTCGCCCAAGACGCGGTCCGCGCCACCGCATTGTTCAAGCAAGCGTGCGATGCGGGCGCGCGAGGTGGCTGCGCCAATCTGGGCGCCTCCTACTCGCTGGCCGCAGGCGTGAGGCGCAACCACCGGCGGGCCGCTGGGCTGTTCCGCACGGCCTGTGACGGAGGTGATCAGCATGCCTGCTACAATCTTGGCGTACTGTATCGCGACGGGCTCGGGGTTTCGCGTAATTATAAGCGGGCCGTGGCTTTGTTCGAGCCGTCTTGCGCTGCAGGGGACCCTAACGCCTGCGGCAACCTCGGCCTGATGGTCGACGACGGGAGAGCCGGCCGCAAGGACCGCCAGCGCGCACTCGAGCTGTTCGAAAAGGCCTGCGCCCTCGGTGAGCCGGAGAGCTGTTTCTCGTTGGGACGGGCCTATCAGACCGGGAACGGTCGCGCGCGCGACGATGCACGCGCCGTCGCGCTGCTGGAGCGGACTCTCTTGCTCGACCCTAAGACGCCATCCGCCGCCGAAGCGAAAAAAGCCTTGGCGCTCGCCCGGTCCCCGGCCAAGTATCCGGAGACTGATCCAGCGAGCAAATCACGAGACCCAACGCACGATGATGACGCGCCTAGTTGACGGCCTGATATTGCTGGGCGCCGCCATAGTCGCGACCTTGCTCTGGACGGGCGCGCCGGCCGCGGCTCGATCGCAAGCCGAGGAAATTGTTCTGCACTGTCGGATCGAGGCGCAAGATCGCGTGGCCTCCATCTCGCTTGATGGCACGCGGGCGATCTATCGCTTTGGCCGGCCCAGGCAGCAAGCTGAGCTCACTTTGTCCAGCCCGCTGGCCGATCTCGACTATCGGCGCGAAGACGGCGCGGGCGGTACGTTTGACGAGATCGCGACCTTTGTGAACGGTGATACTGCCTACCGCTTTGCGGCCGGCTTCAAGAACGGCGCACAGCCCGATCCATCGGCCCTGCGCCCGTTCGGGACGCTGACCGTGAGCCGGGCCGGCAAGGCGCTCGCTAAGCTGTCCTGCGTTCCGGCGAGCATCGAGAGAAATCCAGACCGCCTGCTGGCACGCATGCGCGACGCCGGCCGCGATCGGACGTCGGACGGCGTGGCATTTCCGAACTACCCGATCGACCCGCCGATCCGCGCCGCTGACGCGCCCGCGTGCAAGGCGGAAAACAATGTCGATACCTGCTGGAGCCACGGCGTCGGCGCCGCACGGCGCGGCGATCTGCGCGGCGCGCTCGAACATTATGACAAATCTTGCGACGCCCGGATCGGCACCATGGGCTGCTATGAGGCCGGTAAGCTCTACCTCCATAACCGGCAACTGCGCAATTATGCCCGCGCCAAGGACCGGCTCGCGCGCACTTGCGCTGGCGATGATTTCGGCCAGGGGCCTTATGCCTGCACCTATCTGGGCTGGATGTCCTTCACAGGAACCGGTATGCCCCGAAATCTTGATGAGGCGTTCGGAAAGCTCGCCAAGGCCTGCTTCTTCCATAACGACGCGATCCTCATAGATCCGGAGGGGTGCCACTTCCTGGGCAAGACGGCACTCGAACTGCGCGGCCGCTCGCAGCGCGATGCCGCTAGGGCAGACCATCTCGCCTATATCGCGTTCGCACAGGGCTGCACGGACAATGCCAAGACCGTGTGCGACGAGGCCCGCGCGCTATATCGCCGCGAGGCGGCTCGCGCCGCGGCCTGGATCAATTTGTGCGACAGCGATGTCGGTGAACATGGCGCGATTGGCTCGTGTGCCGAACTTACTGTAAGCGGGGAGGATTACGACGCCGCGCAAAACGCGAGGCGGCAGCTCGCATCGATGTTCCGCGCCGTGTGGACTTCGGCCGAGTAAGGTTCGCTGGATCGTTAACGATTGAACAAGCTGAAATCGTCACGTAGCGACCGTGCGTCCGCCCGGCCCAATAGTGTTTGAGTATCTCGACCGGGCGAAGGCTGCCGGCCAGCGCAGCCTATTCTGCAAGGGCTGCGTGAACGGCGGCTGAAGGTTTAGACCGGGATCGCAAAAGCGCGCGGAACCGCGGCATTTCTAAAGCCCAAACAACTGCGGGCCAAATGAGGTTCGACTATCGGAATGTCTGGCTGGGGCGGCAGGATTCGAACCTGCGCATGGCGGCATCAAAAGCCGCTGCCTTACCGCTTGGCGACGCCCCAGCATGGCGCCGACCCTGGGTCGGCGCGGTCTGCGCATATAGCGCGTCGGGCGGGAAAGGAAAGCCTAGTCATCGTTGGAAAGTCGCGTCAATATAATCGACCTTTCCCTCACCGCTTTCCGGACCTCCCGCTGGCCATGACCGCTCCATCCCAGAACCCAGCGCAAACGTCGCAGGTCTCGCCGGCTTCACCGCTCTTCCTGCGCGAGGATGAGATCAGGCGGGGGATCGAGATGTTGTATTTTGGCTATTCCGCGCTCACCCGCTCCATCGACGAGGGGCTTGCGGCACAGGGCCTGGGCCGCGCCCATCACCGCGCGCTCTACTTCATTTCGCGCCAGCCCGACCTTACCGTCAAGGAATTGCTGCGGCTGCTTTCCATCACCAAGCAGTCGCTTGGTCGCGTGCTCAACGACCTCAATGAGCGCGGGCTTATCGAAACGCGCACGGGCGACCTCGACCGGCGCCAGAAGCTGCTGCGCCTCAGCGCGCCGGGCGCCGCGATGGAGGCGGATCTGTTTCATGCGCTGCGTGAAAAAATGGCGTCCGCCTATGCGCAGGCGGGGCAAGGTTCGGTCACCGGATTCTGGCGCGTCCTCGAAGGACTCATCCCATTTGAAGACCGGCCGATGGTCTTTGGTCTTCGTCGAGGCTGACCGCGCGCAACCATTTCGGCTGCGAAGCTTTTTTGGCAGCAATGCAAAGGGAACGGAGAACCGAACATGCGCATCATTCTGCTCGCTACAGCGCTTGTGGCTGCCACCGGCTTGTCCGCCTGCTCTGAAAAGGCTCAGGACAATATCGAGAATGCCGGCACGGCGGTGGGCGACGATGTGAGCAATGCCGTATCCGACGCCGGCACGCATATCGACAACGGGCTCGACCGCGCAGGCGCTGCTATCGATAATGGCGCGGACCGCATCGGCGCGGCGACAGACCGCGCGGCACGCGACGCCAGGCAGGAAGCCGGCGAAGCCCGGCAGGAGGCTGGCGGCGCGCTCGAACGGGCGGGTGCGGACCTCAAGAACGAGTAGGAATTCATTCGCCGGCATGCACGGTCTGCTTCCGATCAGGCGGATGAGCGCCGATCGGGGCTGACCGCGCGCCGGCGTGGATCGATCTGAAGACTAGCTCGCTTCCAAAAACGGCGACAAATGCGCATCCGTGCGCCATTTCGCCCCGTCCGGTCCGCCGTCGCGCCGGCTTTGGGGCGCGTCTATGCTTTTTCGGGGGTCGGCGGTAAGACGACGCAATGAAGCAGTTGCGCGCCTTTCTCGACCCGTTTCTCGTCCTGCTGATCCTGACCGTCGTCCTTGCGTCCCTGCTTCCGGCACGGGGCGCGGGTGTGCCGATCGCGCAGGGCGCGACCGATATCGCCATCGTCCTGTTGTTCTTTCTCCACGGCGCGAAGCTGTCGCGCGCGGCAGTCCTGTCGGGTGCGAAGGCGTGGAAGCTCCATTTCGCGACGCTCGGCACCACCTTTCTCGCCTTTCCGCTGATCGGCCTGGCGATGCAGGGGCTTGGCGTTCTGTCGCCCGAACTGCGCGCGGGCCTATTGTTTCTGACGTTGTTGCCTTCCACCGTGCAATCTTCGATCGCCTTCACCGCCATCGCGCGCGGCAATGTGGCGGCCGCCGTCGTCAGCGCCTCCTTCTCCAACCTGCTCGGCATGGTGCTGACGCCGCTGCTCGCCGCGCTGCTGATGCATGTGGCGAACAGCGAGGGAGGGAGCATCGTTTCCCTCTCCTCGATCGAGGGCATCGTCCTTCAACTGATGCTGCCCTTTCTTGTTGGGCATCTGCTCCGGCCGTGGATCGGCGGATTCGTCGACCGCAACAAAGGCTGGCTGGGCAAGGTCGATCGCGGTTCCATCCTGCTGGTCGTCTATACCGCCTTCAGCGCGGCGGTGGTCGAGGGGTTGTGGCATAGTGTTTCGCGCCTGGAGCTTGCTGTCCTTATCGGGCTTTCCCTCCTCATACTGGCGGCGGTTCTCGCCTTCACCTGGGCGCTTGGCCGATTGCTGGGCCTGTCGCGCGGCGACGCGATCGTGCTGCAATTTTGCGGGTCGAAGAAAAGCCTTGCTACCGGAGTGCCGATAGCCGGCGTGCTGTTCCCCGCCGCGATCGTGGGGCCGATCCTGCTGCCGGTGATGATCTTTCACCAGATCCAGCTGATGGCCTGTGCTTTGCTGGCGCGGCATTATGGTGCGCAGGCGCAGGGAGACGCTCCCGCATGACCGCGCCGATCCTCACCGACATCGGTTATGACCGCTTCACCGCGCAGATGTCCGCCCTGACCCGCCTGATCGCGGCGTCCGGGTGGCGGCCTGGCCATATCGTGGGGGTGGGACGTGGCGGGCTGGTGCCAGCGACCTGGCTCAGCCATGCGCTGGACGTACCGATGCTGTCGATCGATCTGTCCGCCGGCATTGCCGCCTTTGCCGATCGGCTGCTCGATAGGTTGGCCGAGCGGGCGGAGGCAGGCGAGCGCCTGCTCATCGTCGATGATATCAACGACAGCGGCCGCACGATCGCGGGTTTGCGTGCGAAGCTGGGCCGCGCGCCGCCTGCGCTGCTGCGCTTCGCCGTGCTGATCGACAATATCGCCTCGTCCGTCCGCGTGGATTACGCCGCCGAGACGATCGACCGCGCGGTCACCAAGGACTGGTTCGTCTTCCCCTGGGAACAACGCACGGGCGAGGCGGCGCGGCTCGATGGCGGGGACAGGGGGCAAGACTGAGCAGCCCTGCTTGCCCTTGCCCGCCCCCTCGCCTAAAGCCCGAGCCCATGTCCGCACCGACCGCGCCCGTATCGTCTGATTTTCCTGGGCGATCGGCCTTTCCGCACCGGCATCTCCTCTCGATCGCCGACTTGAAACCCTGGGAAATCCGTTTCCTGCTCGACGAGGCGGAACAATGGGTCGCCGCCAACCGGGGCAAAGCGCGCAAGCATGACGACCGCCTGTCGGGCATGACGCAGATCAACGCCTTTTTCGAAAATTCGACGCGCACGCTGCTATCGTTCGAGATCGCCGGCAAGCGGCTGGGCGCGGACGTCGTCAACATGCATGCCGGGCAGTCGAGCGTAAAAAAGGGCGAAACGCTGATCGACACGGCGATGACGCTCAACGCCATGGCCGCCGATGTCATCGTTATCCGTCATGCCAGTTCGGGTGCGGTGGCGCTGATCGCCGACAAGGTGGCTTGTCCCGTGCTCAATGCCGGCGACGGCTGGCACCAGCATCCGACGCAGGCTTTGCTCGACGCGCTCACCAGAAGGCGGCGCAAGGGAGGCTTCGAGGGCCTTGTGGTCGCGATCTGCGGCGACGTGCTGCACAGCCGCGTCGCGCGCTCGAACATGCTCTGCCTCGCCGCCCTGGGCGCGCAGGTGCGCGCGGTGGCGCCGCCGACGCTGATGCCGCCCGAGGTGGAAATGCTTGGCGCGACGCCCTTCACCCGCATGGACGAAGGGCTGGACGGCGCAGACGTCGTCATGATGCTGCGGCTCCAGAATGAGCGGATGGACGGCGCCTTCATCCCCTCCCCGCGCGAATATCATATGCTCTATGGGCTGACGTCCGAGCGGCTGGCGCTGGCGAAGGCGGACGCGCTCGTCATGCATCCCGGCCCCATGAACCGGGGCGTGGAAATTTCGAGCGCCGTGGCCGATCATCCGGAACGCTCGGCGATCACCGAACAGGTGGAGATGGGCGTCGCGGTGCGCATGGCCTGCCTCGACATATTGACGCGCGGCGCGCGCGGAACGGAGGGATGGTCTTGAGCATCCCGACCACAAAGAATGGGATGGTCTTGAGCGTCCTCGCCATCGTCAACGGCCGCCTGGCCGATCCTGCCGCCGCCAGCATCGCGCCCGGCACCATCCTGATCGAGAATGACCGCATCGTCGCAACGGGCGAAATCGCCGTGCCCGACGGCGCGGAGCGGATCGACGCGCAGGGCATGATCGTCGCACCGGGCCTGATCGACCTTGGCGTATTCGCGACCGACAAGCCCGCCTTTCATTTCGGCGGGATAACGCGCGCCGC
>JBEVMZ010000132.1:0-5807 GCA_040508335.1 Sphingobium sp.
TTCCAGCGCGCCGAATATCTGCTCGACCACGGTATGCTCGACATGGTGGTGCATCGCCACGAGTTGCGCGATACGCTCGCGCGCCTGATTGACTATCTGGCGCCGCGCGCGGCGGCATAGAGGCAGGCCGATGCCGGACCATGCCGTTTCCGGTGATCCGGCGGTGCAGGCGCAGCTCGATCGACTCGCGACCCTGTCGCCGGGTGCCGACATATTAGGGTTGGAGCGGATCAGCCGGCTGCTCGAACGGCTCAGCAACCCGCACCGCGCGCTGCCCCCGGTCTTCCATGTGGCGGGCACTAACGGCAAAGGATCGACCTGCGCGTTCCTGCGCGCAGCGTTGGAGGCTGACGGGCACAGCGTCCATGTCTTTACCTCACCCCACCTAGTGCGTTTCAACGAGCGTATCCGCGTCAACGGCCGGCTGATCGAGGATGCTGCCCTCGCCCATTATCTTGAGCGCGTGCTCGATGTGGCCGAAGGGGTGGACGCCAGCTTTTTCGAAGTCACCACCGCCGCCGCCTTCCTCGCCTTTGCCGAGAATCCGGCCGACGCCTGCGTGCTTGAGGTCGGGTTGGGCGGGCGGCTCGATGCCACCAATGTGATCGAATCGCCCGCCGTCTGCGGCATTGCGCAGCTCGGCATCGATCACGAACAGTTTCTGGGCGACACGCTAGCCGCAATCGCCGCCGAAAAAGCCGGGATCGCCAAGGCCGGCGCGCCGCTCGTCACCCAGCGCTATCCAAAAGCGCTGGAGCGCGTGATGGTAAGGGCCGCGCAGGCCGCGCATACGCGATGGGTGGCGATGGGCGATGGCTGGGACAGCGCCGTCTATCGCGACCGCCTCCATTATCGCGATGCACAGGGCCGACTCGAAACCCCGCTACCGCGCCTGCCGGGCGCGCATCAGGCGGTGAATGCGGGCCTCGCGATCGCGATGCTGCGTCATCAGGATGCCGTGCCGGTCAGCGACGCCGCGCTCAAGGTAGCGCCGCTTTGGGCGCAATGGCCCGCCCGCCTGCAACGACTCGAAGCCGGACCCTTGGCAAGCCCGCTTGGTAAAGGCGCGCAGGTCTGGCTCGACGGCGGGCACAATGCGTCGGCGGGGGAAGCCATCGCCGCCTTCTTCTCGCCCGACCGGCTGGGGGGACGACAGCTCCGGCTGGTCATGGGCATGCTCGCAAACAAGGATCTGGACGCCTATCTCGCGCCGCTGCGGGGGCGCGTAGAGCATCTCCATGCGCTGCCCGTTCCCGGCCACGCCCATCACCCGGCCGCGCGCTTCAAGGCGGTGGCGGACTATTGGGGCATCGGTTTTTCCGCGCATGACGATGCTCAAGAAACCATTCGCGCTATCGCAGCGACGCATGCCTCGTCACCTCCGCTCATCCTGATCGGCGGCTCGCTCTATCTTGCGGGCGACATATTGCGGCTGAACGAGCAGATGCCAGACTGATTAGGACTTGCGAATGACTCGCAATATCTTCATCATCGACGCAATCCTGACGAAAGAAGGTTTGCGCATATGGCTTATGGAGAGATGTCCCACCTCGATCTGGCTCGCCCGATTCCCGGAGGATATGGCAACCGGCTGTTCCTTTATGTCATGCGCCGCATGGCAGTCGCCGGCGTGAACGACGCGCATGCAGCCAACGCGCTGCTCGGGGCCTTCGGCAAAAGCTATCGTCGGCCGCTCATCCTGATGCGTGCGATGATGCTCGAACTGGTGCGGGCATCGACCCGCAAGATATTGGTGGCGCCCTGTTGCTGCGCGCGCATGACCGCCGACGAGGGGCTGGTGATGCAGGCGGTGGGCGACGCGCTGCGCGATCCGCACGGCGCCTTCGACCAGATCGGCGAACTGATCGGCAATGACGATGCGCTCGGCGCCCTCACCTGCCTTCAGGCCGTGGCGCAGGCGCATCGCGATCTTGGCCGCCCGCTCGACCTCTACGCCGCCGGTTGATCGGGCTGCTCGCGCGCGGCACTGCCGACGCTGGCGTCGATCAGGCCGGCGCGCATCATCAGCCAGAATAATATGATGCCGGGCAGCGCCGCTGCGGTGGTCAAGAGGTAGAAATCGACATAGCCGAAGCGTTCGATCAGCGTTCCGGCGGTCGTGCCGGTAAGGAACCGTCCGACGATGCTCGCCGCCGCCGATATCAGCGCATATTGGGCAGCAGTGAACCGCAGGTCGCAAAGCGCCGAAAAATAGGCGACGACGGCGACGCCGCCTATGCCGCTGGCGAAATTCTCGAAACCGATCGCGCCCGCCATGCCGATGTTGCTCTTGCCCAGCGCGGCCAGTCCGGCAAAGCTGACGTTGGAGACGGCCATGAGGATAAGGCTGATCAGCACTGAGCGCTTCAGCCCCAGCCGCGCATAGAGCACGCCGCCAACGAATATGCCTGCGAGCAGCGCCCAGAAACCGACGCCGATATCGTAAATGGCAATCTCGTCATTGGTATAGCCAAGATCGTTGAAAAGCAGTCGGAACGTCAGATTGGCGAGCGTGTCGCCAATCTTGTGCAGAATGATGAAGAGCAGCACGAGCCAGGCGCCCTTGCGGCGGAAGAAGTCGAGGAACGGGCCGACGATCGCCTGACCGAGTTGCCGGCTCGTCTTGCGGCCCGAAATTTCCTTATGCCGCTCCGGCTCCCCGACGATGAGCGCTGCAAACATTGCGGGCAAGGCGAACAGAGCGCAAACGAGATAGGCCGTAGTCCAACCGACATGGCCTGCCACGACCAGCGCTAGCGCGCCAGCGCCTGCCGCGCCTATGCGCCAGCCATATTGCGACATGCCAGCGCCTACGCCGAGTTGATCGGGCCGCAATATTTCGATCCGATAGCCGTCGATGATGATGTCGAAGGTCGCGCCGGCTATGCCGAGCAGTATGGCGGCGCGCACGGTCACCATGATGTCGGGCGTCGGATCGGCGTAAGCGAGATTGGCGACGGCGGCCATGACGAGGACGCCGGTCACCAGCATCCAGGACACGCGCTGTCCCATCCGGTGCAGCAGCGGCAGACGGACGCCTTCGATGATCCAGGCCCATAGCCATTTGAAATTATAGGCGAGCAGGACGAGGCTGAAGGCCGTCACGCTCTTCTTGTCGATGCCGTCCTGCGCGAGACGCGAGCTTAGATTCGCGCCGATCATGGCGAAGGGAAAACCCGATGAAATGCCCAGCGCCAGCGCCGCCAGCGGCCCCTTTTCCATATATGGCTTTATCGCCGCCAGCCAGCCGCGCCGCGTCTCCACCCCGTCCGCCATGCATTCCCCAGTTCCGGGCCAGATTCAGCCGTATCATTCGCCCCTAAGCATATGCGCAAACAGGAGAGAGGCAAGCGCGTGGGTCAGGAAGCGGGAGGAAAGAGGCTGAGGCCGTTGGGAATGCGCGCGGGCCGGCGGCCATGCAGCAACGCATCCACCGCCTCGATCGCGGAGACGAGGTCGCGCGGCGCATAGGGCTTGGCAAGGCACCCCATGGCCAGTTCGCGCGCGTCCAAGGGACAGGAGCCGGTCACGAACAAGACCGGCACGTCGCACGTCGCGGCGTAACGAGCGAGGTCGATCCCGGTCTTTTCGCCGTGAAGCGCAACATCGGCCACCAGCAGATCGATGCCGCCGGCGTCGAGAACGCCTGTCGCGTGATCATAATCATTGACCGTGGCTGCGACCCGATAGCCCGCCTGCACCAATGCATGTTCATTGTCGAAGGCAACCAAAGGCTCGTCCTCCACCACCAATATGGCGCGCACCGGCTGCCGCTGTTCAGCGTGGCCAGCATCGCCGCTGTTCGGCCCGGCCCTAGCCCCCGCCTTGATCCGTCCGAAAAGCATTTGCGGTCCCGCTTTCTATGCGCCATGCATTTTCGCCTATCAACGCACCGCGGCACAGCCGGTTTCGGGCTCCATGCATAGATGCCGTCAGCATGGCGCGGCGGCGGCGGCATTCGTCGCCATGGAGTGCGCGCATGGCCGGCAGTCGCGTCGAGAAAAGGGAGTCCGCCTTGGAACCGCCGAAAAAATCAGGCCCGCGCCGTCCGCGTCCGCCAGGTGGAATAGCACCGGCGGGTCGCCCAGCTCGTGCCTTTGCCGGTCGCGATCGCAAGCGTTTGCCGCACCCCTCCCAAAGTCCGGCCAACCCCCACCCGGCGCGCGCAAGCGCGAGCGCCAGCGGCGCGGCCGAACCGCAGCGCATCGCGAAGCTGCTGGCCCGCGCAGGCATCGCGTCGCGACGAGAGATTGAGCGGATGATCGCCGACGGACGCATCGCGATAGATGGCGTGGCGGTCACGACTCCCGCAACCCTGCTGTCATCGCTGCACGGCGTCACCGTCGATAACAATCCGGTAGCCCAGCCCGCACCGGCGCGCCTGTTCCTGTTTCACAAGCCGACCGGCTATCTGACGACCGAGCGCGACCCCGCCGGGCGCCCAACCATCTACGACCGCCTGCCCGCCGATCTGCCGCGCGTGATGCCGATCGGGCGGCTCGACATGAATACCGAAGGGCTGCTGCTGCTCACCACCGACGGCGAATTCAAGCGGCAGATGGAACTGCCTGCGACAGGGGCCCCACGCACCTATCGCGCGCGCGCGTTCGGCGAGGTCAGCCAGGCGCAGCTTGAAGATCTGTTCGACGGCATCGAGATCGATGGGGTGCGCTACGGGCCGATCGAGGCCAATCTGGAACGGCGCACCGGCCGCAATCAGTGGATCGAAATGACGCTGACCGAGGGCAAGAATCGCGAAGTCCGCCGCGTACTCGAGCATCTGGACCTCAAAGTCGCGCGCCTCATTCGCACCAGCTACGGTCCCTTCTCTCTTGGCGAACTTAAGGGCGGCGCGGTCGAGGAAGTACGCCAGCATGACCTCGTCCAGTTCAGAAAAACTCTGAAGGACGTATCGAAATGAGAATAATTTCCGGCACATGGCGCGGCCGGCCGCTTACCGCACCAAAAGGCGACGCCACCCGGCCGACAGCCGATCGGACCCGCGAAACGCTGTTTTCCATGCTGCTCAGCCGGGTCGGATCGTTTGAAGGGCTGAATGTCGGCGACTTCTTCGCCGGATCGGGCGCGCTTGGTTTCGAGGCGCTGTCGCGTGGCGCAGCCACCTGCCTGTTCGTGGAGCAGGACCGCGCGGCGATCGGCGCGATACGCACCAATGGTGAGAAGCTTGGACTACGGCCCGATATCCGCGCCTCCAGCGTGTTAGCGCTAGGCCGGTCGCCGGCGCCGCTCGACATCATCTTTATGGACCCGCCTTATGGGACCGGCGCAGGCGCGGTTGCGCTCGACAAGCTCGCCCGCCTGGGATGGACTGGCCCTGCCAGCTGGATCAGCATCGAGACGGATCGCAAGGAAGATGTTGCAGTCAAGGGATTCGCCATCGACACGGTGCGCGACGTGGGCAAGGCTCGACTGACCCTGCTGCAAAAAACTGGAACGGGTGACGACGGGGCTGCCTAGAGCATCACTTGGTCACCTATGAGCGTATGGGCCAGCTCCGATAGGCTTCAGCCCGACCGCCTCAACAGCCTCTATGATTAATCATCGACTGGAAGAGCGTAGATCTCTCTCTCGACAGGACGGCAGCAGTTTCTGACGATAGTTGCCCCTGCCCCGATCACGTCACACAGCGTGAGGACGCGGCGGCATCGTCCAAAATAGCGCTCTTGCGGAACGGTTTACATTCGGCAGTTCCGCTTTCAGTCTGCCGAGCCTGTCATGCGCGCGACAGAATTCGAGATATGCAGTCCCGAGCGCGCAATCCGATAGTAGGTTGGCCTGCCAACAAG
>JBEVMZ010000193.1:0-2991 GCA_040508335.1 Sphingobium sp.
GTCCGAACGGGGAGTTCCAGCGGTGATGGCGCCAATTTGGTCCGCTGCAACTGGGTCGAACGGGCCGTCATGAAAAGCACGACATTGCGGGCCTTCTATCCTAACCATAGGCGATGACGACTTGTCCCGAGGAGCGCGAAGGTAGGGTTGCACCTGCGACCGCATTTTATTCCATCCTTGGATTCTGGGTCTTTTATGCGGTGCTCGTTTCACTGCGCGCACTGGTGATGGGGTTCGGGTCACCTGGCGAAATGGCAGTCCGTCGCATGGTCGTGACTCTTGTAGGTGTCGCCGTCACATGGGTCCTTTATCTGGTCCTGCGGCAGTTCGACAGGCGGCGACTGGCGCTGCGCGTTGTCATGGCCTTTTCCCTGGCGGCACCTTTTGCGCTGGCGATGGCGGCGGCGAATTATTACGCCTTCAATATCTACGACCCAGCCTCCCTGCTCGTCGGCAACGAGCATATGAACAGCGCAGGCGAAGAAGGCTATGCTCTGAAGCAGATCGTCGAGGATGCTATCAGCCGATATTTCTTCCTGTCGGCCTGGGCCGGGCTGTACCTTGCACTTTCCTATGCACGAGAGGCGCGGCATATCGAGCGGCGGGCGGCGCGCCTGGAGCAGGCGGCCCAACAGGCGGAGCTTCGCTCGCTGCGATATCAGGTCAATCCGCATTTCTTGTTCAATACGTTGAACTCCCTTTCCTCGCTGGTCATGACCGGGCGGCGGGAGGAGGCGGAGCATATGATCATGTCGCTATCCAACTTCTACCGCTCCAGCCTGAAAGGCGATCCGTTGGAAGATGTGCCCTTGCGAGAGGAGGCGCATCTCCAGCAATTATATCTGGATATCGAGGCGGTGCGTTTCCCCGATCGGCTGACGACTCATGTCGACATTCCCGATACGTTGCTCGACGCCTGCGTGCCCGGTCTCATCCTTCAGCCCCTGGTGGAGAACGCCGTCAGATATGGGGTGTCGCGCACGTCCAGTCCGGTCGACATTCAAATATCGGCGCGCGAGGAGGATGGCAGGCTGCGCATCCGCATCATTGACAGCGGCGACAAGTCGCCCCGCGCCGAAGATGGCGGTAGCGGCATCGGCCTTGCCAATGTGCGCGACCGGCTTTTGGCGCGCTATGGCGGTGAGGCGCATCTGGCCTGTGGTCCGCGCAGCCAAGGAGGGTTCGAAGTGACGCTGACCTTGCCCATCATCCGAAAGGGCTGCTGATGGCGATAAGGACCCTGATCGTCGACGATGAGCCGCTGGCCGTCGAACGGTTGCAGATTTTATGTGCGCGGGAGCCACGCATCGCGCTTGTAGGAACCGCCACCGATGGCGAGGCCGCGCTGCGCCTGATCGAGGGGTTGGGGCCGGAACTGGTGCTGCTCGACATCGCCATGCCGCTACTCGACGGGATAGGCGTCGCGCGCGCGGTATCCCAGATGGCAATCAGGCCTGCGGTGATCTTCGTCACCGCGTTCGAAGGCTTTGCAGTCGAGGCGTTCGATCTGGCGGCTGTAGATTATCTACTGAAGCCGGTTGCGCAGGAGCGCCTGACCCGGGCGACCGACCGCGCCGACGCCGCGCTGCGTCAGCCGGGCAGCTCGGGCGCGACCGCACCTGCTGCTCAACAGTCGCCATGGGCGCAAGAATTCTGGGTGCCGTACCGGTCCGAACTGGTGCGCATCGCCGCCGACCAGATCGACAGGATCGAAGCGGAACGCGACTATATGCGCTTGCATGTGAGCGGGCGTAGCTATTTGCTGCATCAGACGATCAGCGCGCTGGAAGCGCGGCTCGACCCGCAACGCTTCGTGCGGCTGCACCGTTCGCATATTGCGCGCCGTGATTATATCGCCCGGCTGCGCCATGACGGCGGCGGCGTGTGGTTCGCCTGCCTGGCCGACGGAGCGGAAATACGCATCGGCCGCACTTTCCTGACCAATGCGCGGGCGATGACGGGACGTTAGCAGGATCGCCCGTTCGTACCGACAGGCAGCCCTCGCCTCAATTTTCCGGGCTGAAACCTTCAAAGCCGACGGACAGGAATTCCGGCACCGGGCCGTTCCAGCCATCGTCCGGGCCATCGTCGGCGCGATCATGGCGATTATGGCGCGGTGGCGTGTCGACGCGCGGCGCCGCGCGCGCAGTCGGTTCGGCAGGGCGCGGCGTTTCGCGCGCAGTCGGTGCGGCTTGGCGATCCCCCCGCCCCTGCGGCCGCGCTTCGCGCTGGCGGCTGCGGTCCCGGCGCTGGCCGTCTCCGGCGCCTTCGTCGGCGGCGCGCACTTCGGTCTTGGACCCGCCGCTCTCGACCACCTCGATCGTTTGGCCGATCAGCTTCTGGATATTGTCGATCGCCTCGGCATCCTCGCTCGTGACGAAGGTGTAGGCGACGCCCGTGGCCCCCGCGCGGCCGGTGCGGCCGATGCGGTGCACATAGTCGTCCGGATGCCAAGGCGCGTCGAAATTGATGACGTGCGACACGCCCTTGATGTCGAGCCCGCGTGCCGCGACATCGGACGCAACGAGAATGTTCACCGTACCCGAACGGAAGCGCTCAAGCTCGGCGATCCGCGCCGACTGGTCGATATCCCCGTGAATCTCGCCGGACTTAAAGCCATATTGCTGAAGGCTTTTGTTGAGGTCGCGCACCGTCGTCTTGCGATTGCAGAAGATGACGGCGCTGCTGATCTCTTCGCCTGCGAGCATTGCGCGCAGGACGTCGCGCTTCTTGCGTGCGTCAACCTTTACCAACCGCTGCGTGATATTGATGCTGGCGGTCGCAGGACGGGCAACCTCGATCGACTTGGGGTTCGACAGGAACCGGTCGGCCAATTTCTTGATCGGCGCCGGCATGGTGGCGGAGAATAGCAGAGTCTGCCGCTGCGTCGGCAGCTTCGTGCAGATTTCCTCGATATCGGGAATGAACCCCATGTCGAGCATGCGATCGGCTTCGTCGATGACGAGCATGCTGCATCCGTTGAGCAGAATC
>JBEVMZ010000195.1:0-3700 GCA_040508335.1 Sphingobium sp.
TGGGCCATGTCGCGGGCAATTTCGACCGGGACGAGGTGATCCGCTCGCTGCCTGGCAACGTCGCCTGCGGCCATGTGCGCTATTCGACCACCGGCGAAACGTCGCTGCGCAACGTCCAGCCGCTCTACGCCGAGCTGAGTTCAGGCGGTTTCGCCATCGCGCATAACGGCAATATCTCGAACGCGATGAAGCTGCGCCGCGACCTCATCCGTCGCGGTTCGATCTTCCAGTCGACGTCCGACACCGAAGTCATCATCCATCTGGTCGCGACGTCCACCTACCGGACGCTGCTCGACAAGTTCATCGACGCGCTTAAACAGGTCGAGGGCGCCTATTCGCTAATCGTCATGACGCCCGAGGGTATGATCGCCTGCCGCGATCCGCTCGGCATCCGGCCGTTGGTCATGGGCAAGCTTGGCGACACCATCATCTTCGCATCCGAGACCGTCGCGTTCGACGTGGTGGGCGCCGATCATGTCCGCGCGATCGATCCGGGCGAACTGGTCATCGTCACCCATAACGGCGAAGTGCGCAGCCATCGCCCCTTCGGCGACGTCCACCCGCGACCCTGCATCTTCGAACACGTTTATTTCAGCCGCCCCGACTCGATCGTCGATGGCTCCAGCGTTTATTCGGTGCGCAAGGCGATCGGCGCGCAATTGGCGATCGAAAATCCGGTCGAGGCCGACTATGTTATCCCCGTGCCCGACAGCGGCGTACCCGCCGCCATCGGCTATGCGCAGCAGTCGAACATCCCCTTTGAACTTGGTATCATCCGTTCGCACTATATCGGCCGCACCTTCATCCAGCCGGGCGAGAAGGTCCGCCATCTTGGCGTCAAGCTCAAGCACAATGCCAATCGCGCGCTCATCCAGGGCAAGCGGATCGTCCTGGTCGACGATTCGATCGTGCGCGGCACGACGTCGCTCAAGATCGTGCAGATGATGCGTGAGGCGGGCGCCAAGGAAGTGCATATGCGCATCGCCAGCCCGCCGACAAAGCATAGCTGCTTCTATGGCGTTGACACGCCCGAACGCGCCAAGCTGCTCGCGCACCGGCTCGACGTCGGCGGCATGCAGGACTTCATCCATGCCGACAGCCTGTCCTTCATCTCGATCGACGGCCTGTACAAGGCATTAGGCGAAGCCAAGCGCGCCGACATTCGGCCGCAATATTGCGACGCCTGCTTCACCGGCGACTATCCCACCAAGCTGACCGATCAGGACGAGGCCGTCGTGCCCAACCAGTTCGAGTTGCTGGCCGAACGCGTAGTCTAAGAGGCTCGCTCTTCCCGCCATGCCCGATTTTCATTTCGATTCGCCCAGTTCCAGTTCGGATCGGGCCGCGCCGAACGGAACCTGAAAACACATGACTGATACTCTCGCTCCCTCCGGCCCGCTTGCGGGCAAGCTTGCCCTTGTGACTGGCGCCAGCCGCGGCATCGGCGCCGCCACGGCGGAGGCGCTTGCCGCGGCGGGTGCGCATGTCGTGCTGACAGCACGGACGACCGGCGCGTTGGAGGAGGTAGAAGAACGCATCCACCAGGCCGGCGGCAGCGCGACGATTGCGCCGCTCGACCTCACCGATGGCGAAAGCATCGGCCGGCTGGCGCAGGCCATCGGCGGGCGCTGGCAGGCGCTCGATATCCTTGTGCTGAACGCGGCGACGCTCGGCTCACTCGCCGCCGTGCCCGCAATCGATCCGAAGGAATTCGCCCGGCTGCTGACGCTCAACATCGGCTCCAGCCAAGCGTTGATCGCCGCGTTCGACCGGATGCTGCGCGCCAGCAGCGACGCGCGAGTCATCGCGGTGACGTCCTCGGTCGGCGCGAAGCCGCGCGCTTACTGGGGCGCCTATGGAGCGTCGAAGGCGGCGCTCGAAACGTTAATCAACGCCTATGGCGAGGAAGTGCGCAACATCTCGGCCATCCGGACCCATATCGTCGATCCAGGCGCGACCCGTACGGCGATGCGCGCCCGCGCCTTCCCGGGCGAAGACCCAGCAAGCGTCAAGGAACCGACGGTGGTTGCTGCGGGGATCCTCGACCTCGTCACCAGTGACGCGCCGACCGGGCACCGGATACGCGTCGACGCCTGAACTCAGGCGGGCTTGACCAAAGTCACCTGCGCGACGTCGATCCCGCCACCGGCAAAGCCGCCCTCGCAATACATGAGGTAATAGCGCCACAGCGCGACGAAATGCTGGTCGAAGGCTGTGGGCAGTTGCCCCGCTTCGATCGCCGCATCGAACCGTTCGCGCCACAACCGGAGCGTGGTCGCATAATCCATGCCGAAGCGATGCTCGTCCCGCCACTCCAGCCCGGCTTGCTCGGCCAGCGCGCGAAAACGGCTTGCCGACATCAGCATACCGCCCGGGAAGATATAGGTTTGGATGAAGTCCGCGCCGCGCGCATAGGCGTCGAAGATGGCATCGTCGATCAGGATATACTGGATCGCCGCGCGGCCGCCGGGCTTTAAAAGCCGCGCGACCGCCGCGACATAGTCGGGCCAAAAGGCCTGCCCCACCGCTTCGACCATCTCGACGCTGACGATCGCGTCATAGGCGCCTGTGGCGTCGCGATAGTCCGTCAGCAGGATCTGCGCGCCCGATCCCAGCCGTTCGGCGGCATAGCCGGCCTGTTCCTGCGACAAGGTGAGCCCGGTGTAACGGATCGCCGCCCGCTCCATCGCGCGTTCGGCCAAGCCGCCCCAGCCACAGCCGATCTCCAGCAGCGATGCGCCGTCATGCAACTCCAAACGGTCGATCGCCGCATCGGCCTTACGCAGTTGCGCTTCCTCCAACGATTCCTGTGGATCGGAGGGATCGGTGAACAGCGCACTGGAATAATGCATGCCCTCGTCCAGCCACAACCGGTAGAATTCGTTGCCGAGATCATAGTGATAGGCGATGTTGTGGCGCGATCCCGCCCGATGGTTACGCCGCATCCAGTGCAAAAGCTTGCCCGCCCAGCGCGCCGGCCCGCCGGGCCGCGCCGCGCGGCCAAGATCGACGGCATTCGCCATGAACAGGGCGAACAGCGGCACGGGATCAGGGCTACTCCATTCGCCGGCCGCCCAGGCGCGGTACCATCCCGCCGATCCGCTCGCGCCCAATCGCACCAACGCACGCCAATCGTGCAGATCGACGATGCAGGCCGGTCCATCGCGTCGCCCGCCGAGCAGCCGGGTCGTCCCGTCGGGCAGGCTTGCCTCCAGCCTGCCGACCGTCAGCCCCGCGTCGATCCGGT
Organism: Sphingobium sp.; assembly: GCA_040508335.1. Taxonomy (GTDB): domain Bacteria; phylum Pseudomonadota; class Alphaproteobacteria; order Sphingomonadales; family Sphingomonadaceae; genus Sphingobium. The sequence continues at coordinate 3,248 of JBEVMZ010000195.1, forward strand.
CGAGCACGCGGTGAAACAGCGGCGCGACCAACCCCGCCAGTCGTCCCGCCCTGCGCGGCTCCATCAGGCGGCGGATTTTGAGGCGGCGGCGGCCATGGCGCGGATCGATCGCATTCATCGCGCATCTCTTGCCTCAAGCGGCGCGGCGCTTCAATCAGCGCTTCGTCTTGCGATAGGCGGAAAGCGCCCGCTCGCGCGCCTCTCGATGGCCGATCAGTTTGGCCGGATAGTCCTTGGGTCGCACGCCCGCCGCGTCGGGATCATGGATCGCCTTGTCGTCCAGGTCGGCGAGTTCGGGCACCCATTCGCGGATATAGGCGGCCGCGTCGAATTTGTCGGACTGGGTCAGCGGCGCCATGATGCGGGTGAAGAGGTTGGCGTCGACGCCGCTCCCTGCGACCCACTGCCAATTGACGCTGTTGTTGGCATAGTCCGCATCGACCAGTGTGTCCC
>JBEVMZ010000205.1:0-12933 GCA_040508335.1 Sphingobium sp.
GGATGATGTCTGCCTGCGGCAGCTTCTTATCTTTCTCTCGGCGGGCTCTGCGCCTCTGCGCGCACAAATATATGAAGCGGCTCGTCAGCAGGCGGGGGCGACCAGTCGATGGGGGTGCGTCCCTTCGCTTCCAGAAACGCATTGGCCTGCGAGAAATGGCGGCAGCCCAGGAAGCCGTTATGCGCCGACAGGGGCGAAGGGTGCGCGGCCTTGAGCACGAGATGGCGCTTTTCGTCGACGAAGGCGGCCTTGCGCTGGGCATAGGCGCCCCAGAGCATGAAGACGGTGTCATGCGGCTGATCGTTGACGGCGGCGATGATGGCGTCGGTGAAGTTTTCCCAGCCCTGTTTCCGGTGCGAGGCGGCCTTGGCCATCTCGACGGTCAGAACGCTGTTGAGCAGCAGCACGCCCTGCCGCGCCCAATGGTCGAGGAAGCCGTGGGCGGGGCGGGGGAGGCCGAGGTCGCTCTGCAGTTCCTTGTAGATATTGGCGAGCGAGGGCGGCGGGCGGACGCCGGGCGGCACGCTGAAGCTCAGGCCATGGGCCTGGCCCTCGCCATGATAGGGGTCCTGGCCGAGGATCACGATCTTGACCGCTTCGGGTGGGGTCAGATCGAGCGCACGGAAATAATGTCCGGTTTCGGGGAAGATGCGTTTGCCCTGCGCCCGTTCGTCATCGAGGAAAGCGTCCAGCGCCGCCATATAAGGGGCGTCGAGGTCGCGCTGGAGCAGCGCGCGCCAGCTTGGCGGCAGCAGGGTCGATAAGGTCATGGGCGGGGGTGATGGAGGCGGTGCCCCCGCGCTGTCAATCATGGCGGCACGCGCCCTTGCCCTTGGCCCCGCGCTGCCGCAAGGTGGCGCCATGACCCTGCGCGCGACCTTTACCCGCCTGCCCGAACGCGATGCGTTGGAGGGGCGATGGCGCGTGTTGGAGGCGGCGAGCGAGGCGTCCTTCTTTCTTGGCTGGACGTGGACCGGGGCGTGGCTGGATAGCTATGGCGTGCGGCCCGAACTGTTGAGCGTCGCCGACGGGGACGGGCGTGAGGTGGCGCTGGCGCTGGTCGGGCACGGGCGAACGCGGCGGATGGCCGGGAGCCAGGCGACGCTGCTGCTCGGGCAGTCCGGCGACGTGGCGGCGGATCGGGCCTATGTCGAATATAATGGGCTGCTCAGCCTGCGCGGGCAGGAAGCGGCGGCGGCGCAAGCGGCGCTGGCCGCGATCGAAAAGCGCAACGACTGGCGGGTGCTGATGCTGAGCGGGGTCGCGCCGGGATCGCCGCTGCTTGGCGTAAAAGGGCGGCGGCAGGTGCGCATGGACGCTGCGCCGGTCTATCAGGTCGATCTGGAAGCCGTGCGCGCAGCGGGAGGCGATTATCTCTCGCTGCTGAGCGCCAATACGCGCAGCCAGATCAAGCGGGCGATGAAGGACCGGGGCGGCGCGCTGCCGCAGGTAGCGCGGGCGGCCCGGCATGAGTGCGACGTCTGGCTGGAGGAGATGCACGCGCTCAACGCCGGGCGTCATGCCGACAATGCGTGGGACGATGCGGGGTTTCGCCGCTTCGTCGCCACGCTGGTCGCGCGCGGGCAGGATAATGGCGAGGTCGATCTGCTCCGGATGACCGATGAGCATGGCACGGTCGGGCTGCTCGTCAATTTCGTCTATCGCGGGGCAGCGCTCAACTATCAGTCGGCCTTTGCCGCGCCGATGGGGAATAAGGACAAGCCGGGCCTGCTCGCGCATGCGGCGGCGGTTGGATATTATGCCGACCGGGGGCTTTCGCTCTATTCGCTGCTGGCGGGCAAGGATCGCTACAAGCAGAGCCTCTCCACGCGCGAAGAGACGCTGGAGTGGTGGGTGGTCGAGCGGTTTTCGCCCCGGCTGGAGATAGAGGCGATCGCGCGGCGGCTGCTCAACCGCCCAGTTTCCGGATGACGCGATAGGCGAGGCGGCGCAGGCGCTGCCGTTCCGGGTTCGCGCCGACGCGGCCGACCGGCAGGCCGCGGGCGCGCAGCAGCGCGTTGAAGCTGTGCAGCTCGCCTTCCGCCACGCTGCGGTCGGAACGCCATGTGACCGAAAGGCTGACCGAGACGGTCGGGCCGTTTTCGACGAAATGCGGGGCGTTGACCGGCACATGGATCGCTTCGCCCGGTTCGAGCAGCACCGCCATGCCGCGCGCCTTGTAGTCGGCGCGCCAGTCGAGATTGCGGTGGCCGCCGCCGTGGAAATCCTCGCTCTTGGCTGGCGGGACCAGGGCTTCGTCGCGGGCGGGGAAGACGGTCATGGTCTTGGTGCCCATGATCTGGAGCAGGATATTATGCTCCGGGTCCATGTGGAACGGGGTGACGCTGCCCGGAGAACTCAGGAAGATGAAGGCTTCGCGGTGGAGCATCGCGCCGGTGCGGCGGCGCACGATGGCGTCGATTTCCGCGAGCGCGCCGTCGAGCAGGGCGGCGTAGCGCGGGTCGCTCTCGACATTTTTGAGGACCGCCCAGCTGCCGTTGGTTTCGATCGTGCGGATCGTTTCGCCCAGCGTCAGGCCGTTGGCGGGCGTGTCTTCCGCCCGGATGCCCAAGGGGAGCTTCCCGAGATTATATTCGACGCGGGCCGGGGGCATGCGTTCGGCAAGCTGCGCCAGCGCGTCGAGGGTGAGCAGAGGGTGGCCGACGAGGGCGTGGGTGAGGCGCGTCGGCTGGTCGGGATAGGCGGCGGCAAAGGCGGCGCGGGCGCTGTCGGGAAAGACGCCGGCCGACCCTGTGGCGATGGGGCTTTGTGCGTTCATGCCTGTCCTTTCATCCTGTCGGCCAGCTGCTCCACGCCATTGGCGAGCGCGAAGGCGGCGCGGCGCGCGAGACGCCTCGGCCCGCGGCCATGCAGGGCGATGCGATATTGTACGATGCTGCGGCGTTCGCTCCAGAGGCTGTCGATCATCGGGTGATCGGGCGCGGCGCAACTGTCCATCCAGGCGATGGCGGGGTCGCCCTGGACGGCGTGGAGATTGGCGAGCTCGATCAGGACGCCCGGCGAAAAACGGCCCATGGCTTCGTCGAAGGCGATCTTGAACGAGAAGGCGCCGTCGAGATGGCGGAAATTGACGAGCATCGCGATTGGGGTGCCATCGAGGTCGATGCGCAGCATGTGTAGCCGTCCGCCGGCAAAGGCGTTGGCGCAGGCTTCGCGGACGAAGGCGGCGTCGGCGGGGCGGGAGGCGAGTGCGCTGCCTTGCGCGCCTTTCCAGCCGGCCTGTTCGAGCGCGAGGAAGGCGTCGCACCAGCCGGCAAGTTCGCGCGGGTCGGTGAGGAAGCGCTGCTCGACCGTGCCCTCGTCGGCGAGCCGTTTTTGCAGGCGGCGGATTTCCTTGCGCTTCTTTGACCGGACGTTGGCTTCCCAATAGGCGTCGGCGGAGAGATCGGAGCGCAGCATCGCGCGGTCGTAGCGCTGCACCTCGCGAAAGCCGCGCCGTTGTTCGACGCAGAGCGATTCGAGCGCGGCGGCGCTGGCGCCGGCGGCGTCGATGCCTTGGAGGTAGAGGAAGGCAGGCGCCCAGGCGGCGGCGTCGAGCTGGGCCAGGAAATTGGCCCAGGCTTCGCGCGCATGGCCGCGCCGGAGCAGCGGGGCACCGAAGAAGCCATGGTCGTGCATCCAGTTGCCCGTGCAGGCGATCGGCAGGCGACCATGGCGGTCATGGACGACGACCGGCAGCAGGCCGATGAGCGTGCCGCCGGCGGACGCTTCGAGCAGGCGGATCGTCTTGTCCTGCGCCAGATGGGTGAGCGCGGGGATCAGCATGTCGGGGGCGTAGAAGGCGTTGGCTTCTTGCGCATGCGCGGCCAGATCCGCCCAGCGCTCGGCGCAAAGATGCGCAACCTGCGGGGCGGCAGGCGACGGATGGGAAGCCATGTCCATGATTTTGCCCTAGCCCGGAAATGTTAGGGAAAGAATAAGCGCTTTGCCTTTACCCGGCGGCGCAGTGTATTTCGGCGGCGGTGATCGACAGGTTCGGGCTGCGTCGGTCAGAATGGGGTGGGCAGCAAATATGACGATACTCGTGACCGGGGCGGCCGGCTTCATCGGCATGCACGTCGCCGACCGGCTGCTGAGCCAAGGGCGCGCGGTCGTCGGCATCGACAATTTGAACGATTATTATCCCGTCGCCCTGAAGCGCGCGCGGCTGGAGACGCTGACGCAGCGGCATGGCAAGCTGTTCGCGTTCCTGGAGCTGGACTTTTCCGACATGGCCGGCTTGCGCGCCGCGCTGACCGGGCATGGCATCGAGGCTATCGTCCATCTGGGTGCGCAGGCGGGTGTGCGCTATTCGCTGATCAACCCCCATGCCTATGTACAGTCGAACCTGGCGGGCCATGTCAACATGCTGGAACTCGCGCGCGAGCGGGAGGTGCGGCATATGGTCTATGCGTCCTCCTCCTCGGTCTATGGTGGCAATGACAGCATGCCGTTTCGGGTCGAGGATCGCGCGGACCATCCCGTATCGCTCTATGCCGCGACCAAGCGCGCCGACGAATTGATGAGCGAAACCTATGCGCATCTGTTCCGCGTGCCGATGACGGGCCTGCGCTTCTTCACCGTCTATGGACCATGGGGGCGGCCCGACATGGCCTATTGGTCCTTCACCAGCCGCATCCTGGCGGGTGAGCCGATCCCCGTCTTCAACCATGGCCGGATGCAGCGCGACTTCACCTATATCGACGATATCGTGTCGGGCATCATCGGCTGCCTCGACCATCCGCCCGCCGACGACGGCGCGGTCAAGGCGGGGGGCAGCCGGTCGCCGCATCGGCTCTACAATATCGGCAACAACCGGCCCGAGGAGCTGATGGAGCTGATCGCGCTGCTGGAAGCGGCCTGCGGGCGCAAGGCGGTGATCGACTTCCAGCCGATGCAGCCGGGCGACGTGCGCGCCACCTTTGCCGACATCAGCGCGATCTCGCGCGACATCGGCTTCCATCCGAGCACGGGGATTGCGGAGGGCATCCCGCGCTTCGTCGACTGGTATAAAGCCTATCATCGGTGAGGAGGGTGGTGCGGCGCGCCTTCCGATCATTGTGTTTTGGTCACGCCCTGCAGCTAAATTACATCCATTTTGCGAAATGACATTGTCATGACAGCGCGGAACCGCCTAGTCCGGTAGAATGTTCAGGTCCGGGAAACCGCGTCTTGAATAGGGTCGCGATTTTTGGGGGAAGAGACGGTTGTCCTGTGGGCGTGCCGTCTCCGCATTTGGAAGCAGGCTCCAACTGGCTCCGAATCGCGAACGAAAAGGGTTTGAACGTGTCGATAGCGCAAAATGTCGTCCCGCTCGGTTCGGGAGGACGCATCGTCGAAGCCGCATCCCGAACCTTGTTCATTGCAGCAGAAGGGCTGAACGCGCTGGAGGCGCAGTTCAAGGAGCGCGAGTTTGCCGCCACCTTCGTGCGGCTGGTCGGCATGATCATGAATGTGCGTGGGCGCGTGATCGTCACTGGCATCGGCAAGAGCGGCATCGTCGCGCGCAAGATGACCGCGACTTTGACCTCCACCGGGACGCCCGCCATCTTCCTGCATCCCGCCGATGCGGGTCATGGCGATCTTGGCATGGTTACGCCCGACGATGTCGTGCTGATGCTGTCGCATTCGGGCGAATCGACTGAGCTTGGCCCCATCATCCAATATTGCAAACGCTTCCGCATTCCACTGCTGGCGATGACGGCGAAGGCGGACAGCACCGTCGCGCAGGCCGCCGACATTCTCATGCGCCTGCCGCCCGTGCGGGAAGCCTGCCCCAATTCGCTCACCCCCACGACGTCGACCACGGTGCAGATGGCGTTCGGCGACGCGCTGGCGGTGGCGCTGATGGAAATGCGCGGCTTTTCGGCCGACGATTTCCATAAATTCCATCCGAACGGCAAACTGGGCGCGCAATTGGTCAAGGTGCGCGAGATGATGACGGCGGGCGAGGACGTGCCGCGCGTGCGCGAGGACGCGACCTTGCTCGACGCGACGATGGAGATGACGCGCGCGCGGCTTGGCGGCACGGCGATCGTGGACGGCGAAGGGCGGCTGATCGGCGCCTTTACCGACGGCGATTTGCGCCGCACCGTGACGGGCAAGCAGGACCTCACTGAAACCGTCGGCCGCTTCATGACCGTGCCACCGCGCCGAGTCTCGCCCGACGAGTTGGCGTCCGAAGCGCTGCGGATCATGCATGAGAGCAATATCACCCTGCTCTTCATCTGCGAGGATGATCGGCTGATCGGCGCGATCCATATGCATGACCTGCTCGACGCCGGGGTCGCCTGACCATATTGGTGGTCATCCCGGCGCGGGCGGGTTCCTCCCGCCTGCCGCGCAAGCCGCTGCTGCCGATCGCGGGGCGCACTTTGCTGCATCGGACGATCGCGATGGCGCGTGCGGCTTTGGCGCCGATTGAGAGCGTCGAACTGGTGGTCGCGACCGACGATGACGAGATCGCCGACCATGCGCGGGCCGTTGGCTGCGCGGCGGTGATGACCGACAGCGGGATCGAGACCGGATCGGGCAGGGCGCTCGCCGCCGCGCGGGCGCAGGCCGTTGCGCCAAGCTTCGTCGTCAACCTTCAGGGCGATTCGCCGTTTCAGCCGCAGGGCGCGCTGGCGGCGGTGGTCGAGGCACTGGAAGGCGGGGCGCAGGTGGCGACGCCGGTGATCGCGCTCGACTGGGCGGCGCTCGACGCGCTGCGCGCGCATAAGGAACGTTCGCCCTTCAGCGGCACGACCTGCGCGCGCGCGCCCGATGGCCGGGCCTACTGGTTTTCCAAGACGATCATTCCCGCGATCCGCGACGAGGGCCGCCTGCGCGCGGCGGGCGGGCTGTCGCCTGTGTGGCGGCATGTCGGGCTTTACGGCTACGCCCTGCCCGCGCTCGAGCGGTTCGAGGCGACGCCGCCGACCGTGATCGAGCGGCTGGAAGGGCTGGAGCAGCTGCGCCTGCTGGAGCTGGGCATCCCGGTCACAACGGTGGCGGTGCCGCCGCCAGTGTTCGACAGTTCGGGCATCGACACGCAGGCGGATATCGTGCGCGTCGAGGCGCTGATCGCCAAGCATGGCGATCCCACGCCGCCCTTATGATGCGCCGCATCTTCGTGGTGCGCCACGGCAATACGTTCGGCCCAGATGAGCTGCCGCGCCGGATCGGGGCGCGTACCGATCTGCCCTTGGTAGAGAGCGGGCGGCGCCAGGCGGCGCTGCTTGGGCAATGGTTTGCGAACGAAGGGGTGGTCGTCGGCCGTCTGCTGAGCGGGCCGCTGTTGCGGGCGCGGGAGACGGCCGCGGCGATCGGGGCGGCGCTGGGGTATGGGGCGGTCGGGACGCGCCCCTGGCTGGACGAGATCGACCATGGGCCGGACGAGGGCGGGGTCGAGGCCGGCGTAATCGCGCGGCTGGGCGCGCAGGCGATCGAGGATTGGGACAGGCGCGGGATCGCGCCGGCGGACTGGACCGTGGATGCCGAGGCGCGCCTTGCGGGATGGCGCGGTTTTCTGGCCGAAGAAGCAGAGGGCGACGATATTCTCATCACCAGCAACGGCGCGGCGCGCTTTGCCCTGCTGGCGCTGGGCGAGAGCGGAGCCTCGCTCAAATTACGCACCGGCGCCTTTGGCGAGATCGCGGTCGAAGCGGGAAGAGCGCGGCTTGTGCGCTGGAACGTGCGCCCTTAAGCGCGCGGGTTTATTTGCGCTGCGGCACGGTGAAGGTGCCCGAGACTCGGCCGCCGCCGCTGCCCGAGACGCCCGGTGCGCCGCCCGACGAACGGCCATCGACGGTCGAGCGGCCGCTGGTGAGGTCGATGACCATCCGCCCGCCGCTCAGGCGATTGCCGCCCGTCTGCGTCAGCGTGACATTGCCCAGCATGGTGATGAGCCGGCGGTTGAGATCGTAGATGGCGACATTGCCGCGCGCGGTTTCGCCGCCGCGTGTGACGACGACATTGCCCGATGCGTCGATCCGGTCGATATCGACGCCGCCCGCGCCATTGCCGCCATTACGATAGGCAACGGTCATGCGCGCGGCGTTGAGCGTCAACCCCGCCTGCGTGACGACGACATTGCCCGATACGACGACGCGGTCGGCGCGGTCCTGCACCTCGATCCGGTCGGCGGTGAAATTGACCGGAGCGTTGCTGTCGTGATTCTTGAATACCTGCGCGCCGGCTTCGCCAGCGGTCAGCATCAAGAGCAGGGCGAAGAAGGGAAGGCTTTTCATCAATTGCGCCCTTTGAGGCCATTTTGTTCGATGCGCAAGGTGGCACGGCCGTTCAGCGTCACCGTGCGCGCCGCCATGTCTGCCTCCAGATGATCGCCGCTGAAGGTGCCGATCGGAATGCGGCCGTCGACCCGCCCCTGGCTGCGCATCTGTCGGCTCTTAAGGTCGATGCCGACATCGCGCGTCGTCAGCCGGTAGCCGTTTGCCGCCTGGAACTGAACGGGGCCATCGACCATGACATGTTCCTTGTCCATCGCGTAGCGGCCGCGCTGCGCGGTCAGCACCGCCGGCCCGTCGGACAGGAGGATGCGGGCGGACATGTCATTAAGATAGACGATCGGTTCGCGCGAGCTGCGCTGGACCGCCGAGCCGGCGCGCAGCGAGAAGGGCTGGCCCTTGCTGTCTTCGCCCCGGTACAGCGCTTCGGTCACGCGCATGCGCTCCTTGGCGACATCGACCTTGTTCTTGTCGAGGACGAAGCTGACCTTGTCCCCGCCGGTAAAAGGCGCGGTGAACAGCAGCGCCGCAAAGACGCCAAGGCCGACGGGCAGCCAGTTTTTGAGCGTCCCGACCAGCCGGTCGTGACGCCCCCCCGGACGCGCCCAGTTGCGGCGGGCGTGGCGTTGCTGTTCGGCCTGGATCGACATGCCTTGGTAGCCCAGTCCCCTAAAAATCCCTTGGCCTGCGGCGGGATTTACATATGCGAAAAAATGTCGATTTCCGGCCATCCGGCAAGGTCGAGCTCCGCGCGGTGGGTCAGGAAATCGAAACAGGCCTGCGCCAGTTCCATCCGGCCTTCCCGAACAAGTCGCTTGTCCAGCTCTTCCTTCAGGCGGTGCAGGTAGCGCACGTCCGACGCGGCATAATCCTTTTGCGCGTCGGACAGCGTCGGCGCCCCCCAGTCGCTGCTCTGCTGCTGCTTGCTGATCTCCTGCCCCAGCATTTCGCGCACCAGTTCCTTGAGGCCATGGCGATCGGTATAGGTGCGTATCAGGCGCGAGGCGATCTTCGTGCAGTAGACCGGCGTCGTCAGCACGCCCAGATAATGGCGCAGAGCGGCGACGTCGAAACGGCCGAAATGATAGAGTTTGAGGCGTGACTGATCGTTCAGCACCGCTTTGAGATTGGGCGCGGCATAGTCGCTGTCCGGCCCAAAGCGCACCAGATGCTCGTCGCCGCGCCCGTCGCTGATCTGTACGAGGCACAGGCGGTCGCGGGGCGTGATGAGACCCATGGTTTCGGTGTCGATGGCGACGGGGCCGGGGGCGAGCACGCCTTCGGGCAGATCTTCTTCATGGAAATGGACGGTCATGCTTCCCCTCTATGGACAAAGCGCGCGCATCGCAATCGGCGCTTTTGCCGTCGTGGCCCGGTAAACCGCACTTTACGGGGGACAAGCCGGCGAAAATCATTCGCGCTCGGCCGAAAAGCTGATATGGTGAGTCCCAAACCGCAGTTGCGCGGAGGTACGTGCATGTCATTCGCCCGACATGCTTGTCCGATTTTGTCTTAGGGCGAGCGAAAGTGACTAACAGGGCATGAGTTTTGACAGAGGGCGCCGCGGCGGTCGCGGCAAGGACAAGCGCGACGGTTTCGGCGAAGATAATTTCTACGACGCGGGTCGCAGCGCTGGCGGCGGCTTCGGTGATCGCGGTGGTTTCGGCGGTGGCGACCGTGGCGGTTTCGGCGGCGGCGGTGATCGCTTCGGCGGCGGCGGCGGTGGTGGCGGCGGCTTCGGTGGCGGTGATCGCGGCGGCTTCGGCGGTGGCGCTGGCGCTGGCGGCGGCGGCTTCCGCGGCGGCGGTGCAGGCGGCGGTGGTCGCGGCATGCCTGCCCAAGTGGTTGGCGAAGGCACCGGCACTGTCAAATTCTTCAATGGTCAGAAGGGCTTCGGCTTCATCGTTCGTGACGATGGCGCGGAAGACGTGTTCGTGCACATCAGCGCGGTCGAGCAGGCCGGCCTGGCCGGCCTGGCCGAAGGACAGCAGCTCGGCTTCACGCTGGTCGATCGCGGCGGCAAGGTTTCGGCAACCGACCTCAAGATCGAGGGCGAACCTCTGCCTGTCACCGACCGCGCGCCCCCGCGCGAACCGCGTGCGCCCGGTGGCTTCGGCGGCGATCGTGGCGGCTTTGGCGGTGGTGATCGCGGCGGTGCCGGTGGCCCACAGCGTCAGCTGACCGGTGAGCGTGCCAGTGGTACGGTCAAATTCTTCAACGCGATGAAGGGTTTCGGCTTCATTCAGCGCGATGACGGCCAGCCGGATGCGTTCGTCCACATCAGCGCCGTCGAACGCGCCGGCATGGCCGCGCTCAATGAAGGCGACCGTCTCGACTTCGAACTGGAAGTCGATCGTCGGGGCAAATATGCTGCCGTCAATCTTCAGTCGAAGGCCGACTGAAGAGCTCGACAGCTTCTGTCGGAGAAACGAAGCGCCCGTCGGGAAACCGGCGGGCGTTTTGCGTTGGAGGAGGTTCAGACGGCGTTACCGGGGCGCCATCATGACCTATCGACAGCCCCGCATGAACTCGATCCGATCGCGTCATTGGCTGGGGCAATTGGAGAAGCGGCATTGAGGCGGGGACCGGACAGGCCCGCTGCTTTGGATGACGGAGCGGGTTCCGCGACGCCTTCTTGGGGACATCGCGGACGCAGAATAGCGTACCGATGTTCCATGCAAGCGGTCGCTCCTCGACCGTTGCTGGACCATAGCAGCGAGCGGCGTCCGCCCCCGCTCCGCGGCTATCAAGAAGCGCGAGGGGGCTTCTTGCCGCCATTGGCGCGTAGCGCGCACCTTACCGCACACGCTTTTTCAAAAGCTGTGCAGATGGAGCGGACGAATAGCGGAAAAGCTGGTGCACCCGACTGGATTCGAACCAGTGACCTCTGCCTTCGGAGGGCAGCGCTCTATCCAGCTGAGCTACGGGTGCGGGACAAGGGGCGATTAGCAAAGCCTGCCCGATGACGCCAGCGGCAATCGACATGGGCGCGCGATCTATTTTGTCTTTTCCATCGGCTGAAATTTGCCGAGGCCGCAACTTGCTCCGCGCGTCAGGCCCGGTCCGCCGCCTTGATACAGGACCGTGATGATATCGACCGAGCAGAGCTGCGACAGGCTGGTGGCGTAGGCGAAGCGTCGTTCGAAGCCGAGGCTGGGGCAGCTGTTGGGTAGGATGTTGCGATAGATTTTACTGCCGCCGATGACGAAGTCGATGGTGCGGTCGTCGCGCACCTGGCTGGAGCGGATGCGGTTGATCTGGATGCAGTCGACGGGCTTGCCGGCATTGACATATTTGTCGGGTTTGGCGTCCTTGGCCAGCGCGGGAAGCGTGGCGGTCAGGCCCATGACAAGGCCGATGGCGAGGCGGGTGGTGCGGGACAGGGCGGACGGGCGACGCATGGGGCTCTCCTTGAAGGGGATATGTCAGTCAAGACGATGCGGGCGCTGTGGTTCCGTTCTATTCGCGTTCACATGGATCAGGCAGCCGTCGACGTAGTGGGGGCCGGCGGCGGCGTCTTTGGCTTGTAGCGGCACAGGTCCGCGACGATGCAGCGCCAGCATTCGGGGCGCCGCGCCTTGCAGACATAGCGGCCGTGCAGGATCAGCCAATGATGGGCGTCGCGGCGGAAGGGGCCGGGGACGCGCTTTTCGAGCTTGAGCTCGACGGCGAGCGGGGTCTTGCCCGGTGCCAGGCCGGTGCGGTTGCCGACGCGGAAAATATGGGTGTCGACCGCAAAGGTTTCCTCGCCGAACGCGGTGTTGAGGACGACATTGGCCGTCTTGCGCCCGACGCCGGGAAGGGCGGTGAGGCTGTCGCGGTCGCGCGGTACGACACCGCCATGGTCGCGCACCAAAAGTTCGGAGAGGGCGATGACGTTCTTCGCCTTGGCGTTGAAGAGGCCGATCGTCTTGATATGCGCTTTTAGCCCTTCCTCGCCGAGCGCCACCATCTGCGCAGGCGTTTCGACGCAGCGGAAGAGGGCGCGGGTCGCCTTGTTGACGCCGACGTCGGTCGCCTGCGCCGACAGGGTCACGGCGACGAGCAGCTGATAGTCGTTGCCATATTCAAGCTCGGTGCGCGGCGCCGGATTGGCTTCGGCGAGGCGCGCGAAAAAGTCGAAGATCTGCGCCTTGTTCACTGCGCTGGTCCTTTGAGCGATTTCGAAGCAGGTGGGATCACCTGCTGGCTCGGAAATCGCGGCAAAACAAAAGTCTAAAGTCCGAGCACGCCCTTCATGTCGTAGCGGCCCGGCGGCTGGTCCTTCAGCCAAAGCGCGCCGCGAATCGCGCCGCGCGCGAAGATGGCGCGGTTTTCGGCGCGGTGGCCGATCTCGATCCGTTCGCCTTCGGCCGCGAAGATCACCTGATGGTCGCCGGCAACCGATCCGCCGCGCAAGCTTGCAAAGCCGATTGCGCCCTGCTGGCGTGCGCCGGTGATGCCGTCGCGGCCGCGCTCGCTATGGTCGGCAAGGGGGATGCCGCGCCCGCGCGCCGCCGCTTCGCCCAGCAGCAGGGCGGTGCCGGAAGGGGCATCGACCTTGTGCCGGTGGTGCATCTCGACGATTTCGACGTCCCAGTCGTCGCCAAGGCCCGCCGCCGCCTGTTCGACCAGCGCGGCGAGCAGATTGACGCCGAGTGAGGTGTTGCCGGTCTGGAGCACAGGGATATGCGCGGCGGCTTGATCGATCAGCGCATGATGCGCG
>JBEVMZ010000019.1:0-3279 GCA_040508335.1 Sphingobium sp.
GACGTGCTGTGCATCGAATATTTCATGATCTCCAGCGGCGCGCCGCTTTCGCCGACCACGCTCAGATCGCTACGATTGGCGCGGCGAAGGATGGAGGCAAAGCTTTCCTGGCGAGTGTGATCCTCGACGCTGCGGACCCCGCCGTCGGAGAACTCGACCTCGCTCGGCTTGAGGCCGGCCAGCGGCGTGTCATTGCCCGCCGTGCGCATGAGTTCGGCCACGAGCTTGACGCTCGCCGCGCTGATCGCCGCAGCCAATGAGGCGGTCTGAGATGATCCGCCGGCAAAGCTTGCGAACGGCAGACTCGAATCCCCGATCGTCACCGTGACGCGATCGAGCGGAAGGCCTAGCCGATCGGCGGCATGCTGGCGCTGCACCGTCGCCGTGCCCATGCCCATTTCGTGCGCGGCGCTTGAGACACGGGCATTGCCACTGGCGTCGATGGTTATGCGCACGGACGTGCCGGGCATGCGCATGAACGGGAAGGTGCCGCTGGCGCAGCCCATGCCGATCAGCCACTCGCCCTCGCGCCGCACGCTTGGCTCCGCCAAACGACGATCCCAGCCGATGCGCGTCGCGCCGAGGTCATAAGCTTCCATCATCGCGCTCTGCGAATGCGGCGCGCCGCTCACCGGATCGCGGGTGGCCACATTGCGCCGGCGCAATTCTATGGGGTCCATGCCGATGGCATGCGCGAGTTCATCCATAGCGCATTCGATCGCAAAGGTGCCGGGCGTCTCGCCGGGCCCGCGCATGAAGCTGTTTGCCAGCAGGTCAAGGTCGACATAATGCTGGACGATATCGAAGCTCTCGCTGGCGTAAAGCGAGCGGCCGGTAAGGGTGAAGCCTTCATCGCAGATACTGTGCAGCGGCCTGACGCCATAGCCATGGTGCGATAGCGCATTGAGCTTGCCGTCCGCATTCGCGGCCAGCGCTACCCGCTGCTCTGTTTGCATGCGACCGCCGATCAGCCGGTGCATGCTGGCGCGTGAGAGGGCGACGCGCACAGGCCGGTCAGCAAGCTTCGCTGCGGCAGCGCCCAGTATCTGGTGATCCCACAGACCTTTCGCGCCAAAGCCTCCGCCCACATAGGGCGAGCTTACCTCGACATCACCGGCGTTCAGCCCGAATATTTTCGCGAGCGATCCGGCGGTCCCGTGGATCATTTGGGTCGCGTCGTGAACGATCAACTTGCCATCCCGCCAGACGATCGTCGCGGCATGCGGCTCGATCGGATTATGGTTCTCCCAAGGCGTCGTATAAACCGCGTCGATCTTGAAAGCAGCCTCGGCGAACTTTCGGCTTGGGCCGCCCTTCTCGATACGGTTGCGTTCGACCAGGATGGACTCCGGCGTATAGGCGCTGGCCTTCCCCTCCTCGAACCGTGTGCGTGCCGGCGCGGCGTCATAGCGCACGCGGACCAAGGTGGCCGCGTGATCTGCCTGCTCGCGCGTTTCAGCCAGCACCACCGCCACGACCTGTCCGTTCCAGCGTATCTCGGGATCCTGCATGATCGGCAATGTATGATTGCCCGCAGCCTTGAGGTTGGTCATGCCGATCGGCGGCGGAACGCTCATCTTGGGCGCATTGCGATAGGTCATGACTAGCGCGACGCCAGATGCTGCCTCGGCTGCCGATACGTCGATATCGGCGATGCGGCCCCGAGCGATCGTGGAATGAACGAAGGCAGCGTAGAGCAGATTTTCCATCGCCACTTCGGCGGCAAACCGCGCCGCCCCGCGCACCTTGTCGGGTCCGTCGACCCGTGACTGCTGCTCGCCGAGCGACACGCGCTTGTCGATCAGCGGATCGGGCGTGCCGCCGGGTAGCCAGCTTTCGGGCACATGGCCGATAACGGCGCGCACGCCGCCGACGATGGCGTTTTGCAGCTTCGTCATGCATGCGCTCCTGAAAGGGCGGTCAGGACGGCGACCACCGTGCGTTCGACGAGACCTATCTTGAAACCGTTATCGGATAGCGGCCGCGCGCCGGCGAGCTCTTTGCGGATCGCGGCAAGAAAAGCCTCAGGCGTCGGCGCGACCCCGACCAGCGCCGCTTCGGCACGGGTCGCGCGCCAGGGCTTGGCGGCCACGCCGCCGAGCGCAAGGCGGGCTTGCGTGACACGCCCGTCAGCGAGCGCCAGGCCGCCCGCGACGGAGATCAGCGCGAAGGCGTAGCTGGAGCGATCGCGGACCTTGCGATATTCAGCGTTGGTCACCGCGTCCGACGGCGGCGGCAGTTCGACGGCAGCGATCAGTTCGCCCGGTTTCAGCACGGTCTCCACATGCGGCGCGGCATCCGGCAGGACATGAAAGTCCGTCAACGGCACACACCGTTCACCCTCGGGGCCGGAGAGATGGATCACGGCATCGAGCATGGCGAGCGCCACGCACATGTCGGAAGGATGTGTCGCGACGCACTGGTCCGACGCGCCCAAAATGGCATGATAGCGGTTGAACCCGTCGAGCGCGTCGCAGCCGGTGCCCGGCTGCCGCTTGTTACAGCGCGCGCCCTCTACATCGTAAAAATACATACAGCGCGTACGCTGGAGGATATTGCCGCCGACGGTCGCCATGTTGCGAATCTGCGCAGAGGCGCCGGCGAGCAACGCGCGCGCGAGCACCGGGTAGCGGCGGCGCACGAGCGGATGGGCAGCAACTGCGGCGTTCTTGACCGACGCGTCGATCAGCAGCCCGCCGCCATCGGTTTCACGGATGGTGCCATCCAAGAGGCTTATGTCCACCAAGTCACTCGCCTGTTCGACGTTCTGCCGCAGAAGGTCGACGAGGTTGGTCCCGCCACCCAAAAACCGTGCGCCACTCTCAACGCGGGCGAGGGCGTCGGCCCGATCCGCCGCGCGGACATAGGTCAAGGGCGTCACGCCGCCGTCTCCGCCAGCATCGCCTCGATCGCCTCGACGATCCCGTTATGCGCGCCGCAGCGACAGAGATTCCCGCTCATACGCTCGCGGATCTCTGCGCGCGTCACGACTTGCGTCCCTGCGGCGATATGGAGGGTCACGTAGCTGGGGTCGCCCCGACGTAATTCCTCCGCCATGGCAATCGCCGAGCAGATTTGGCCGGGGGTGCAATAGCCGCATTGCAGCCCGTCATGCTCAACAAAGGCCTGTTGCAACATGTGCATATCGCCGGCATCGCCGGAGATGCCCTCGATTGTCAGGACGTCGCTTCCGTCCGCCTGCGCAGCCAGCGTAAGGCACGATAGGACGCGATTGCCATTAAGGAGAACCGTGCACGCGCCGCAGGCGCCTTGGTCGCA
>JBEVMZ010000025.1:0-6568 GCA_040508335.1 Sphingobium sp.
GATGATCGCGCAGGCGGCGCAGGCGATGGAATTCGGCGCGTCGAGCGAAGATATCGCCTACACCTGCCACGCCCATCCGACGCATAGCGAAGCAATGAAGGAAGCGGCGATGGCGGTAACGGGCAAGCCCATCCACATCTGATCGCACGACAAGGTTAAGCAGCGCCCCGTTCCTTGGCCTCAAGGAACGGGGCGTTTGCGTGTCGGCGCTTCAAGCCGTCCTGGCCAGCGGCATATACACTGCGTCCGGACGGTTCGCATTGTCATGCGCGCGTTGCACGCAGACGCGGTCGCGCCCCTGCCGCTTCGCCTCATAGAGCGACAGGTCGGCGCGGTCGATTGCGGCATGGATCGTCCCGTCGCTCGGGCGACGGTCGGATACGCCGAAGCTGGCGGTCAGCACGCGGCCAAGATGCAATTGCGGCCCCGCCTCGTCCGAGAAATAGCTCCGCATCCGGTTGGCGAGTGCGACGCTGCGCGTGATGCTGGCGCCCGGCAGCAGGATAACGAACTCCTCGCCGCCAAAACGCGCAGTCACGGCGTCGGCAGGGGCCAATGTGCGCAGCGCTCCGGCCAGCGCGACGATGACGCGGTCGCCCTCGGCATGGCCGTGCATGTCGTTGACCGCCTTGAAATGATCGATGTCGCACAGGATGACGCAGGCATTCGCGGCGCGCTCCCCCATCGCCGCCACCCGCGCGTCGAAGCCGCGCCGGTTGAGCAGACCCGTCAGCGGATCGAGCAACGCATCGTCGCGATAGCCCGACACCATGTCGCCGACGCAGGCGGCAAGCGCCGCAAGCGCCATGAACAGGCCGAACAGGCAAGCCAGCGCCTGCATGAGGAAGCCATATTCGCTGGCATAGAGCCCTGTGCCATTGAGCGTCATGGATATGGTGCTGCCGCGTCCCAGATTATCGAGCGCGGGCAGCATGGCAGCGAGGAACAGCAACCGATCGGCGGGTGTGTGAAGCTTCCCGCGCGCGGCGACCAGCGACAGGGCGATCAGCAGGAAGCAGCCAAAATCCGACACGACGAGTTCGAGCGGCAGGTCGCTCCGTGCCACCCCGATCCAGCTGAGCGTGACCGAGGCGGCCCAGATCGCGACACGCGTGCGCAGCAGCCAGCCGGGCCGCCATCGCGCGACCAGCGCCTGGCCAAAGAACAGGAAGCCGCTCGCAAAGGCGATATCGGCGAAATAGGCCCAGAAGGACGAGGGCAGCATGGCGTCGGCAAGCGGCGCGGCAAAGCCGAGCGCGGCGCTGCCATAGCCCGCGCTCCACCATTTCGCGCCCGGCGCGCCCCAGCGCCACACCATCAGGAAGGCGCAACTGAAGCTGGCCATCATGACAGGCAAGAAGAAGGCGAATTTCTCCCCCACGCTCTCTCGCTCAAACCCCCGTTCGAATGCTCCGTCCGTTCGCTCTACGGCAGCATCCTTAACAAAGGCTATGCTGGGCTCACACTGCTGCGATGGGCCAGCTTTCCAGCAGGGGGACGAGTTCGTCGAAATGATGGATGACCGCGTCCGCCGCCAGATCCTCGACCGGCCCGTCTAGGAAGCCGAAGCTGACGGCAATGCTGGGCACGCCGGCGTTGCGCGCGCCGGCGATATCGTTGATCGTGTCGCCGATGAAGACCGCGCGTCCACCTCCGGCGCGCGCGATCATCTCATGGATCGGCGCGGGGTCGGGCTTGGACACGCCCACAGTGTCGCCCCCGACGATCGCGGCGAAGCGGTGGGCCAGGCCGATCTGCGCCATCAGCGGCAGGGTGAAGCGTTCCGCCTTGTTGGTGCAGATGGCAAGCTTGACGCCTGCCGCTTCCAGCACGTCCATAGCCGCGAGCAGCCCGGGGTAGGGCGCGGACAGGGCGACGAGATTGCGCTGATAAAAATCGAGCAAGATTGGCAGCAGCCGCTCCAGCGTTTCCGGGTCGCCATGACCCGATGCGGCCAGCGCCCGTTCGAGCATCACGCGCGCGCCTTTGCCGACGAAGGGCTTGATCTCCTCCACCACGAAGGGCGGGCAGCCGATCGTGCCGATCGCATGGTTGACGGCGGCGGCAAGGTCGCCGCTGGTGTCGATCAAAGTGCCGTCGAGGTCGAAGCCGACGATGTCGAAGGGAATTTTGCGCATGGGCGCGTCCTTGCCCGGCTGCCGGTGGCAAAGGCAAGCCAAACATGGCAAGGACGCCTCGCCTTTCAGTTTCCGTACGGTCGAACCATGTTTGGCCAATGTTTCAGGAGATAGCCTCGTGACCGCTCCCCGCCCGCTTGCCGTCATCATCCTCGCTGCAGGCCAAGGCACGCGCATGAAGTCTGGCAAACATAAGGTGCTGCATCCCATCGCCGGGCGGCCTATGCTCCTGCACCTGCTTGCTGCGGTGGAGACGCTTGCGCCTGAACGGCGCGTGGTGGTTGTGGGTTCGGGTCGGGAACAGGTAGAGGCAGCGGTCGCCGGCACGGGCGCGACGATCGCGGTGCAAAGCGAGCAGAAGGGCACGGGCCACGCGGTTGCGCAGGCGCATGACGCGCTGGCGGGCTTTGCGGGCGATGTGCTCATCCTCTATGGCGATGTGCCGCTGGTGCAGGCGGAAACGATGCGCGCGATGCTCGACCGGCTGAACCGGGGCGACGAACCCCGCGCCGTCGTGCTCGGCTTCCGTCCTGATGAAGCCGCCGCCTATGGCCGCATCATCGCCGACGGGCAGGGCGTCATCGACAAGATGGTCGAATTTAAGGATGCGAGCGCGGAGGAGCGGGCCGTTACTCTCTGCAATTCTGGCCTAATGGCGGTGCGCGCCACCGATCTCTTCATCCTGCTCGACCAGATCGGCAACGACAATGCGGCGGGCGAATATTATCTGCCCGACATCGTCATGCTGCCCGGCGCGTCGAGCGCGGTGATCGAGGCCGAGGCGTGGGAGGTGGCGGGCGTCAACAGCCGCATCGAGCTGGCCGCCGTCGAATCGGTGTGGCAGGTGCGCCGCCGCGAAGAGGCGATGCGCGAAGGCGTGACGCTGATCGCGCCGGAAACCGTGTTCTTTTCCCATGACACACAAGTTGGCCGCGACGTGGTGGTCGAACCGCATGTCGTCTTTGGCCCCGGCGTCAACGTGGCCGACGATGCCGTCATCCATGCCTTTTCTCATCTGGAAGGGGCGAATGTGGGGCAGGGGGCGGATATCGGTCCTTATGCCCGCCTGCGTCCGGGTGCGCAGATCGGCGCGCGCGCCAAGGTCGGCAATTTCGTCGAGATCAAGAAGTCGATGCTCGGTGAAGGGGCCAAAGCCAACCATCTCTCCTATATCGGCGACGCGGATGTCGGTGCGGGGGCAAATATCGGCGCGGGCACGATCACCTGCAATTATGACGGCTATTTCAAATATCGCACGCAGATCGGCGCGGGCGCGTTCATCGGCTCCAATAGCGCGCTGGTCGCGCCTGTGAGCATTGGCGCCGGCGCGATCGTCGCGGCGGGCAGCACGGTGACGCGCGACGTGGAGGCCGACGCGCTCTGCCTGGTGCGGCCGACGCAGGAAGCCAAGTCCGGCTGGGCCGCGCGCTTCCGGGAAAAGATGCTGGCGCGCAAGGCAGCGAAAAAAGGATAGCGCGGGCTCTTAGGACCAAACCCCTTGCGTCGCATAATCCTGTTCCTGCTGCTGGCCGGCATCGCGCTCATTGGCTGGATGATCGCCAGCGCCGCCGCGACGCCCATCGTGCGCCGCCTGACCGTCGATCTGCCCTTTCCGGCGGATGCGCCGCGCCGCCCGGTCACGATCGCGTTGCTGACCGACACGCATATGTCCGGGCCGGACAATGGCCCGCAGCGGATGGCGCGCATCGTCGCGCAGATCAACGCGCTGAAGCCCGACCTCATTCTGCTGGGCGGCGACTATATGGGCGATGCGAAGGGTGGCGCGACCTATCATCCCTATGCCAGCATCGCGCCCTTCGCCGGGCTGCGGGCGCCGCTCGGCGTCATGGCGGTGCTCGGCAACCACGACAATCACAGCCGGCAAAATCCCCGTGCTTTACCCGCGCCGCAGTGGCGCGCCGCTTTCGCCAGCATCGGCATCCCGCTGCTGATCGACGAGGCGGCGCGGCGCGGGCCGCTCGTCATCGGCGGCATGCGCGATATTTATACCGGGCGGCCCAAGGCCGACAAAATGCTCCGCGAGATGGCACGATTAGGTGGCGCGCCGGTGGTCCTGTCGCACGGGCCGGACGGGCTGCGGCTGCTGCCCGACAGCGATATGCTCATTCTCGTTGGCCACACCCATTGCGGCCAGATATCCTTTCCTATCGTCGGCCCACTCGTCATTCCGTCCGACTATGGCCCGCGCTTCGCCTGTGGCGACTATAAAGTGGGCAAGCGGGCGATGGTCGTTTCCGCAGGCGTTGGCACCAGTCGGCTGCCGTTCCGCCTGCTTGCGCCGCCCGATATCTGGCTGGTGACGGTGCGCCCGCGCTGATCAACTTTGGGCAGGCGAAGCCCTTTCCAGCGCTCGATACCTTATGGCAGGAGGCGCGCATGATAACGATCCGTCCCTCCACTCCCGCCGATGGCGGCCGCGTGCTCGACATCTGGCGCGCCGCCGTCGATGCGACGCATGATTTTCTCGCGGCCGCCGACCGCGCCGCGATCGAGGAGGAATTGTGCGATTTCCTGCCATCCGCGCCGCTGCTGCTTGCGGTGGACGAGCGCGATAATCAGCTCGCCTTCATGCTGCTCGACAGCGGACATATGGAGGCGCTATTCGTCGACCCCGCCAGCCGAGGCAAAGGGATAGGCGCCATGTTGGTCGCCCATGCGCTTCGCCTTTGCCCGGCGCTGACCACCGACGTGAACGAACAAAATGGTCAGGCCGTTGGCTTCTACAAGCATATGGGCTTCCGGCGAACGGGACGGTCGGCGCTTGACGGGCAGGGGCGTCCCTATCCTTTGATCCACCTCGCCTATCGGCCCTGACCGGGGCGGTCAGCCGCCGCCCGGCGCATTGTGCCCGCCCGCCGGCACCGGCCCGCCGCTCGGTGCATGGGCATGGTCGGGATTGCTGTCCCATTCGATCTTGTAGAGGTCGAAGCGCCTATCGCGCAGATTGCGCACCGTCCCCTCCGCCCGCGCCCAGCTGAGGTCTGCAAGGTTCACGTCCGCCATCGTCAGCGTCTCGACATTCTCGGTCGATTCCGCTGCAATGCCGTCGCGTGCAAAGGGCAGGTCGCAGGGCGTCAGGATCGCGCTCTGCGCATATTGAATGTCCATATTATCGACATTGGGCAGATTGCCGACATTGCCCGACAGCACGACGAAGCACTGATTCTCGATCGCGCGGGCCTGCGCGCAATAGCGCACGCGCATATAGCCGAGGCGCGAATCGGTGCAGAAGGGCACGAAGATGACGCGCGCCCCCTGGTCCACCAGCCGCCGCGCCAGCTCCGGAAACTCGCTGTCGTAACAGATGAGCACGCCGATCGGCCCGCAGTCGGTCTGGATCACGTCAAGCGAATCACCGCCCTTGATATTCCACCAAAAGGCTTCGTTGGGCGTGGGGTGGATCTTTTCCTGCGTATGCACCGACCCGTCGCGCAGGGCGACATAGGCAATGTTCTGCGTGTCGCCATCGTCCGCGCGTGTCGGATGCGAGCCGCCGATGATGTTGATATTATATTCCATCGCCATCCGCTCCAACTCGCGCGTTAGCTGCGGCGTGTAGTGGGTGAGGCGGTCGATCGCCTCCACGGGCGTCAGTTTCTTCGTCTCGAACGAGAGCAGGGGCAGGGTGAACAGCTCGGGGAAAACGATGAAGTCGGACCGGTAATCGGCCGCGACATCGACGAAATATTCGATGTTGCGGATGAACTCGTCGAAATCGGTGACCGCGCGCGCCTGAAGCTGACAGGTGGCGAGCCGTACGCTCTCCACCCCGCGCGGTACACGCATTTCAGGCGCCTCGTCGGGATCGACATAGGGATTGCGCCATACCAGATGCGCAGCATGGCCATCCGACTGCTTGTCCTCGGGCAGATAATTCTCAAGCACGCCGAGCAGCTCGAACTGGTTCTTGAGCTGAAAACTGATCACTGGGTCGCGCAACTTGCCGGCCAGCACCTGTTCCAGATAATCGACCGGCCTTCCCGCGCGGCGCTTGGCACGGGCATAGCCGGGCATGCGTCCGGCGATGACGATGCCGTGCAGGTCCAACTCCTCGGCCAGTTCCTTGCGCTCGTCATAGAGGCGCTGGCCGATACGCGAACCTCGCACCTTAGGATCTACCGCCATTTCATAGCCATAGAGCCATTCGCCCGCCGCGCTGTGCCGCGTGCCGAAACCATTGGCGGTGATCTCGTCCCAATCGTGCGGGGAAAAAGCCATTGCCTTGCTTACCCGCATCGTCGCGCAATAACCCACGACCTTCCCGTCATAGAGGGCGACGAAGCAGCCGCCGGGGAAGTTGTTAATCTGTCCGCGCACGGTCGCTGGCGTATAGTTGGGCATGCCGGGATAAGCGCGTGCGATCAGGCGCAGGATCGCCCGGACGTCGCCCGGCACCGCGGCGCGTACCT
>JBEVMZ010000045.1:0-2748 GCA_040508335.1 Sphingobium sp.
CTGCTCATGGGCCTGCTCGCCAGCCATGATCTGACCGCGACCTTCATCGGCGACGCTTCGCTCAGCAAGCGGCCGATGGCGCGGGTGACGCAGCCACTGTCAGCCATGGGCGCGAGCTTCATGACCAGCCCCGGCGATCGTCTGCCGCTCACGATGCGCGGCGCCTGCCCGGCCGTGCCGCTCGATTATAGGCTGCCGGTCGCGTCGGCCCAGGTCAAATCGGCGATCCTGCTTGCGGGTCTGAACGCACCCGGCATCACCCGCATCGTCGAGCCGATCCCGACGCGCGACCATAGCGAGCGCATGCTCAAGGGTTTCGGCGCGGAATTGAACGTGGATGTCCAGGCCGACGGCACCCGCATCATCACGCTACATGGTGAGGCGGAATTGAAGCCACAGCAGATCGTGGTACCGGGCGACCCTTCGTCCGCCGCCTTCCCCGTAGTTGCCGCGCTGATCGTGCCGGGATCGGACATCGTGGTGACCAATGTCGGCCTAAATCCGACGCGTGCCGGCTTGTTCGATGTGCTCAAAGCGATGGGGGGCGATATCGTCTTCCTGAATGAACGCGAGATCGGCGGAGAGCCCGTCGCCGACATTCGGGTCCGGCACAGCCTGTTGACCGGGATCGACGTGCCGCCGGAAATCGCGCCCAGCATGATTGACGAGTTTCCGATCCTGTTCGTCGCGACCGCGATGGCGCAGGGCGTGACGCGCACATGCGGACTGGACGAACTGCGGGTCAAGGAATCGGATCGGCTCGCGCTGATGGCGCGGGGGTTAGCGCGGATGGGCGTGACCGTCGAAGAAGCCGAGGACGGCCTCACGATCCACGGCTCGCATGGAGAGCCGTTGGCGGGCGGCAACCAGCCGCCGCTCATTGCTGCCTCGCTCGACCATCGTATCGCGATGAGCTTTGCGATCGCGGGGCTGGCGAGTCGTAGCGGGCTGGAGGTGGACGACATGCGCCCGGTCGCGACCAGCTTTCCCGGCTTCACCGCCCTGCTGAGAGAGCTGGGCGCCGAAGCGTGACGATCGGCCTGCCCGATATCGTCGGCTTGGGCGGCAGTTGCCTGGTCGTGATCGCCTATGCCTACAGCAATCTGGCGAAGACGATTAACTTCATTCTCTTCAACCTTCTTAATCTGGCCGGCGCGCTGATGCTGATGTATTCGCTCACCGTCCATTTCAATCTGGCTTCGATGGCGCTCGAGTTCGTCTGGGTGACGATCGCGCTGTTCGGCCTGTTCAAAGCATTAAGGAGGCGCGCCGCATGATCATCGCCGTCGACGGCCCGGCCGCATCGGGCAAGGGCACCATCGCCAAGGCGCTTGGCCGCCATTATGACCTCCCCTGCCTCGATACTGGCCTCCTCTATCGTGCCGTGGGCCTCAGCGTCCTTAATGCCGGCGGCGATCCGGACCGCGAGGAAGACGCCCATGCCGCCTGCGCATTCGACGATGGCATTCTCGATGATCCCGTGCTGCGCAGCGAGGCCGTGGGATCGCTGGCATCGCGCGTATCGGTGCATCAAAGCGTGCGCGCCGCATTGGTCGAGCGGCAACGGTCTTTCGCGACACAGCCCGGCGGCGCGATCCTCGACGGGCGAGATATCGCGACCGTCATTGCGCCTGATGCCGATGCCAAGATTTTCGTGACCGCCAGCGTTCATGTCCGCGCCGAGCGGCGGTACAAGGACGGACTGGCGCACGGCGGCAAGCCCGACATGGACAGCCTGATCGCCGACATCCAGGCGCGCGACATTCGCGACATGAGCCGCGACCATGCGCCGCTCAAGGTCGCGGAGGGCGCGGACTTGCTAGATACCTCGGATCTCACTATAGACGCAGCCGTTCAAAGAGCGATTGCGCTTGTGGACGCCCAGCTTGAAAGCCGACCCTGAAGGGCGGCTCGTCAAGGCGCTCGGTTTTCCGCGCGCCCTTTTCGCCATTCAACCCCTGGTGCGTACATGACAGCGCTCCCGTTTGGCGGATGCTCTTGCGGCATGTGGTCGCACGGGCTGTTTGGCCAAGGCTCCGATCGCGGCGCATCGCAGGTGCGGCGTGTGTATCGGGGCCAGTTTGCAAAGACCGTCGGACCCAACCGGCTGGCCAGCAATGTTAATGAAGGAAGACTAGATGGCCTCCACGGCATTCCCCTCGCGCGACGATTTCGCCGCGCTTCTCAATGATTCTCTCGGTGGCGAAGAAGGCGGTTTCGAAGGCCGCGTCGTCAAGGGCACCGTCACCGGCATCGAAAACGACATGGCGCTGATCGATGTTGGTCTGAAGTCCGAAGGCCGCGTCCCGCTGCGCGAATTCGCCGCGCCGGGTCAGAAGGCCGAGTTACAGGTCGGTGACGAAGTCGAAGTCTTCGTCGATCGCGTCGAAAATGCCCATGGCGAAGCGATGCTGTCGCGCGACCGCGCACGCCGCGAAGCCGCTTGGGACAAGCTGGAAAGCGAGTTCACCGAAAGCGCCCGCGTCGAAGGCGTCATCTTCGGCCGCGTCAAGGGTGGCTTCACCGTCGACCTCGACGGCGCCGTCGCCTTCCTGCCCGGCAGCCAGGTCGACATCCGCCCCGTGCGCGACGTCACCCCGCTCATGGACATTCCCCAGCCCTTCCAGATCCTCAAGATGGATCGCCGTCGCGGCAACATCGTCGTGTCGCGTCGCGCCATCCTGGAAGAGACGCGCGCCGAACAGCGCAGCGGCCTCATCCAGACACTGGCCGAAGGTCAGATCATCG
>JBEVMZ010000066.1:0-2962 GCA_040508335.1 Sphingobium sp.
GGCCTGGCCTATTCGGTCAGTGAATCCCTGCTGTGGATGGATCGCTCCGCCATCTTCATCGGCACCACGGGAACGCGGGCCGACCGCGCTGGCGAGACCGTCGACGCCGTCGAAAAGGAAATCCGCCGCATCGGCGAGGAAGGCCCGACCCAGAAGGAACTGGACGAGGCAAAGTCCTACCTCAAGGGCTCGCAGATGCTGGCGCTCGATACCTCCTCGAAACTCGCCCAGGCGCTGCTGCAATACCAGCTCGACAAGCTGCCGATCGACTACATCGAGAAGCGCAACGCCATCGTCGACGCCGTGACGCTGGACGACGCCAAGCGGGTGGCGAAGAAGCTGTGGGGCCAGGGCCTGCTGACCGTCAGCGTCGGCCGCGCCCCGCAGGCGGCTGCGCAGCCTGCGGCGGGTGCGCCGAAGGCGAACTGACGGCTGTATCTCCGTCACGGTGACGGCCAGGTGTTCGTCATGGCCGGGCTTGTCCCGGCCATCCACGTTTTCTATACGCTTGAGAGACGTGGATGCCCGGGACTTAAAGTGCGAAGGTGAGCTTCGCGCGGTTGCCCGGACATGACGACTTTGGTGCTGCCATGCTGCGGGTTGCCCGCGACCTCACGATCGACGACGACGATATCGAGATCACCTTCGTCCGCGCCTCCGGGCCGGGCGGGCAGAACGTCAACAAGCTCGCCACGGCCGCCCAGCTCCGCTTCGACACGCGGAAGATCACGCTGCCGGAGGATGCTTCCGCGCGGCTGCTGCGGCTGGCCGGACAGCGCATGACCAAGGAGGGCGTGATCGTGATCCACGCCCAGCGCTTTCGCACCCAGGAGCGCAACCGCGCCGATGCGACCGACCGCCTGCTCGAACTGCTGCGCGAAGCGATGATCCGCCCGACGCCGCGGCGGGCGACCAAGCCGACCTTCGGATCAAAGCAGCGGCGGCTCGAAGGCAAGAAGCGGCGCGGCGACGTCAAGGCCAAGCGCAACGTCCGCCACGACGATTGAGTCTCGCCTCACGGCACCTCAGTCGCGGACCAGATATTCCCGGATCATCAGGCGCGCGCGGTGAATCCGCGCCTTGACGCTCTCGCGGGTCAGGCCGAGCACGGCGGCGATCTCGTCGATCGAGAGTTCCTCGATATCGCGCAGCAGGATCACCTCGCGGTAGTGATCGGGCAGCGACTGGATCGCGCGCGACAGATCGATGCGCAGGTCTTCCGGAGGCCGGAGCGCGAGCCGCGCCTCGTCCTCCGCTGATTCATCCGCACTACCTGCCGCCCGGCGCAGCAGCCGGAGGCAGGCGCGGCGCGCCACCGCAAACAGCCACGCCGAGAACGACGTCACCGCGCGCAGCGTGCCGACCCGCCGGTACAACAGCAGCAGCGTCTCCTGCACCGCATCGTCGATATCGGCCGCGCGGCAGTTGCGCGCCGCATAGCGGCGTACATCCGGCTGGGCGACGGCGATCAGCGACACCATCGCCTCGGCATCGCCGCGCCGCGCCGCCTCGACCAGCGCGGGGTCGCAGCGCCCGGCTCCGGCCAGCGCCGTCATGGCGCGGGCAGCCTGCGGCCGACCATGGCGCACATCGGGCAGAACCCGAACGTCCCGGATAGAATCGCGGTCACGCCCGCGCCGGCGATCAGGTAGCCGATCGAGCCTGACATACCGAACAGCCCCCAGCCAAGCATCGCAGCGCCTCCGATCATCCGTGCAGCCCGCTCCCAGCCCGGCAAATTCTTGCGATAGAACATAGCAGCTCCTTTGGTTCAGCGAGAGAACGTCCATGCGTTCTCGTCCCATAGAGCCGCCGGGTCAGGCTTTCGGTTCGCGGGCATTGCGCCAAGGCACAAAAAAACTCCGGCCGCAGCAAGCGCGGCCGGAGCCCTCTCGGAAGGCAGCCCGATGGAGGTGTCGGGCAGCCCCCTGCTGCTATCGGCTGCTGGTGGGCGGGGTTGCCGCGCCGCCCATCGGCCTTGCCGCACCACTGCCGGTGCCGACCGTGCCCTTGGCGCCGGTCTTGGCGCCGGCGCGCTGGCCGGAACCGGTCGCCGGCGCATCCTCGTCCATGCCGCCCTGCTGCATCTGGCTGGTGCCTTTCGCGCTGCCCCGCTGCGTATTGGATGATGCGCCTTGCGCCAATACCGGACCGGCAAGCAGCGCCGAGATGGCGACCGCGATCGCCGAGGTTTTCACTAGCTTCATCCATTAACTCCCAAAGTTGGTCGGCGACGAGCAGCCGGGCCCCATCGCGTGCCGTTCACGGCCCGCATCTGCTTCGTCGCCGGATCGATCGTGTTCGCGAACGGCGCGATCGCCATGCAATCCGCCCGGTGTGGTGATCGTGCAGGGATTTCGGGGTCATTTTGCGAATCCTTGGCCACACGCGGACCGCACATGCGGCATCGGGAACCGATAGCAAGGCACCTTGGAGCAAGACCGCTTTTGTTCTGCGCTGAAACAGCCCGCTACTACCACTGCCCGTTTTCCGCGACCTACAGTCTGTGCACGCTAACGGTGACTCACATGACGAAGCGGCGCACGACAACGACAAGCGGTCTCGGACTTTGCGCCGCGCTGCTGGTCGTGACGGTGGCGAACGCGCAGATGGCGCTGCCCGAAGCCAGGCCGCCGGACGGCGCCGCGCTGTTCAAGCAGCAATGCGCGACCTGCCACACGACCAATTTATCCGATGCGGTTCGGCAGGGGCCGCCATTGTTCAGGATTGTTGGCAAGCCGGCGGGCAAAGCGGATGGCTTTCGCTACTCCAGCGGCTTCGCCAATGCCGACTTCGTCTGGGACGAAGCGAAGCTCGACGCCTACCTCGCCAATCCGCAGGCGACGGTGCCCGGCTCGATCATGGCGTACCGCCAGGCCAAGGCGGAAACCCGCGCCGCCATCATCACCTATCTGAAGGAGCTGAACTGAATGGCCAAGCCGGTTCATTCGATGATCCGTGT
>JBEVMZ010000228.1:0-3776 GCA_040508335.1 Sphingobium sp.
TCCTACTCCATCTGGGCTGGGAGACCTTCACCAACTATCCGGTCGGCCTGCTGATCGGCGGGGTCGTCGCCGCGCCTTTCGGGGCGATGCTGGCACGCCATGTGGCGCCGAAAATCCTCCTGTCCGCAGTCGGCATCATTCTGACGCTGACCTCGGCTTTCGGCATCACCAAAGCGCTTGGACTTATCGGCTGAGGTTCTTATATCCGGCTTTCTGATTGAGGAAGCCGATCAATGTCCAGTTACATGCCCACGCTCAAGCAGCTGCAATATCTCGTTGCGCTGAAGGAATATGGGCATTTCGGCAAGGCCGCCGACAGCTGCTACGTAACGCAGTCGACATTGTCGGCGGGGATCAGGGAGTTGGAGTCGCTTGTCGGCATCACTCTGGTCGAGCGCACCCGGCGGGTGGTGCGCTTTACGGCGCTTGGCGACCGCATCGTCGAAAAGGCGCATCGCGTTTTGCGCGAGGCGGAGGAACTGGCCGCCATCGCAGAGGCGTCGGGCAAACCGCTGACCGGCGAATTGCGCATGGGGGTGATCCCGACGATCGCGCCCTTCCTGCTGCCCCGCCTGCTGCCTCGCCTCCGCAAGGAGCGACCCGAACTCAAACTCTATCTGCGCGAGGAAACCACGCAGGCGGCGATCGAATCGCTGCGCCATGGGCATGTCGATTGCGTGCTACTGGCCCTTCCCTATGCGACCGGCGAGCTCGACAGCGAGATTCTGCTGCGCGATCCGCTCTATGTCGCCTTCCCGCGCGACGATCCGCGCGATCCGCCGGAATGGATCGGACCGGAAATGATCGACGACAGCAAATTGCTGCTGCTGGAGGATGGCCATTGCCTCAAGGATCATGCGCTCGCCGCCTGCAACCGCCCCGAATTGCGCGCCAACGCGACGATGATGGGCACTTCGCTGCATAC
The DNA here is from genome assembly GCA_040508335.1 of Sphingobium sp. GTDB lineage: Bacteria > Pseudomonadota > Alphaproteobacteria > Sphingomonadales > Sphingomonadaceae > Sphingobium. The sequence goes on from JBEVMZ010000228.1 coordinate 926, forward strand.
ATTGGTGCAGATGGTGGACAATGGGCTGGGGCTGACCATGCTGCCTGAAATGGCGATCACCGGCGGGATATTGGAGCATACCAATATCGCCGCGCGCCGGATCCGATCCGACCGCGCCTATCGCGAGATCGCGCTGGTCTGGCGCAAGAACAGCCCACGCGAGAAGGAATTTCGTCTGCTGGCCGAACTGCTGCGTGACGCCGCCGGCCCGCTCGTGGAAACGCAGGTGGCGGCCTGACGCACGGGGTTCAGCGCCGCCACTGCTCCGCCTTGGCCGAATCGGCGGCCTGCGCCTCGACCCAGCTGTGCCGGCCATCGGCATGATGCGTCTTTTTCCAAAAAGGCGCGCCGACCTTGAGCCAATCGATGAGAAAGGCGCAGGCCTCCAGCGCGGCGGTGCGATGGCGTGAAGCGGTGCCGACGAACACGATCCGCGCGCCTGCATCGAGTTTCCCCACCCGGTGGATGACCCGTGCGCCGAGCAGCGGCCAGCGAGCCGTGGCTTGCTGCACGATCTCCTCGATCTGCGGCACGGTCATGGCGGGATGATGTTCCAGTTCGAGCGCAATGACGTCGCCATGACCGCGCACGATGCCGGTGAAGCTGGCGACCCCGCCGCCGCCCAGCGCCTCCAGCGCCGCAAGCTCGGCCGCGACGTCGAAATCGGCCGTCTGGACGGAGACCGCGCTCATCCGCCCGTTACCGGCGGGAACAGCGCGAGTTCGCGGGCCTCGCCGATCGCCGTATCCAGGCTCACAAATTGCTGGTCGAGCGCCGCGCGCAGCCGATCGGGGTCGGCAAACGCTTCGGCATAGCCCCCACCGCGCTTCGCCAATGCTGCGACCAGAGCAGCGACGTCGCTATGCGGATCGGGGCGCGGCACCTGTTCGCCATCCTTCCCGATCATCTCGCGCACCCAGGCGAAATAGAGAATGTCGAGCACTAGCGGCTCCCTTCAGTCCATATGTGCGATGCCGACGCGCAGATAATCCCAGCCCGTGACGAGGGTCAGGAGCGCGGCCGCCCAGAGCGTCGACAGGCCCACGACATGCACGAATTCATGCTGCGGCACCGCCCCTGCCAAAATGAGGGCGCCCAGCGCGATCAGTTGCAGCGTCGTCTTCCATTTGGCCAGCCGCGACACGGGCATCGACACCTGCAAGCCGGCGAGAAACTCGCGCAGGCCGGACACCGCGATCTCCCGCACCAATATGACCATTGCCGGGATGAGATGGACGCCGGCGATGTCGCGCGTCGCGCCCAGCATCAGGATCACCGCCCCCACCATGATCTTGTCGGCGATGGGATCGAGAAAGACGCCCAGCTTCGACACCGTCCCCTGCGCGCGGGCGAGATAGCCGTCGAAATAATCGGTGATGCCCATCAGGCAATAGAGGCCGAAGGCAAGCGCATAGCCGGTGGTCCAGCGCGCGCCCTGCCCCACCCCCGCTACTTCCTCGGGCCAGAGCAGCGCGACGAGCAGCGGCACCGTGAAGATGCGCGAAAGCGTCAACAGATTTGGCAGCGTCAGCATGAGCGCGGGACTGCCACAGTAAGGATGGCCACACAAGCCGCTGCCCCGTTCGCACCGGCCAAGGGGTTGGACACAGCGCCCGCGACCCGCTAGGCGCGCCTCTGGTCGTCCACGGCAAAGAGTATCCGCTGCCCATGCAGGCCTCTCTCAGGCTCCTTTCCAAACGGCGGTTCCTGCCGCTGTTCGTCACGCAGATGCTGGGCGCCTTCAACGACAATCTGTTCAAGAACGCGATGGTGCTGTTCGTCGTGTATCAGGTCTATAACGACGAAAAGTCGGAAACCTGGTTCAGCGCGCTGGCGACCGGCGTCTTCATCCTCCCCTTCTTCCTGTTGTCGGCGCTGTCGGGTCAATTGGCGGACCAGCGCGACAAGGCAACGATCATCCGAATCGTGAAGGCTGCCGAAATCGCCATCATGTCGGTGGGTGCCGTCGGGCTGGCGTTGATCTGGAGCGGGATCGCGGTCCACCTCATCGCCATTCCGTTGCTGCTCCTCGCCCTGTTCGCGATGGGTGTGCATTCGACCTTCTTCGGCCCGATCAAATATGCGATCCTGCCGCAGCATCTGCGCGATGAAGAAGTGCTGGGCGGCACGGGCTTGGTTGAAGCCGGCACCTACATCGCCATCCTCGCCGGCACCATTTTGGCTGGGCTTATCCCCATCGAGGTCGCCGCCATCGCGATCATCCTCATCGCCGTGATCGGCTATGTTTCAGGACGCCAGGTGCCGGCCGCACCGTCCTTGCTTCACGAACAGGGGATCGACTTTCACGTCGTCCGCTCGTCGATCGCGCTGGTGCGCGGGACGATGCATATCCGCCGCCTCTACCTCGCCATCATGTCGATCAGCCTGTTCTGGGCGGTAGGGTCGATCCTGTTCATCCAGTTCCCGCCGCTGGTGAAAAATGTGCTGACTGCCGACCGATCGGTCGCGAGCCTGTTCCTCGCCATCTTCTCGATCGGCATCGCCATCGGCTCGATCGCCATCAACCGGCTGCTCGGCGGCAAGGTGTCGGCCCGCTATGCGCCCATATCGGTGCTGGGCATGGGCGCGTGCATTGTCGCCTTCCATCTCGTCTGCGCGATCTGGACGCCCTCTGCTGATGGCGGCCTGCTGTCGTTTAGCGACTTTCTGGCGCATCCGATGGCGATGGCGTTGTCGGCTTGCCTGCTCGGCGTCTCAACCTTTGGCGGCATGTTCGTCGTGCCGCTCTACGCCTTCATGACGACCACGGTCGAAAAATCGGCGGCGGCGCGGACCGTCGCGGCCAACAACATCGTCAACGCCGGCGCGATGGTGCTGGGGTCGCTGCTGA
>JBEVMZ010000115.1:0-7307 GCA_040508335.1 Sphingobium sp.
TGCTCAAGACGCTGGGGTCGATGAGCCCGGACGAGCGGCTGGAACGGGGGCCGCCGATCCAGGATTTGCGCGAAGGCGTGACCGCTGCGATCGCCGCGCGCAAGGCGGCGCTGGAGCAGTCCGCGCTCGACGCCCGTCTGGCTGCCGAACGGATCGACATGACCCTGCCGGCAGACAGCGCGCCCGTGGGCAGCGTTCACCCGGTTAGCCAGGTCATGGAAGAGCTGGCGGAAATCTTTGCCGACCTGGGCTTCTCCGTCGCGACGGGGCCGGAGATCGAGGACGACTGGCATAATTTCACCGCGCTCAACATTCCCGAAACGCATCCGGCACGTGCGATGCACGACACCTTCTACTTCCCCGATCAGGGCGACAAGAAGATGCTGCTGCGCACCCACACCTCGCCGGTGCAGATCCGCACGATGATGAACGGCACACCCCCGCCGATCCGCATCATCGCGCCGGGCCGCGTCTATCGCAGCGACAGCGATGCCACCCATACGCCGATGTTCCACCAGATCGAGGGACTGGTGATCGACCGGGGCATCACGCTCGGGCATCTGAAATGGACGCTGGAGACGTTTCTCAAGGCGTTCTTCGAGCGTGAAGACATCGTCCTGCGCCTGCGGCCCAGCTATTTCCCGTTCACCGAACCGTCGGTCGAGGTCGATGTCGGCTATACGCAGACCAACGGCCAGCGGATCATCGGCGGCGACGGCGATGCGCAGGGTGGCGGTTGGCTGGAGGTGCTGGGCAGCGGCATGGTTCACCGCCGCGTGATCGAATCCTGTGGCCTCGACCCCGACGAATGGCAGGGCTTCGCCTTTGGCACCGGGGTCGATCGCCTCGCCATGCTCAAATATGGGATGAACGATTTGCGCGCATTCTTCGACGGCGATCTGCGCTGGCTGCGCCATTATGGCTTCTCGGCACTTGACGTGCCCACCCTGTCGGGAGGAGTCGGCGCATGAAGTTCACGCTCTCCTGGCTGCGCAGCCATCTCGACACCGACGCGGACCTGCCCGCGATCCTCAAAGCCCTGACCGATATCGGGCTTGAGGTCGAGGGCGTCGAGAACCCCGCCGAAACGCTGGGCGCGTTCCGCATCGCCCGCGTGCTGACCGCCGCGCCGCATCCGCAGGCCGACAAGCTGCAAGTGCTGACCGTGGATCAGGGCGACGGCGTCCCGCTTCAGGTGGTGTGCGGCGCGCCCAACGCGCGCGCCGGCCTGCTGGGCGTATTCGGGACCGAAGGCGCGGTCGTGCCCTCCAACGGCATGGTGCTGAAAAAGACCGCGATTCGCGGCGTCGAATCCAACGGCATGATGTGCTCCTACCGCGAGCTGGAGCTTGGCGAGGATCATGACGGCATCATCGACCTACCAGCCGACGCGCCGGTCGGCACGACCTATGCAACCTGGGCCGGGCTCGACGATCCGGTGATCGACGTGTCCATCACCCCCAACCGCCAGGACTGCATGGGCGTGCGCGGCATCGCGCGCGACTTGGCCGCCAAGGGCCTTGGCCGCCTCAACGCCATCGTCGTGCCTCGAATCGAAGGCGTCGGTCCCGGCCCCGATGTCGCGACCCAAGATCCCGAAGGCTGTCCCGCTTTCTATGCCCGCACCGTGCGCGGCGTCACCAACGGCGCGTCGCCCGAATGGATGAGCCGCCGGCTGAAGGCGATCGGGCAGAAGCCGATCAGCGCGCTGGTCGACATCACCAATTACATCATGATCGACCTTGGCCGGCCGCTGCATGTCTATGACATGGCCTCGCTGAAGGGCGGCCTCGTCGCGCGCAAGGCTCGGCCAAGCGAGCAGGTGCTGGCGCTCAACGGCAAAACCTATGCCCTCGACGAGAGCATGACGGTCATCGCCGACGATGTGGCGGTGCACGATATTGGCGGCATCATGGGCGGCGAGCATAGCGGCGCGCGCGAGACGACCACCGACGTCCTCATTGAATGCGCCTATTTCAAGCCAGAGGCCATCGCCGTGACAGGGCAGAAACTTGGCCTGTCCTCCGATGCGCGCGGCCGGTTCGAGCGCGGCGTCGATCCCGCCTTCCTCGACGATGGCCTGTCTATCGCGACGCAGCTCGTCACGACGCTGTGCGGTGGAACGGCAAGCGGAGTAACGCGGGCCGGCGTACCGCCGATCGAGGCGCGCACGGTTCGCTATGATCCCGCGCAATGCCTTGCCTTGGCCGGCGTCGACGTGCCCGGTGACGAGCAGCAGCGCATTCTCGATAGCCTCGGCTTCGCGGTCGAGGCTCCGAGCGATGCCTGGACGATCACCGTGCCGAGCTGGCGCCGCGACGTCGATGGCTGGCCCGACATCGTCGAGGAAGTCGTACGCATCGTCGGCCTTGAGCATGTGCCCTCCGTCCCCCTGCCACGCGCGCCTGGCGTCGCCCGGCCGACCGCCACGCCCGAGCAACTGGTCGAGCGCCGCATGCGCCGCACCGCCGCCGCGCGTGGCCTTTCCGAAGCGATCAACTGGTCCTTCATCTCGGAGAAGGAAGCGGCGTCGGTTGGCGGCGGACATTGGAGCCTCGCCAATCCGATCTCCGAAGAGATGAAGGTGATGCGCCCCTCGCTCCTGCCCGGCTTGCTGTCGGCCACGCGCCGCAATATGGATCGCGGCGCGGCGTCGGTGCGCCTGTTCGAGGTCGGCCGCCGCTATTTCGCACAAGGCGAACGCGCGACCGTCAGCTTCGTGCTGGCGGGCGAGAAGAGCCCGCGCGGCTGGCGCGCGGGCAAGGCACAGCCTTTTGCTGCGTTCGACGCGAAGGAGGAACTGCTCGCCCTGCTCGCCGCTGCTGGCGCGCCGGTCGCCAATCTCCAAAATATGGGTGAGGCGTCCGCCGCCTATCATCCTGGTCAGTCGGGCACGCTGCGTCTGGGGCCAAAGGCCGTGCTCGCCGAATATGGCGTGTTGCATCCCGGCCTCGCGCGGCAGTTCGGCCTGACCGGCACCGTCGTTGCGGGCGAGGTCTTTCTCGACGCGATTCCGCCCAAGCGCAAAACCGGCGCGCTGCGCCCGCCTTATACGCCGCCCGCGCTCCAGGCGGTGAAGCGCGACTTCGCCTTCATCGTGCCCGATACGGTCGAGGCCGACGCGCTGGTCCGCACCGTTCGCGGCGCCGACAAGAAGAGCATCGTTGACGCGCGTCTATTCGATGTCTTCACCGGCCCCGGTGTCGAGGAAGGTCACAAGTCGCTCGCGATTGAGGTCACGCTGCAGCCGGGCGAGAAAAGCTTTTCGCAGGAAGAGCTGGACGCGATCAGCGCGGGAATCGTCAAGGCCGCGCAGAAGCTCGGCGGCGTACTGCGCGGCTGATCCGCGTCAGCCGGGCAGCTTGCACTTCTTGCCCGTCGCCATCCCGCGCAGATAGCCGCGTCGGGCGATTCCGGCGGTGACAGCCGCCTGTAACCGTCGCTCGGCCGGCGCGGCGCCGCTGACCTCGCGCACCAGCCCCCGGAAGGGGATCAGCGAGTTGACGACGGTTCGCCCGACCGCCGATGCGATCCGGCCAGTGCGGTTCTCATTCTCCTTCGCCCCAACGGTAAAGTCGGGGCCGAGCACGCCGTCCAGCTCAGCAAGGGACTGCTTCAGCCCGGCGCAGGTCCGCGAAGGTGGTGCGGCATAAGGATTTTCGACCGCCTTCAGCAGAACGGGCGGGATTTCGTCTTTGTCCAATCCGACGTCGCGCACAGGCTGCGTCGCGATTTTTCCCGCACGATCGAGCGTGCCGGGCTTGCGCTGCTGTTCCTGCGCCTGTGCCTGTGCCGTGCCGACGAGCAACGACAGCGCAGCCGTTACACCCAAAATCTTGATCTGCATCGTTAACCTCCGCACGACCAAACCGGCCTCGGCGGGTTCGGTTCCCAGCCGTAACGATATCCGCCGGGCGACAAAGATGGTGATCGGCGCTATGCAACCCAGCATGGCAGAAAAGTCGACGTCCGACACCACCGTCACCCTGCGTTCCGATGCGCTGACGGCCACCATCGCCCCGCTGGGGGCCGAGCTGCGCACGCTGGCCGACGCGCAGGGGCGACAGCTCATGACCGACGCTGATCCGCGTTGGTGGACCGGCCATGCGCCTTTGCTTTTCCCCTTCGTCGGACGCTCGCGGGGAGACGTCTATCGCTATGAGGGCCGCGAATATCCGATGGCGCAGCATGGCTTTGCGCGGAACATGCCCTTTGATCTCGCCGACCAGAGCGATCGGGCCGCCCGTTTCAGGCTGGCGGCGGACGACACGACGCGCATCGTCTACCCGTTCGACTTTTCCTTCGACATGGCGTTCGCGCTCGACGGCGCGACGCTCGCCATGACCGCCTCGATCAGTAATTACGGGGACAGGCCCATGCCCTTCTCCTTCGGCTATCACCCCGCTTTCGCCTGGCCGCTGCCCTATGGCGGCGCGGTGGAGGATCATCGCATCGTCTTCGAAAGGCCCGAGCCGGCGCCCATCCGCAAGGTTGGGGAAGAACTCGGCCTGATCGCCCATGCCGCCGCCCCCTCGCCCGTTATCGGCGATACGCTGGCCCCGACCTACGCCATGTTCGAAGGCGACGCGCTGATCTGGGACGATCTGGCCAGCCGGTCGCTGCTCTGGGGCGTACCGGGACAGCCACGCCTGCGCATCGCCTTTCCCGACACGCCGTGGCTTGGCCTGTGGCAGAAGCCGGGGGCGCATTATCTGTGCGTCGAACCCTGGGCGGGCATGGCCGACCTCGAAGGGTTTGAAGGCGACGTGTGGGAGAAACAGGGCATCATGGCGCTGGCGCCCGGCGCCAAGCGCCGCTTTCGCATGGCCGTGACGCTGACCGACTGATCGCTCTGTTTTTTTGTGGCAATCCCCGGTAGGCGGGCGGCCATGACTATCCCTTCCCGCCGCACCTTTGCGATCATCTCTCACCCTGACGCTGGCAAGACCACGCTCACTGAAAAGCTGCTGCTAGAAGGCGGAGCAATCCATCTGGCTGGCGAGGTCAAGGCACGCGGTCAGAACCGGCGTGCCCGCTCGGACTGGATGAAGATCGAGCAGCAGCGCGGTATTTCCGTCACCTCGTCGGTCATGACGTTCGAGCGGACGCGCGATGGGGAAACCATTACCTTCAACCTGCTCGACACGCCGGGACATGAGGATTTCAGCGAAGACACCTACCGCACGCTGACGGCGGTCGATTCGGCGGTGATGGTGATCGACGCGGCCAAGGGCATCGAGCCGCAGACGCGCAAGCTGTTCGAAGTCTGCCGCCTGCGCAACGTGCCGATCATCACCTTCGTCAACAAGGTGGACCGGGAGGGCCGTGAGATTTTCGGCTTGCTGGACGAAGTCGCCGACCAGCTCCAACTCGACGTCTGCCCGATGAGCTGGCCGGCCGGCATGGGCGGCGAGTTTGAGGGCATATACGACTTCGCCACCAACCGGCTGATGCAGCCCTCCGGCCCGAGCCGCGAATTCGACGGGACGAGGGTGCAGTTGGATGGCCTCGACGACTCGCGTCTCGCCGACCTGCTGTCTCCCCAGGCGCTTGGCAGGCTACGCGAGGAGGCCGAACTGGCGCAGGGCGGCTACGCCGAATTCGATCTCGACCGCTATCGCGCCGGTGATCTGACGCCGGTCTATTTCGGCTCCGCGCTCAAATTGTTCGGCGTCACCGAACTTATCGACGCGCTCGGCCAGCATGCGCCGCCGCCCCGCGCCCAACCGGCCGAGCCTGCCGCAGTCGAACCCGATCAGGGGGAAGTCACCGGCTTCATCTTTAAGGTTCAGGCGAATATGGACCCGATGCACCGCGACCGCATCGCCTTCATGCGGCTGGTGTCGGGCAAGTTCCGCCGCGGCATGAAGCTGACGCCGTCGGGCTCGGGCAAGCCGCTCGCCGTGCATTCGCCGATCCTTTTCTTCGCGCAGGACCGCGAACTGGCGGACGAAGCCTATCCGGGCGACATCATCGGCATTCCTAATCATGGCGCGCTACGCGTGGGCGACACGCTGTCGGAAAAACCGGGGCTGCGCTTCACCGGCCTGCCCAATTTCGCGCCGGAAATCCTACGCCGCGTCATCCTGAAGGATCCGACCAAGACCAAGCAATTGCGCAAGGCGCTCGACGACCTGTCGGAAGAAGGGGTGATCCAGGTCTTCTATCCCGAAATCGGCAGCAACTGGATCGTCGGCGTCGTCGGGCAGCTACAGCTCGACGTGCTGATCTCCCGGCTCGAGGCGGAATATAAGGTCGCCGCCGCGCTCGAGCCCTCCCCCTTCGACACCGCGCGCTGGATCAGTGGCGACGACGCCGCGATGAAGGAGCTCGTCTCCTATAATGGTGGCAACATGGCACGCGACCGTGACGGCAATCTCGTCTTCATGGCCAAGAGCGCCTGGGACATCGGCTATCAGCAGGAACGCCACCCCAAGGTGAAGTTTAGCGCGACGCGGGAGCGGTGAGCGCCGCTATCTGAGCGGGCGCACCTTCAGCGACGCAGCAGGAATACCGCATGCTCGGCGAACATGTTGGCGTTCGCATGCGTCGTCTCGCGGTCGCCCTTTAGGAACCACTGCCCATCGATCGTCCAGCCACGCTCCTTCACCAGCGCGCGGAAATCGTCGACCGTCACATGGTGGATGTTGAGCGTGTCATACCAGGTGTCGGGCAGCAACCGCGTCACCGGCATGCGCCCGCCCCAGAGCAGCGACCAGCGCCCGCGCCAGTGCGCGAAATTGGGGAAGGACACGAAAGCCTGCCGCCCGATTCGCAGCAATTCCTCGACCACCCGGTCGGGCCGGCGCGTGGTCTGGAGCGTCTGGCTCAAAATCGCATAGTCGAAGCTGGCATCGGGATAATAGCCAAGGTCGGTGTCGGCATCGCCCTGCACGACAGAAAGGCCCCGGCCCACCGCCGAAGCGACGTTCGAGCCGTCGATCTCGAGCCCGCGCGCATCGACCTGTTTGGCATCGCGCAGCGCCGCCATCAGCGCGCCGTCACCACAGCCGACGTCGAGCACGCGCGAGCCCCGCTTTACCATCCGCTCGATCAGCGCGAGATCGGGGCGCAAGGGCGCGTTCATGCTCGTCCGCCGCGCAGAAAGCCGTCGACCACCCGATTGAGTTCGGGGCATTCCAGAAGGAACGCGTCATGGCCGAAGGGACTCGACAGCTCGACGAAGCTCGCCTGCGCGCCGCCCGCATTCAGGGCGTGGACGACGATCCGCGACTCGGACGTCGGATAAAGCCAGTCGGTATCGAAGCTGACGAGGCAAAAGCGCGTCTTCGCGCCGGCAAAAGCGC
>JBEVMZ010000120.1:0-14032 GCA_040508335.1 Sphingobium sp.
GCCGCCCGAACCGTGGCAGCCTGGCTCCCCGGTTCGGGCGGCGGACTTTTAGATGATCGGCCCGAAGATACCGGGATCGATGTCGAGATAGGGGACGGCATCCTGGCCGACCGGCATGGCGGCTACGGGCGCACCCCCGGCCGGAGCGAAGCTCACGACCCGGTGGTCGGCATCGGTCGTCACCAGCGGGTCGAGCTTCAGCATCGGCGCCAACCGGTCGGGCGTCACTTCGACGAGCGTGCCGATCCGCGTTAGTTCGAACAGACGCTGCGCGAAGGCGCGGGGCAGGCGGATGCAGCCATGGCTGGCCGGATAGCCCGGATTATGCCCAGCGTGGAGCGCGATCCCGTCCCAGGTCAGCCGCTGCATAAACGGCATCGGCGCGTTTGAATAAAGGTTGGAGCGGTGCCACTGCCGTTTCTGAAGGACGGTAAATTCCCCGCCTGGCGTGGCCTTGCCCGGCTTTCCCGTCGATACGCTCGCCGCGCCGATTAGGCGGTCGCCGCTATAAACATGGACGAGCTGCGCCTTGAGACTGACGATCATATAGATCGGCCCGGCGGCGACATCCGCTTCCATCCAGCGGTACGTCCCCGGCGCCAATCGCGCCACGGATGTAAGCGGCTGCGTCGCCATACCAGCGTTCGGCAATAGAAGGATCAGCGCCATGCTGGCCAATGCGCGGGAGGAAGAGAGGAGCATGAACGCCATCTTAACCATCGGCGCGGCGTCTGTCAGCGGTCTTCGCAATCTCTCTCGCCGGCGTGACGCACGTCACCCGTGCTTGTCGCGCCGCCGCCGACCGACCAGCATGCCGCGCTCCAGCCGCGCGCACAGTGCCGCATAATAGTCGAACAGAAAGGCTTCATCGTCACCCTCATCGGTGAGCCCGGCCTTGGCCCGGATCGCGCCGGCGACGGTGCGCATCGCATCCTCGCGACCCTGCCGCAGCACATCCTCAAGCGCCTGCAACTCCAACACTCCGTAGAGATTGAGCGCGCGCTCCGGAAACACCCGTCCGCCAATGCCGCGCGGCGCGCCAAGGTCCGCGCCCAGCTTCGCGCGCCCACTCTGCACCACCCATGTCCCACCCAACAGATCGCCGACGCGCAGCCGGTCGCGGTTGAATAAGGGAAAAAACAGGAAAATCCCACTCCAAGTCAGCGCGAACAGCGTGAGGAATCCGTCCGCCGCCCCCTGCGCCGTCTGCGCGCCAAGGAAGGTGAGGGGCAGGAACACCTCGATCTCGCGCATCGCATTGCGCGCGATCACCGCGCCGCCGGTCAGCCGTCCGCCATCGCGCGCGACGACGCGCAGCCCCATCAGCCGCTTGCCCGGCGTCGCCCCGCGACCCCCCATCTCGAACAGGATGAACCAGCCGTTGCGCAGGGCGAAGGAACCGACCAGCCAGAGGATCAGCAAAATCTCGCCCATGCCGCCCGACATGCCGATCAGAACCAGGACGATGGTGAGCGCGATCAGCACGCCCAGTTGCATCAGCATATCGAGCAGAAAAGCGCCCGCCCGCGCCCCGCCGCTGCCAAGGTCGAGGCGCAGGTCCACCCCTTCGGGCGTCACGAAACGCCGCCGCAGCGACAGCGGCGCGCGCGCGGTCTTACGCCGCCACAGTCGCATCGCCACCCTCCCGTTGACGAGGGAGATAAAAATAAGCGAGCCACCCCACCAGCGCCGCAAAGCCGATCGCATAGCGCATCATGTCGCTCTGCACCGTTTGCCGCCCGATCCCTTCGAGCATGCCGGCCACCAGCAGCATGCACACGACCCCCGCCATCGCCGTCGCCGCGCTGCGCCCCGCGCGCGTCGCCGCCTCGATCCGCTCGTCGCGCCCGGGAAAGGCGACCGCCGTGCCGATGCGCAGGCCGGCCGCGCCCGCCAGGATGATCGCGAACATCTCGGTGCAGCCATGGATGCTCAGCCACCCCAGAAAGCCGAAGCCCAACCCCTTCTGCGCAAAGACGAAGATCATCGCCCCCAGGGTGAGGCCATTATAGAGCAGCAGCAAAGCGGTCGGCACGCCAAAGGCGAACCCAAGCGCAAAGGCGAAGATCGCGACCTGGGCATTATGGGTGAAGAGATAGGCGGCAAAGGTCGCAAGCCCGCCGCCGCTCCCCCGTCCGCCATAGATGGTCCCGCGCAGCGCTTCCGCGCTCGCCGCCGGATCGCGCCCGCTCGCCATCGCGTCGGGGATGATGGAATAATACCAACTCGCATCCGACGCGACCAGCGCATAGCCCGCGATCAGGCCCGCGATCGTCAACGCCAGGCAGACCAAAGTTTCACGCCACAGCCCTTGCACCGCGCGCGGCCACCCCGTTCCAAAGAAGCGCCGCATCTGCCGCCAGGCGGTATCGGGCACGCCGTAAAGCTGGAAATAGGCGCGCGTGCACAGCTGCTCCAGATAGGTCACCAGCCCCCGGTCGAGCGAGGTCTCGCGCGCCACCGATAGCGTCGAAAGCGTCGAGCGATAGAGCAGGGGAAGGGCCAGCAGATCGTCCTCCGACAGCGCCCGCGCCGACTTCTTCTCCATCCGCGTCAACAGCCGGTCGAGCCGCTCCCACTCGCCCTCATGCGCGCTGCGAAAGCGACTGGCATTAACCCTCGGCGCGCTCTGCGTGGGGGAGGGGCGGGTCACAGCAGGTTCCTCCGCTTGAGATCGACATAGGCCTGCACCAGCCGTTCCGACACGCGGTCATGCTCGCTCTCGACCACATGGACCCCCATATGCCGCAGCCGCGTCAGCAGCATCAGCCGGTCCTTGAGCAAGGCGGCGGCGGTTACCGCGCGCGTGATGTCGTCCGCGCTGGCCGGCCGCCGGGCAAGGATGCCCTCCAACTCCTCATCGCGCAGCATGACGACCATCAGCAGATGCGTCTCCATCAACCGCGACGCCGCGCGGATCAGGAAGTCGGCGGCGGTGAGGTCGGTCAGCTCGGTAAACAGCACGATCATCGACCGCCGCGTCAGCCCGGCGGACAGAGTGGTGAGCGCATGGGTATAATTGCTCTCCCGCCCGCTATAGTCGATCCGCGCCGCCAGCCGCCGCAAAGCGCCAAAGGCCCCGACCCCCGACACCAGCCCGCTGGCGATGCGCGGCTGGCTGTCGAAGGCGTGCAGCGCGACCCAGTCGCCGAGCTTGAGCGCAACCCACGCCGTCAGCAGCATCGCCGGCACCATCCGGTCGAGCCGCGTCAGGCCCGCCACCGGCTCGCACATCTGCCGCCCGGCATCGACCGCAAAGACGATCTGGTTGTTGCGCTCGGTGCGATATTCCTTGGCGTGTAGCTTCACATGCCGCGCCGACTGCTTCCAGTCGATCGCCCGCTTGTCCATGCCGGATCGATATTCGACCAGCGCGTCGAAATCCGCCCCGTCGCCACGCTCGACCTGCGTCATCAGGCCGGACAGCGCATGCCTGCGAAACAGCCGCGCGCCCTGTTCCTCGACAGGCCGCATGTCGGGATGAATGGCGATCGGCAGGTCAATGGCCGCCACTTTCTGCTTCCACACCAGCCCGAGCCGACCACGCCAGCGCAGCCACGCCCTGTCGATCCGCGCCGTCCCCCGCCGCATCGCGCGCAGCGGCACAAGCGCGGCCCCTTTACCCTCGATCAAGTCCATCCAGCTCTCGGGCCGGTCCCGCTCGATCAGTTCGTCCGTCCCGATCGCGAACTGCGCCTCCGCAACGCCCTCGACGCTAATCCGCAGGACGGCATCGACCGTCTCCCCGACATTCGCGTCGCCCGGCGCCTCGACGCTCATCCGCGCGGCGCCCGGCCGCGCACCCATCAGCGCATCGGCCAGCGTCAGCAGCAGCACGGCGAGCGGCCAGGCGAGCGCGGCCGCCCAGCGGTCGGGAAAAGCGATGGCAGCGAGCAGCGTCACCGGCACCCCGGCCGCCGCCGCCAATATCGCATTGCGGGTGGGCGTGATCATGGGGCGACGCTCAGCGCGGCGCCTCGATCGTGTCGATAATGCCCGCGACCACATCCTCGATCCGCCGTCCGTCTATCTCGGCAGCGGGCGAAAGGATCAGGCGGTGACGCAGCAGGGCAGGGGCAAGCGCCTTCACATCGTCGGGTATCACAAAGTCCCGCCCGTCGATCGCCGCGCGCGCCCGCGCCGCCCCGGCGAGCATCGCCCCCGCGCGCGGCGACGCACCGCTCTCCAGATCGGCGATCTCGCGCGTCGCGCGGATAAGCGCTAGGATATAGTCGACCACCTCGTCCACCAGCCGCACGGCTGAAACCGTCGCCACCGCCGCCGCGATCCGCTCGGCGTCCGCGACCGGCGCGACGCCCCAGGCCAGCGGCGCCATCGCGTCGGCGCGCGCGCCATGGGTGGCGATGATCCGCCGCTCTTCTGCCGCGCTCGGATATTCGACGACCTGCTTGAACAGGAACCGGTCGAGCTGCGCTTCGGGCAGGGGATAGACGCCCTGCTGCTCGATCGGGTTCTGCGTCGCGACCACCATGAAGTGATCGCCAAGCGCCATGCTCTGACCGTCGATCGTGACAGTGCGCTCCTGCATCGCCTCCAACAGCGCCGCCTGCGTCTTGGGCGGCGTCCGGTTGATCTCGTCGGCGAGCAGGATCTGGGTGAAGATCGGCCCCGGCGTCAGCGTGAACTGGCTGGTCTGGAAATTGAACAGATTCGCGCCGATGATGTCGCCGGGCATCAGGTCGGGCGTGAACTGGATGCGCCCGAAGTCGAGGCCGATCGTGCGTGCGAAACATTGCGCGATCAGCGTCTTGGCCGTGCCTGGCGGCCCTTCGAGCAGGATATGCCCACGCGCGAACAGGGCGACGAGCAGCATGTCGACAGTCGCATCCTGCCCGACGACCGCGCGGCCGATCTCCTGCCGGATCGCCTGCGCCAACGCCTTGATCTCTTCCACCGTCACTTGTTCACATCCTCCTGCCAATCGTGAAGCGCCTGTCCCGCATGGAGCAGGCTCGCGCGATCGTCGGCCGCGCGCATGGCGTCGGCCCTCTGTGTAAAGGGGCGGGCAGGGTCGAGCCCGTCGAGCCACGCGTCGAGCGCCGCCCCTTGCTTGGCTGCCGACGCCCCGAACCGCCGCGCCGCGCGGTCCCGCATCGCCTCGGCATAGCGCCCCCCGAGCGCCGCTTCGCGCCCCGCCTTGCGGAACAGCAGCGCGCTGTTGTCGACCAGCGCCGCCTTGCCGAACGCGACCGCGCGCGTCGACCGCCGCACCGGCCCGAACCGCCCCAGCGCGTGCAGCCCGGTGAGCAGCAGCGCCGCGACGATGGTCAGCGTCACCACCAGAAAAGGCGGCTCGAACAGCAGCTTCAGCGGGCTGCGCGTCTTGCCAAAGCCATTGGTCGATACATCGAACAGGATCGTACCCGCGCCCGCGCGATTGAGCCGGTCGAGCAACGCCAGCGCCTGGCCCGCCTGACCCGCGTCGCGCATCCCGCGATTGTTGAGCAGGTCAGGATCGGACAGCACATAGAGCGGCCGGTCGCCGATCCGTGCCAGCACGATATGACCGAAACGGTCGTTCAGCAGCGGCGTCAGCCTCTGCCAATCGTCGCGCGCCTTCTTGTCCCCAGCCTGCACCCCGGTGATGACCTGCATCGGGCGCGGCGCGCGGAACGGACCGGGCATGCTGTGCGAGGTCAGCGCCGCCCGCCCGCTGCGATATTGCCGCATGGTGAAACGCACCGCCGGCGACAACACGCCGACCGGCTCCCATAAGGGCAGAAGCCCGACCCGCTGCACCCAACCGCGATGCTTGGGGTCCGCCTGCGTGCGCCATTTGGGCAGGATGATGAGCGTCGGCTTGTCGGCCCGCGCAGTCAAAACCGGGCTGATGTCGCTCGCGCCCCGTTCGGGCGTCACGATCAGCAGCGCGTCGCGCGCGAACGCCGCCTTGTCGCGTACCACCACGGGGCCGCGCCCAGTCGCCTGCGCCAGCGCGACCAGCGCACTATAGCCCGTCGCACCATCCGACAGCGCATGTGCGCCGCCATTGCGTCCCGATCGCATGTCGGGCGCATAGGCCCCCAGCCACAGCAGCACGGCAAAGGCAACCACGCCGATCCCGATGAGCAAGGCGACGGTACGCGCCCTGAACGGCTCGGCCGCCCCGCTCATGCGTTCCAGGTCCCGGGCTGGGCGAAATCGGCATAAGCCGCGCGGCAGGCGCGCCACATCTCCGCATCGATGGCTCGCCCGCCAAACAGGCTGCGCTCGACCGCTTGCGCGATCTCCCTGAACAGGCGGCGCGGCTTGGGCGGCACTTCGGGCGTTTCCGCCAATTCCCGACTTGTGAGCGCCGGGCGCACGACCTTGGGCCGGCGGCGCGACAGATCCTCGACGCTGCGCAGCAGCAGGTGATGCACCGCCGCCTCATATTGCCCCTGCGCCGCCAGCGCGTCCGCGCTTTCCAGCCAGGCCCGCGCCGCCCCGGCCTCCGGCGCCCAGTCGTCCTCATCGTCCCCCACCGGCGCGGCGCGAGCGCGCCACGGCCGGCGCGGCAGTCGCCAGACCCCATGCCGCACCCGATCGACCACCGTCCAGACGATCAGCGCGACCAGCAGCGCCAGCACGGTCCACAGGAAAATCCGCGCATAGGGGGCATCGGGCATGTGCGACCCGATCCAGCGCAGCATCCGCCCGAGCGGCGCCAGCGCGCGCTCCAGCCATTCGCCAAACGCCCGCAGCCATTCCGGCGGCGCGGGCTTGGGCGGCACGGCGGGCAGATCGAACTGCACGTCCCCCGTGGCCACCAGCGCGTCATGCGCGCGCACCAGCCGTTCGTCAGGGGCTGTCGCGAGTCCGGCCATGCACGCGACCTTAGAGGGGCACGGGAAGGGATGACAAGCGAAACGAAATGCGACAAATCTGCCGTATCGGGAATAGGGGGACGTGATGGCGACGACGCAAGGCAGGGGCACAGTCCTGATCGGCACATTCTCGATCGGTGAGGTGCTCTCGCGCGCTTTCGCGACCCTGCGGGACAATCCGGTCGCGACGCTGGGCGTGGCCTTTCTCTTCGGCGCGCTGCCGCAGAGCCTGTCGAGCTATGCCATCATCGCGGGCGGGGCCAGCTCAGGCCTCGCCGATCCGCTCTATGCGTCCCTGCTGGGCCTGGTCTCTCCCCTCATCTTCCTCCTCTGCTCGATGCTGGTGCAGGGCGCGTTGACGCGGGCGACCGTCGCCTATGCCTCCGAACAGCGGGCGAGTTTTGCGCAAAGCATCGGCACCGGCGTCGCCTTCATCCTGCCGCTGCTCGGCCTCACCATCCTGATGGTGCTGGGCCTGATGCTGGGGTTCGTGCTGTTCGTGGTGCCTGGCGTCATCCTGTTCCTGATGTGGTCAGTCGCCGCGCCCGCGCTCGTGGCTGAAAGGTGCGGCGTGCTACGCGCGTTCGGCCGCAGCCGCGCACTCACCAAGGGCGCGCGCTGGAAGATATTCGGCCTGCTGCTGCTCGTGCTGGTGCTGGTATGGATTCTCTCCGCCGTCATCGGCGCGATCACCGTCGCGGGCGATTTCATGGGCCAGATGGAGGCGATGGCGCGCGGCACCTTGCCGATGAGCTTCATCCTGCTGTCGGCGATCAGCAACACTCTCATCATCGCCTTCTGGGGCGCGACGCAGGCCAGCCTCTATCTGTCGCTCAGCCAGTGGAAGGACGGGCCGGACATCGGCGCGCTCGAAGAGATGTTCGCCTAAGCACCGTCGTGCAGGAGCAAAGTCGTTACTCATGCGTATTGGCGACAGGGGGGCGGATCAGCCGCACAGAGGACATATGTATCGGTCGCGAAAGCTGCGCGTCGCGCTCGTCACTGTCGCGGCCCTCATCATCGCCGCCTTCATCCTGTTGGCCGCTTTCCCGTGGGGGGTGCTCAAGAGCCGGATCGAGGCGCGGGCGACGCAGCAGCTCGGCCGCCCCGTCACGATAGGATCGATGGCGCGGGCCGACGCCTTTTCGCTGCACCCCACCGTCCGCCTGGCCCAGGTGCGCGTGCCCCAGCCCGCCTGGGTCGGACCGCGCCTGCCCGACCTTGCCCGCATCGCGGAAATAGAGCTGCGTTTCTCTGCCCTGTCCCTGCTTCGCGGCGGCTTCTCGCTCGAAGCGCTCGACATGAAGGGCGCGCGGCTTCAACTTTATCGCGATGCCAAGGGGCGCGAAAACTGGTCGGACAATGAAAAGAAGGCCGACGATGCCGGTGGCAGCTCGGCGCTGCGCCTGCTGACCGTCGCCGACAGCCGCATCGCCTATCGCGACGACAAGCAGCGCCGCGCGATCGACGCCGCGCTCATGGTCGATCGTTCCGGCCTGCGTCTCTCGGGCACAGGCGACGTGCGCGGCCATGCGGTGCGCGTACAGGCGACCGGCGCGCCGATCGACGACCGGGGGCAGGGCGCGCGCTGGCCCTTTGCCGTTTCGATCGCCGGCGACGCGGTCGGTCTCGACCTGCGCGGCACGATGGCCGGCCCGCTCGACATCGGCCATCTGGAGGGGCAGGCGCGCGCCCACGCCACCGACCTCGCGCTGCTCGACGCGATCATCGAAGCGGGCCTGCCCGGCACGCAGCCGGTACGGCTGACCGCCAAGGTGACCCGCGACCGCCCGGACTGGCGGGTGGAAAATCTCAAAGGCACGATCGGCCGCTCCGACATCGCCGGCCATGCCACCATTGCCAAGCGCGACGGCCGCACCCGCATCGACGGCGCGGTCAGAGCCAACCGCTTCGACTTTGACGATCTCTCCTCCAACGAAGGCAAGCGCAAGGCCGCCGCCCGCCGCGCCCGCGTCGGCGACCGCATCGTCCCCGCCACCGCGATCGACCTCAAGAAGCTGGCGCGCACTGACGGTCGCCTGACCCTTTCGGTCCGCCGCCTGCTCTGGCCGGGATCGAGCCCGTTCCGCACTCTGTCCGCCACGCTCCAACTGGAAAAAAGCCGTCTTGAACTGAGGCCCCTGACCCTTGGCCTCACTAGCGGACGTCTGGAGGGCAGCCTCATCGTCGATCAACGCCAGGGCGGCCCCCGGCTTACGGTAGACATGGCGCTGCGCTCGGCGCGACTGCTCGACTTCTTCCCCGAAACGCAGATCGACGGCAGCCTTATCGGCCGCATCCGCCTGACCGGCGTCGGCGGCACCGTGCGCCAGGCCATCGGCAAGGCCGACGGCGCCATCGAGCTGGTCGCCCGCGACGGCACGATCCCGACGCGCACCGCCGCGCTGCTGGGTCAGGATATCGGCGGCGGCCTGACCGCCAGGGAAGAGTCGCGCGCCGTCCTGCGCTGCATGGTCGCCCGTTTCGACGTGGCCGGCGGCGTCGCCCGGCCTGCACCCGTCATCATCGACACCTCCCGCGCGCAGACCCACGCGCAGGGGCGCATCACCCTTGCCGACGAACGGCTCGCGCTCAGCGTCAGCGGCGCCCCTAAGGGCAAGGCGCTTTTGCGGCTCGAAGGCAGTCTTCCCATCAACGGCACGATCAAGGCGCCCGACATTCGCGTGCCCGAGCGGGTCAAATCGGCAAAGGGCATCTTCGGCATGATCAAAAATGCCATCACCGGCCATCAAGGCCCCAGGGCCGCCGACGCCGATTGCGACGCGCTCGCCCGTCGCGCCCTGCGCTAAACCGGAATCAGCCGGCCGGGGCGGTCAGATCCATGTCGTGCAGCGCCAGCCACTGGTCGGCATGGGCGATACAGGCCGGGCCGAGATAGGCGTCCAGTGCCGCGACCACCTCCGCCTCGCTCAGGCTCGCCGGGTCGAGCGGCGTCGTCCAGTGCAGCCGGAACTGCACCCCGTCCGTCCGCGCGAGATAAAAGGGCAAAATGCGCGCCCCCACCTTGCGCGCGAGCCGCAGCGCCACCGACAAATTGCCCGAAGGGCCGAGCGTCCGCCCGAAATGCGGGAACCACACCTGCCGCTCGCGCCGCTCGTCGGCGAGGATATAGAGCGTCGCGCGGTCCTTCTGCGTCAAATGCCGCAGCACGCCCCGCGCCGCGCCTTCGCCGCCAATCGCCTCGCCCATATAGCTCGACCGCGCCTTCTTGAGCAGCGCCGCCTGCGCCGGATCGTCGGGCGCCTCATAGACGCCAAGGCCGGGTCGGTCGGTCGACGCCTTGATGAATGCGGCGAGCAGATCCCAATTGCCGATATGGCAGGTGATGGCGATCAGCGGCCCCGGCCCGTCCAGCACCGCCTCATAGCCCGCGCGATCCTCAACGCTGACATGGCGCTCGTTCACCAGCCGGTCGATATGCGTCAGTTCCGCCATCGTCCGCCCCATGT
Source organism: Sphingobium sp. (assembly GCA_040508335.1). GTDB lineage: Bacteria > Pseudomonadota > Alphaproteobacteria > Sphingomonadales > Sphingomonadaceae > Sphingobium. The sequence continues at coordinate 10,298 of JBEVMZ010000120.1, forward strand.
TGAACCAGCGCCGCGTCAACATCGCCTCGCGCTCGGTTTCGTCCAGGTCGGGCCGCAGCAGCGCCAGATTGGCCCGCGCGCGCTCGTCGCGCAATGTCATGCGCGGCCGCGCGACATGTACCGACAGCCACCCGCCCAGATGCGAGGACAGGCGCGCCGGCAACCGGCGCAGCAGCGCGAAGAGAAAAGGGTTGGAGAGCATGGCGCGCCCGGTCATACAGCAGCGGGCGACAGGGTAAAGGGGCCGGGATCGGCAGGATGAACGGCGCGATAATCCTTTGGCTGGCGCTTCAGCTTTTAAGCCTCTGGGGCGTCATCAACTATGCGCGTACGCTCCCCACCGACCGGCAGGAGGAAGCGCTCGAGGGCGTCGCCCTGCTGCTCTGCGTCCGCGACGACTGGGATGGCGGCGCGGCGCTGCTCGCCCGCCTCAAGGCCCAGAGCGCCCCGTTCCGCCTGATCCTTGCAACCTCCGGCAACTGTCCCGGCGCCGAAGCACTGGCGCAGCGCGAGCCGCAATGGGTGCAACTCATCCGCGCCGGCGTCGCCAGCGAAGAGGGCCAAAAGGTTCACAAGCTGCGCGCCGCGCTGCGCGCGTTGCGGCCCGACGACCGCTGGCTCGTCTTCATCGACGCCGACATAGCACCGCCCCCGCGCCTCGTCGGCCGACTGCTCTTCCCGCTGGTGCGCGGCAAGGCGGACATCGCCACCGGCTACCGCCTCCTGCTCCCCGCCGCGGGTGTCATGCCCACGCTCGTCGGCGCGGTCGAAATGCAGCTCGCCACGCTCCCCCGCGCCGCCAGCGCGACCATGCCCTGGGGCGGCGCGATGGCGATAAGCGTTGCGACCGCGCAGCGCCTCGATCTCGATACCGCGCTCGCCGGCCGCCTGTCCGACGACATGGCGATCGGCCAGGCGGGCTGGCGCGCCAAATTGCGCATGCGCCCGGTGCGCGACCTGCTCGTGCCAAGCCCGCTCGAAGGGCGCACTGCCGATCTATGGCGCTTCGGCGTGCGCCAATATCGCCATATCGTCACCAACAGCGCCGGCATGTGGCGCGTCGCCACCGCAGCGGTCGCGATCCAGAGCATCGGCTGGGTCTGGGCGCTCGGCTGGGGCGGCTTGCCCGCCATCGCCATCGGCTATGCCGCTGCGGCGAGCCGCGTGCTCGTCCGCCGCCATATCCTCGGCAAAGTCCTCGAACCCGCGCAGGCGAACATAGCGCGCCGCTCGCTGCTGTGGGACGGCATCGCGCCCTTCGCCGTCTGCTGGGCGCATCTTGCCGTGCAACTTAGCGCCGCCGCGTCCAACCGCATCGACTGGGGCGGCTGGCGCTACCGCGTGCGGCGCGGCCGCGTTACAGCGATGAAAAGGCTCTAAAACCCGGCCGGAAACAAATGCCGGCCATCCTCGCCGATCCGCAACACCGTCTTGCCCGCCACTGCGCTCATCGGCAGCGCTCCGTAGAGATGCGGGAACAGCGCCCCGCCGCGCGACGGCTCCCATCGGATCGCGTCACCAAAGGGCGCAAGATCGACCATCAGCAGCGTCAGCGCATCCTGCCCCGCGAAATGCTTCGCCGCCGTCTCCGCCGTCTGCCCGCGCGTCGACATATGGATATAGCCGTCGGCCAGATCGACCGGCGCGCCGTGAAAGACGCCGTCCGCCTTCATCTGCGCAAACTGCTCTTTGGTCAGGATCTTATAGGCAAAAAGCTCGGTCATGCCGGACGCGCTAGGCAAATATGGCAGTGCCGTAAACCGGATATATCGTTGCCCCCTCACCGACAGGACAGTCGATTTAGCCTCCGTGGGCGCGCGACAGGCATCGCCGGGTGGGCGCGCGACAGGCATCGCCGGCTGGATCAAGTCATCGACCGGCACGGTCGCACACCCAATCTGGCGTTGCCGCAACCCAAATAATGCTATCCCCCGCCGGGGCGTCAGCGGGTTACGATCCGCCCGCTGATCCAAGCGCGGCGAAAAGGAGATTTTCATGACCGACAGGCTGCATCCCGAGACCCTCGCCCTCCATGCGGGCTGGCGCGCCGATCCGTCGACGGGCGCCGTCGCGCCACCGCTTTACCAGACCACCTCCTACCAGTTTCGCGATACCGACCACGCCGCCGACCTTTTCGCGCTGAAGGAACTGGGCAATATCTACACGCGCATCGGCAACCCCACGACCAACATATTGGAACAGCGCATCGCCGCGATCGAGGGCGGCGCGGCCGCGCTCGCGGTCGCTTCGGGGCAGGCGGCGACGGCCTATGCCGTGCAGAATCTCGCGCGCGCGGGCGACAATATCGTCAGCGGCACCGATCTTTACGGCGGCACCTGGAACCTCTTCGCCAATACGCTCAAGGACCAGGGGATCGAGGTCCGCTTCGTCGATCCCGCCGATCCGCAAGCCTTCCTGCGCGCGACCGACGACCGCACGCGCGCCTGGTATGTCGAAACCCTGCCCAATCCCAAGCTGGTGGTGGCGCCCATCGGTGAGATCGCGGCGCTCGGACGCCCGCTCGGCATCCCGCTGATCGTCGACAATACCGCCGCCCCGCTCATCGCCCGGCCGTTCGACCATGGCGCGGCCATCATCGTCTATTCGACCACCAAATATATAGGCGGCCATGGCACCTCTATCGGCGGCATGATCGTCGATGGCGGCACGTTCGACTGGGGCGCTTTCCCGGATCGTCAGCCGCTGCTCAACACCGCCGACCCCAGCTACCATGGCGTCATATGGAGCGAGGCAGCCAAGCCTCTGGGGCCGATCGCCTATATCCTGCGCGCCCGCACCGTCCTGCTGCGCGATCTCGGCGCCGCGCTCTCGCCCTTCAACGCCTTCCAGATCTTGCAGGGGCTTGAAACCCTGCCGCTGCGCATGCCGCGCCACTGCGAGAATGCGGCAAAGGTCGTCGCTTTCCTGCAAGGCCGCCCGGGCGTCACCCGCGTCATCCACCCCTCGATCCAGACCGGCATTCAAGCAGAGCGCGCATCGCGCTATCTGACCAGCGGGCATGGCGGTCTCGTCGGGTTCGAGCTTGCCGGCGGGGCGGAGGCAGGCCGCGCCTTCATCAACGCGCTCAAGCTCTTCTACCATGTCGCCAATATCGGCGATGCGCGCAGCCTTGCCATCCACCCGGCCTCGACCACCCATTCGCAGCTTTCCGCCGACGAACAGGTCGCGACCGGCGTGTCGCCCGGCTATGTCCGCCTGTCGATCGGCCTTGAACATAGCGACGATATAGTGGCTGATCTCGCCCAGGCACTGGACGCCGTCGCGCGGTAGCGTCGCCCGGTGAAATGGGCGGCCACGCCAGATGATTCGCGGCAAGAAATCTGGTGGGCCCGGCACCTACCGAACTATAGCGGACGCGTGCCGTGATATGGGGCTCTCGCTGAGAGAGCCTCTGGAGGATGCCCCCTAGGATGCCCCCAGATGGCAGTCGCTGATCTTTGCTCGATGGTTGGGGAAGATGCCGCAATATTCGTCCGGCGGCGGGACGGGCGGGGCCGGGAAGCGCCTCGGCTCCGGGCGAACGGGCAGGGTCGGCGTGGTGCCGTCCAGCGTTACGCGAATCACTGCGCCAAAGGTGTCAGCGCGCTGGAAGATGGCGCGGGCGACGGCGACCTGTCCAGCGATCTCATCGGAACGTTCAGATGCGACGTAGCCCAGCTGGACACCGTCAGCAGAATAGACGCCGACAACGCGCTGCCCGCCAACCTTCCGTGG
>JBEVMZ010000125.1:0-5315 GCA_040508335.1 Sphingobium sp.
ATGCGTCCCAGCCCATGGGATGCAGCACGTCATGGCCGGTCATCCGCTTGTAGCGGGCCAGCACGTCGCCCATCGAGTAATTGCGCACATGGCCGATGTGGATGCGGCCCGACGGATAGGGAAACATCTCCAGCACATAGGCGCGAGGCTTGGCGCTGGTGCCGTCGGCGCGAAAGCTCTGTGCCTCGTCCCAACGCCGCTGCCATCGGGCGTCCACCGCTGCCGGGTTGAACCGCCTGTCCATCATGCGAACTCCAAAATCTCTATTCGGCGGCGGCACCGCCGGGGTGCCGCGCGCATGTCGTGAAAGCTGCTATCAGCCCGCAATGGCGCGCTGGCGCAGGTCGCGGGCGCGGGTGAGGATGATTTCCTCGATCTTCTGCGTCGTGGCGGCCTGCACCGGCTGCTCGACCCACTGGCCGCCCTGCAGCACCTGCCGGCTCGCCGCGACCTGCAACGCGTCGGCGCGCAGATCCTTGTCGAGGATGGATACGGTCAGCTTCATCCGCTCCGCCGGGGCATTGGGGTTCGCATACCAGTCGGTCACGATCACCCCGCCGTTGGAATCGGTCTGGAGCAGCGGCATGAAGCCCAGCGTGTCGAGCGTCGCGCGCCACAGATAGGCGTTCACGCCGATGGTCGTGACGTTGGACGCGGCGAGATCGGCCTTGGGCCTCTCCTTCTTGCCGCCCCCGCAGGCCGTCAGGCCCAGAACGGCCGTTGCCAGGCCGATTACGGCCAGTGTCTTCGAAAGGCGGAACGATGTGACGTGCATGATCGGCTGCGGTCCTGCTGGCTTCATATAGGCCGCTTGTATAGGGAAGCCCGCCAGCGGCACAAGCCTGCGCGGTGATGGGTGATCGACGAAGCTTTTCGAAGGATCGGCAGGCACTGTGCGTTTCGTGCAACATCCGCATAAAAACGATCGTCCTGCTATGGCGAGCAGGCCCCGAAAAATGCTATCTGCGTTATACAGAACGAGAAAACGACTCAGGCGACGGTTTATAAAGGGGTTATGACAGGTGTTCGGTAACAGGGGCCGATATGCAGCGGGAGCCGCAGTTCTAGCGGGTTTGACGCTTGCCTTGACGCCGGCCACGGGCCGCGTCGAATCGGTTCTCGCCGATCGCAGCGGCGCGGTCTCGCTGACCGCGCTGGGCAGCATCGGGTCGTTCACGCCCGTAACCTCCGACGAACGCCTCGCCCGCCGCTATGCGCAGGCGGTCAGCACGTCGCGTTCGCAAGGCTTTCGCTTCACCCCCACCGTCGGTTCGATGAGCGGTCGCCGCTCGATCACCATCGTCGTGCGGGCACCCGACCTCACCGTCATCGCCAATGGTCGCGCCGGTTCGCCCACGTCCATCGGCCTCGGCCCGGTCGCCTATAATCTGGGTTCGGCACGCGGCCTCAGCCGGTTCGCGACGGAAATCTCCAGTTCGCGGATGGAATCGATTCCGATGGTTTCGCATTCCGCCCTGACGCCGCCGCGCAATTTCAAGCTGGAAAGCCAGAAGCGCCTCTCGACCAATGTCGAGCTGGAGAGCCTGATGGCGACCGGCGCTGCGCCGCAGACATTGCTGGGTGAAAAGGGTTATGCCGTCGACGTCGGCAGCAGCTATGCGCTGACCCGCAATCTCGATGTGACGGCGGGTGTCCGCTATCGCGGTCGCCAGAATCGCCTCGGCGCGATCACCGACGATGCGCAGGACAGCCAGGCTGTCTATCTGGGCACGACCTTCAAATTCTAAGGCTCGGTTCGCCCTGCTTTTCGGAGCGGGGCAGCCTCTAGCTCATCCTCCATGGGTGCGGTGGCGCATATAGAATACGCCCGGTCCATAGGATTCGTGCAATTTCGCCGCGACAGCAGCGTCCGGCACCACCTCGAATCCGCGCGAAGCCCAGAAACTCTCCGCCCCTCCGACCGCGACAAGGCAGGTTTCAGCAAATCCCGCCTGCCGCGCCTGATCCAGAGCCAGCCCGGCCCCGCTCGCCCCGGCTCCCGTCCCGCGCGCGATGGGCAGGAGGGCGAGGTCGTGGAGATAATAGCTGTCGGCATCCAGCGGGATCGCGCCCAGCAAGCCGCCGAGCGCCGGCGGCTGCATCCGCCGCCAGGGATGGGAAATGAGATATCCGGAAATCACCCCCTCCTGCTCGAACAGGAAGCAGCCCGCGGGATAGAGCCTCAGCCGTTCGGCATAGGTTTCGACCGGCTCGGTATAGCGGCCATGCACGGCATCGGAGAGGGCGCCGACATGCCCCAAGTCCGCCTCCTTCATCGCGCGCCAACCCTGTCCCATAGCTTTCCTCCTATCGCGTAAAGGCGTCGATGGCGCCAAATCCCGACGCCCCCAGCGCACGGATGAGTCGGCCATGGCGCGGCGCGACACCGCCGAGCGCCATGACGGGCACGTCCGCGCGGCGGGCCAGTGCCGCGAAGCGGCCAGCCCCCAGCGGACGACTGCCCGGATGGGAGCGCGTTGCGAACAGGGGGGAGATAAAGACGAGATCGGCCCCGGCTCGCCGAGCCGCCCATAATTGCCGCATGTCATGCACGGCCATGCTGAACGGTAAGGGCCGGTCGCGTCCGCGCCGCCGAATCCCCCTGCCCCCATGGCTGCCGCTCGCCCCCCATGCCGCCGCCTGAGCCACAGGCCCCGCGACGAACAGGATGAGTCCGCGCCGCACCGCGATCCGCCGCAGCGTGTCGAACAACGCCCGCCGCGCCGATTCGGGCAGCGCATGGTGGCGCAGGATAATCCCGCTCCCGCGTGGCAAGCGCCCTGCGCCGCGGATAAGGCGATCTTCCGCTACCCGTTCGTCGGTCATCAGCCAAAGCGTCGGCAGGGCGCGATATGGGCGTTGGCGCGGTCGCATCGCCCGCCTATAGCAGCGCGCATGACGATCGACAGCCCAATGGACAGTGCCACCCTCGATGCTGCGCGTGCGCGCCTTGAGGATGTTCGCAACGATATTGCCAGAACCGCAGAGGTTGCGGGGCGGAAAGCCGCCGACGTGACCCTGGTCGCCGTCTCCAAGACGAAAGACGCGGCGGACATCCAACCCCTGATCGCGGCGGGGCAGCGCGTGTTCGGCGAAAATCGCGTGCAGGAGGCGCAGGGCAAATGGCCCGCGTTGCAGGAACGGCACCCCGGCATCCTGCTCCACATGGTCGGCCAGTTGCAGTCGAACAAGGCGGAGGAAGCCGTTGCCCTGTTCGACGCCATCCACGGCCTCGACCGCTCGTCGCTGGTCGGTGCCCTCGCCAGGGCAATGGACAAGGTGGGGCGGCGGCCCGATTGCTTCATCCAGGTCAATATCGGGGACGAGCCGCAAAAGGGCGGCATCGCGGTGACCGAACTCCCCTCCCTGCTGGCCGAGGCGCGCGATGCAGACCTCCCGGTGGCGGGCCTGATGTGCGTGCCCCCCGCCGATGTGGAGGCCGCCCCCTATTTCGCGCTGCTCGCGAAGCTGGCGCGGGACAATGGCGTGACGGGCCTCTCCATGGGCATGTCGCAGGATTATGAGACGGCGGTCATGCTGGGCGCGACTCACGTCCGCGTGGGTACGGCGCTGTTCGGTGCCCGGCCGAAGCAGCTCGGACCGGGCGAGATTCAGATACGCTGGCGGCAGGACTGATCCTCAGCGGCCCGTGAGGAGGGAGGGGACGAACGCTCGCCCCCCTGTACCTCGTTCACGTTCGCAGAAACTATTGTAGGATCTGCGGACGGGCCGCCCTGCCGGGAGCAACCAACTCGCCCCCTGCGCCTTGAGCACCTGGGGGGGACATGTGCCCCGGCAGGTGGCCGCGATAACGCCCCGTGGGGAGTTAGCGCCTTTGAGCGCCAGTACAGGGAATGGCGAAGATCGCGGTCGGCTCCGACGAGAGGAGGTCACTGTGATGGATGAAGAAAGGCGTTGGTTTGTAGGCGTCGACTGGGCTTCTGAGGACCACGTAGTCCGTCTTTCAGATGTCCATGGCACCAAGGTAGGCGAGCGGTCCTTCAAACACGGCGGTGAAGGATTGTCTGCGCTGGCGGTCTGGATTCTGGAACTCACCAAGGCGCCGCCGGATGTTGTCCATATCGCCATTGAAGTGCCGCATGGACCGGTCATTGAAAGCCTTATGGAGCGCGGCTTTCACGTTTACGCGATCAATCCCAAACAGCTTGATCGCTTTCGCGATCGCTTTTCGCCTGCTGGGGCGAAAGACGACAGCAGGGACGCCTGGGTGCTGTGCGATGCGCTTCGGACAGATCCGCGATGTTTCCGCGTACTCGTCACGCTCGACCCCATCCTGGTCGAACTGCGGGAATGGTCACGCATCGCCGAGGAGTTGCGACACGACCGCAATCGCCTCAGCAGTCGTGTACGAGAGCTCCTTTGGCGCTATTATCCGCAGCTTCTCGAGTTGACCGACGATGTCGCAGCTTCCTGGTTTCTGGACCTATGGCGACTTGTTCCAACGCCAGAAAAAGCCGCGCGCGTGCGGGAAACTACCGTGGCGAAATTGCTCAAGCGCCATCGCATTCGGCGGATCACCGCCGGTCAGGTTTTGGAAAAGCTGCGCGCTGTTGCCATGCCCGTCGCGCCGGGGACGATCAATGCAGCGACGGCTCACCTCGAGACGATTGCGACGCGCCTGGATGTCGTCAACCGACAGATCACCCGGGCAGACGCCCAACTCGACACGCTTACCCAAAGACTTGCCGGAGAAGAGGCCGCCGAGCAGGGGCAAAGCGCTGAGCAGCGCGACGTGACGATCCTGCGATCCTTGCCGGGCGTCGGAAGGATCGTCCTCGCCACGCTGCTCGCAGAAGCATCCGATGCCCTGCAACGCAGAGACTATCACGCGCTGCGATGTTTGTCCGGCGTTGCGCCAATTACCAAGCGATCCGGCAAGAGCCGGATCGTCCTCATGCGCCAGGCCGTCCATGTCAGGCTCCGAAACAGCGTTTACCATTGGGCGCGCGTCGCAGTTCAGCACGACCCACGCAGTCGCGCAAAATATGCAGCCCTTCGCGCACGAGGCCACGGACACGGCCGCGCACTACGATCCGTCGCCGACCGCCTTCTCGCTGTCGCCTGCAAAATGCTGACTGACCGCAAGACGTTCGATCCCGCGCTCGCTACCCAAACGGCCTGAGCGCAAGCAATACCTGCTTGTATGTCGCTACGTGGTAGGCTGCGTAGCGTAGCCCCCGGCTGCGCGAAGCGAAGCAGCCTACCGCGTAGCAACATTATCCTTGTCAAATGGTGGGGAGTCCCTCCCCTCGCGTGTCAAAAGGAAAAGAAAACATGACCACCCTGCCCGAAGC
>JBEVMZ010000187.1:0-12973 GCA_040508335.1 Sphingobium sp.
CGCAGGCGAGCGCGGGATCGGGCACCATTTCGGGCGACCAGCTGCGAAAATTCTGGATGCGGCCGACCTGCACCTTGCTGTCGTGGATATAGATCCAGTTGTCGGGGAAGATGTCCTCGCCCTTGACCATCAGTGCGACGGTCAGGAAGTCGCGATATTTGAGCGCCATCGCACTGCCCAGCGTCTGCGGCATCGGATGGATCCGCCCGGCCAGTTCCCGCATCGGCGCGGAAGAGATGATATGGCCTGCCTCGATCGCCACTTCGCCATCCGGCCCCATGGCGGTGAGACGCCAGTGGCCGGTCGCCTGATCCTGGCTCAAGCGTTTCAGGCGATGCCCCATCATGATCCGATTGCCGCCCGCCACTATCTTGTTGCGCGCCGCTTCCCACATCATGCCGGGGCCGAGGCGCGGATAGCGGAAGCTTTCGAGCAGCGTCTTAGCCTGCATCCCGTCATTGGGCACCTTGTTGAGGCCAAGGCTGCGTTTCAGCCCATCGACGACCGCGCTCCAGAGCGACAACCCCTTGATCCGCTGCGCCGCCCAGTCCGCCGACATCTCATCGCACGGCATGCCCCAGACCTTTTCGGTATAGGTCTTGAAGAAGATCGAGAAAAGTTTGTGGCCGAAGGCGTTGACCGTCCAGTCTTGGAAGGAGCGTACGCGGCGGTTGGGGAACAGCTTGGCCTTGGCGAAGCTCGCCATGCACAGGGTCGAGCGCCAGAGGCCGAGATTGCCCAGCGCCTCGAACGCGCGCAGCGGATAGCTGTAGAATTTGCCTTCATAATAGATGCGGCTCATGCGCGGGCGCTGGATGAAATCGTCGGGCAGTATCTCGTTCCAGAGGTCGACCACCTCCTTCGACCGGGAGAAGAAGCGGTGTCCGCCAATGTCGAAGCGAAAGCCGTCATGCTCCACCGTCCGGCTGATGCCCCCGACATAGGTCGGGTCCTTCTCGATGACGGTAACGCTATAGCCCTGCTTGGTGAGCAGATAGGCGGCGGTCAGGCCCGCCGGCCCCGCGCCGATGATGGCAACGTCCACGCTGTCTCTGGCCTGGCCCATCGATACTGTCCCCGGAATGTCCTTCACGCTTAAGCAAGTGAAGGAAATCCTCTAAGGACTGGTTAATCGGGAGTAAGGATTTGGCCTGCAGGCGCCGCGTCAGTGCCGGAAGTGGCGCATGCCGGTGAAGACCATCGCAAGCCCCGCCTGATCGGCGGCGGCAATGACCTCGTCGTCGCGGATCGATCCGCCCGGCTGGATCACCGCCGTCGCGCCCGCCTCGGCAGCGGCGAGCAGGCCGTCGGCAAAGGGGAAGAAGGCGTCGGACGCGACGGCACTGCCCTTTGTGCGCGGCGTCGCCCAGCTATAGGTTTCGGCCGCTTCCTGTGCCTTGACCGCAGCGATGCGGCTTGAATCCCGGCGGTTCATCTGCCCCGCGCCGATCCCGGCGGTGACCCCGTCCTTGGCATAGACGATGGCGTTTGACTTCACATGCTTGGCAACCGTCCAGGCAAAGAGGCAGTCGGTGAGTTCCTGTTCGGTCGGCGCGCGCCTAGTCACGACCTTGAGCATGTCGCGCGTGACCTGACCGTTGTCGCGGTCCTGCACCAATATGCCGCCGGCGATCAGCGCGATCGTTTGACCCGCGCGGGCGGGATCGGGCAGATCGCCGGTCAGCAGCAGGCGCAGATTCTTCTTCTTGGCGAACACAGCTTTGGCGGCCTCGTCGGCGTCGGGCGCGGCGACAACCTCGGTGAAGATCGCGCTGATCGCTTCGGCCGTCGCGCCGTCCAAGGAACGGTTGACCGCGATGATCCCGCCGAAGGCCGAGACGCTGTCGCATTCCAACGCATTTTTGAACGCTTCGGCCAGCGTCGCGCCGGTCGCCACGCCGCAAGGGTTGGCGTGCTTGACGATCACTACGGTCGGCGGCCCGTCGCGGAATTCGGCGACCAGTTCCAGCGCGGCATTGGCGTCGTTGAGATTATTGTAGCTCAACTCCTTGCCCTGGACCTGAACCGCCTGGCCTATACCGCGCACGGCGGGAATGCCGGGTACATAGAGTGCCGCTTCCTGATGCGGATTCTCGCCATAGCGCAGCGGCATCACGCGCTTGCGGGTCATATGCTGGGTCGCGGGGAATTTCTCGCCCTGGTCGACGCTGGCGAACCAGTTGGCGATCATGCCGTCATAGGCGGCGGTCGCCGCATAGGCTTTGGCGGCAAGCAGGCGGCGGAAATCATAGCTGGTCGCGCCGCTCTTCTCGTCCATCTCCGCCGTCAAGCAGGCATAGTCGGCCGGGTCGGTGACGATCGCCACGCTTTCATGATTCTTCGCGGCCGAACGCACCATGGAGGGGCCGCCGATATCGATATTCTCGATAATCTCCTCGCGGCTTGCGCCCTTGGCAACGGTGGCGGCGAAGGGATAGAGGTTGACGACGACCAGGTCGATCGCGCCGATGCCATGCGCGTCCATCGCCGCCACATGCTCGGCATTGTCGCGTACCGCGAGCAGACCGCCATGGACGATCGGGTGCAGCGTCTTGACGCGCCCGTCCATCATTTCGGGAAAGCCGGTCAGTTCGGAAATATCCATGACGACCAGCCCCGCTTCGCGCAGCGCCTTTGCGGTGCCGCCAGTGGACACCAGCTCGACGCCGTGACGGGCGAGCGCCTGACCCAGCTCGACGAGGCCGCTCTTGTCGGACACCGACAACAGGGCGCGCTTGATGGGAAGGTCGGTCATGGGGATCAGCTCCGCTTAAGCGATGATTGGCGCCGCCTGTAGAGGGAGCCGCGCGAAAGTAAAAGCCCTTGGGGACGGCTCGATCAGTGCTACTGGTTCAGCTGACCCGCTTGAACAGCCAGCCGATGGTCGATCCGCCGGGCGCCGCTTCGGCGCTCACGACGAGTTGTTGCGTCGGGTGCGCGCGGCCGTTGCCATCGACCCAGAGACTATCCTCTATGGCGAGCGTGCCGGCGCCGCTGCGAAACTGCCACAGCGTGCCCGAATCGATCTTCAGCAGCGCACCCATGGCGTCGGCAGTCAGCGTAGGCTCGACGCCGGGGGCCAAGTGAAAGCGCAGCTCAGCCGGAAGGCGCGGCGGCTTCTTGCGGCGCTCGGTCGGGGTCAGCATGTCCTCGCCCCGTATCTCCTTGCCGTCGCCGCTCACCAGGAGCAGGCGGCGGTGCACATAGCCGAGGCGTTTGACATAGCCGTCATGGCTGATGTCGAGGCGGCTGCCATTTTCCAGTTCCTGGCGGTTGAGCTCGACCTCGGTCACGCCGCGCCCGAGCGTGCCGTCCGGCAGCAACGCCGTCGAATTGCGCGCGTCCAGCACCAGTGTCGAATGCGCCGCCGTAGTGCGCAGGCCCTGCGCCAGGTCGCGGCCGATCCATGCGCCTTCCAACCCCGCGCCGCCGCAATTGACGATCAGCCGCTGACCGCCGTCGCTGATTTCGATCGCGCCGGTTGATGCGCAGCCCGCCGCCGCCACCTGCGCCACCGGGGGAGGGGCGGCGTCGATCTGGACGACGGTCGCGCCCGCCGTGATCCGCTGATAGCCCCAGTCGCGCGCCTGCCGCAGCGGACGGGTGCGCACGCGGCTGGCGCGCACGATCCCCTCGACCATGGCGGGTTCGATGGCGCCCGCGCCCTGCCAGCTCCCCAAGCCGCCGTCGCCATGAGTCAGACCGAGCAAAGCAGGCACCGCGCGCGTCAAGCCTTCGCTGAGGAAAGCCGGCGCAGTCTCACGCCGCGCGTCATAGACCGCCGTCACCATCGCCAGCAGCATGATCGCGTCGAGCTGATCGCGCGGCGAGCGCGACAGGATGCCGCCATCGCCATGAAAGCTGCTGTCGATCGCGCGGCGCAGGCCTGCTTCCCCGTAAAGCTTGCGCGCCGCGCCGCCGGGCATCAGCAGTGACGCCGCGACCACCGCGCCCCAGGCGACGAGGCGGGGCAGGCCGGGGGGCGCTTTGTCAGCGCTACGGTCGAGGTGCCTCGCGGTGCGGGCAATGCAGTTCAGCACCAGCGAGCGATAGACGAGATCGCTCGACGACAAGATCAGCGGCGCGTGGAAGGTCCAGAACAGCAGGCGCCATCCGGCATTATCGGCGCGCCAGGCCGGCTCGCTCGGCGTTTCGCCATGTGCGCCCAACCATTTGCGCATGACCGCTTCGGCGACCGGCGCCGCTGCCTCGCGGCCCGATGCCGCCGCCAGGTCACGCAGCCAGCGGAAGCTGTGCAGATGGTCGGCAAAGGCGGGGGGCACGTCGAGACGGGAAAAATCCAGCCCGCCGACCGATTGGGTCAGGCCTCGGAACCGGAAATGCCCGGCCTGGATCGACTCGCCCGCAGGGATATCTGCCGGCATCTCATCATCGGGCACGGCGAGGAGCTTGAGGGGATATTTGCCCTTCAGGCGCCGGCTGTGCAGCGGCGTCTTCCAGCTCAGCAGATAAAAGCGATTGGCGATGCGTTGGGCGAGCGAGAGGCCGCGATCCTCGCCGAGACGAATGAGCCGCTTGCCTTGCTCGATCCCGTCGTCCGCGCCGGCATCCTGGGGCGCAGAGTCCGGCATCGCGGTCTTGCGCCCAAAATCGTTCACGGGGCCCGCAACCTGCGAATATTGTCGGCGTAGGCGGACGGGCCGCCCCTGAAGGTCGCGGTGCCCGCCACCAGCACGTCGGCGCCCGCTGCGATCGCGCGCGGCGCGGTGGTGAAGTCGATGCCGCCATCGACCTGAAGGCGGATGTCGCGCCCGCTCTTGTCGATCATCATGCGGCCCGCCTCGATCTTGCGCAACTGGTTATCGATGAAGCTTTGCCCGCCGAAACCGGGATTGACGCTCATGACGAGGATGAGGTCGATATCGTCGATCAGATAGTCGAGCATCTTGGCCGGCGTGCCGGGATTGAGCACGACGCCCGCCTTAACGCCCAGCGACTTGATATGCTGCACGGTGCGGTGAATGTGCGGCCCGGCTTCGGGATGGACCGTCAATATGTCCGCGCCCGCCAGCGCGAAGGCGTCGAGATAGAGATCGACGGGCGAAATCATCAGGTGAACGTCCATCACCTTGGCGGTGTGAGGACGCAATGCCTTCACGACGGCCGGCCCGATCGTGATATTGGGCACGAAATGGCCGTCCATCACATCGACATGGACCCAGTCGCAACCAGCCTCATCAATAGCGCGCACTTCCTCGCCCAAACGGGCGAAGTCGGCGGACAGGATGGAGGGTGAAATAAGTATATCGCGGTTCATCTATTATTCGCTCTAGCCATCGTCGACTTTAAGGGCAATCGCGATTCGATCTTCGCGATTGGCGCGCGCCCTTCAGTCGACTTTGTTCCTGTGGTCGCGCTCGGCCGGCCCTGCGGCAGGATATCGCCGCAGACCCGGCCCCGATACGCAACTGGCCGCGACGCCTGTTAGCGCCGCGGCCAGTGATCTGAACCTTGGTCCCGCGACGCGCGGCCGAAAGGATCAGGCTGCTTCGTAGTCATCCTCGTCGGCGCTCTGCACCGGACCGGAATCCTGGCCCTTGGCGCTGACGTCGCGGTCGACCAGTTCAATGATCGCGATCTGCGCGGCGTCCGACGCGCGATAGCCCGCCTTGATGATGCGGGTATAGCCGCCGTTGCGGTCCTTGTAGCGCTCGGCCAGCGTCTCGAACAGCTTGGTCAGCTGCACATCGTCCTGAAGCCGGGCATGCGCCAGGCGACGGTTTGACAGGCCGCCCTTCTTGGCGAGCGTGATGAGCTTTTCAACGTAAGGACGAAGCTCCTTGGCCTTCGCAACGCCCGTGGTGATCTGCTCATGCTTGATGAGCGAGGCCGCGAGGTTGCGGAGCAGGGCGGTGCGATGACCGGCGCTGCGTTGAAGCTTACGATGACCAACTTTATGACGCATGTCTCATGTCCTTCGTTCGTTAAGGGACCGTGTCAGGTATCCCATACCAGGCGATTTTTCAGGGGACCGCCCTTCATCCCTATAAAGTGCGCGGGCTTTGGCCAATGCCGCAACCCGCGCGCTGTTTGATCAGCCCAGCAGCTCTTGTTCGAGCTTCTTGGCCATTTCCTCGATATTCTCAGGCGGCCAGCCAGGGATGTCCATGCCGAGGCGCAGACCCATGGACGACAGCACTTCCTTGATCTCGTTCAGCGACTTGCGGCCGAAATTGGGGGTGCGCAGCATCTCGGCTTCGGTCTTCTGAACCAGATCGCCGATATAGATGATGTTGTCGTTCTTGAGACAGTTCGCGCTGCGGACCGACAGTTCCAGCTCGTCCACCTTCTTGAGCAGATAGCGGTTGATCTGGTTGGTGTCGCTCTCGCCTTCCGATGCGGCAGCAACGGCGTGACCGGACGAGGCCGGCGCGGCGCTGGGCAGCGAATCTTCGAAATGGACGAACAGCTGGAGCTGATCCTGAAGGATGCGAGCGGCATATGCCACTGCGTCCTCGGGGGTCACCGTGCCGTCGGTCTCGACCGTCAGGCTCAGCTTATCATAATCCAGTTCCTGGCCCACGCGGGTATTGTCGACCTTGTAGGCGACCTGCCGCACGGGCGAGTAGAGCGCATCGATCGGGATGAGGCCGATCGGCGCATCAGCCGGACGGTTGGCGACGGCAGGAACATAGCCTTTGCCGACGTCGGCGGTCAGTTCCATGTTGAGCGTCGCACCCTGATCGAGATGACAGATCACTAGATCGGGGTTCATCACTTCGATATCGCCCGACACGGCGATGTCGCCGGCCTTCACCTCGGCAGGGCCCGTCGCGGAAAGCTGGAGCCGCTTGGGGCCTTCGCCTTCCATCCGCAGCGCGACCTGCTTGATGTTGAGAACGATGTCGGTGACATCCTCGCGCACGCCGGCGAGCGAGGAGAACTCATGGAGGACGTTCTCGATCCGGATCGAGGTGACCGCCGCGCCCTGGAGCGAGGACAGAAGAACCCGCCGCAGCGCATTGCCGAGCGTCAGGCCAAAGCCACGCTCGAGCGGCTCGGCAACGAATGTCGCCTTGCGCTTCCCGTCACTGGTGGATTTGATCTCCAGCGCGGTGGGCTTCTTCAATTCCTGCCAGTTCTTCATGTTGACAGTCATGTAATTCCCCTGGGGATGTGGCTGAAACGGGAGTAATCCTGCACCCGACAGGACGTTCCGGCCGATAGAGACGGGTAAACGGGCGACGCGTCCGCCGCCCGCATTATGTGCTGCTGCGTTTTAGACGCGGCGGCGCTTGGACGGACGCACGCCATTATGCGGGATCGGGGTCACGTCGCGGATCGACGTGATGTGGAAACCGACCGACTGAAGCGCGCGCAAGGCGGACTCGCGACCCGAACCGGGGCCCTTGACCTCGACTTCGAGCGTGCGGACGCCATGTTCGGCCGCCTTGCGGCCCGCGTCTTCGGCGCAGACCTGGGCGGCATAAGGGGTCGACTTGCGGCTGCCCTTGAAACCCATCATGCCGGCCGAGGACCAGCTGATCGCATTGCCCTGCGCATCGGTGATCGTGACCATGGTGTTGTTGAAGCTGGCGTTGACGTGCGCGACGCCGGCCGAGATGTTCTTGCGCTCGCGCTTTTTGATACGCTGAGGTTCGCGTGCCATTTGTTGCTCTTCCTACAGAAAATTCGGTGCTGGATGCCGTGCCCAAGGAGGGCGCCATCCGGCGGAGAAGAAGTTAACATCAGTCCCCCGGACTGATTTTTACTTCTTCTTGCCCGCGATCGGCTTCGCCTTGCCCTTGCGGGTGCGCGCATTGGTGTGCGTGCGCTGACCACGGACCGGCAGGCCCTTGCGGTGACGCAGGCCACGATAGCAGGCGAGGTCCATCAGGCGCTTGATGTTCATCGCGGTTTCGCGGCGAAGATCGCCCTCGACCGTGAGATCGGCGTCGATGGCTTCGCGGATCTGAAGGACTTCGGCGTCCGACAGGTCCTGAACGCGGCGGCTCTGGTCGATGCCCAGCTTTTCGGCGATGTCGACGGCGGTCTTGCGACCGATGCCGTGAATGTAGGTGAGCGCGATGATCACGCGCTTGTTGGTCGGGATGTTCACACCCGCAATACGTGCCATGGTAATCTTGTCTCCTGCTCCACGAGGCGGTTGGCGCCGCCTCATCTCAAAGCGTTCGGGCCGGATTTCCCTTGAAAAGGGGACGAGCGGCCGCGCCTCGTCATCCCCAGGACGCAAAAAGGACGGCCAGTGCAAAACAGCACTGCCGCTTTCTCGCGTAGGGGAAGTGGCGTCCCTTATCGATTCGGGTCGGGCGTGTCAATAACGGGCCGTCCCGTGGCGGTGTGCGGGATGTCCCCTGTCCTGATACCGGGGACGCGAAGCCCTTGAGCCCCGCAAGGGCGTGGGGCATGATGTACCCATGCATGTCCTGTCCCCCATTGCCCCTGCGGTGCTTTCGCTGCTGATCCTTTCGTCCTGCGTGGGCCCCGCCGTCCAGCCGCAGGCGGAACCTCGCCCGCAACCCCAGCGCCCGCCCGCATCGCCGCGGCCTACGCCTGCGGCGCCGGCCGCGCCTGCTCCTACGCCGTCGAACAATTGGAGCGACCGTCCGGTGGCGCCGGGCAATTGGACCTATAGTGCCGCCGGCGCAGCGCCAGCGGCATCCTATGGTGTGCCGGGTGGGCGACCCCTGCTCGTCATCCGCTGCGAGGCGACGGCCGGGCGTCTGGTCTTCGCGCGCACGGGCGCCGGGCAGGGCGCCATGACCGTGCGCACCAGCTATGGCGCGCAGGCCTGGCCCGCGACCATAGTGTCGACGCCCTCTCCCGAAGTACGCGCGGCGCGCGGGGCGAGCGATCCGGCGCTCGACCAGATCGCCTACAGCAGGGGCAAATTCGCCGTCGAGGTCGCGGGGCTGGAGCCGCTGATTCTGCCGGTCTGGGCGCAGGTGTCGCGGGTGATCGAGGATTGCCGGAGCTAGGGCTCGAAGCGCCCGGATACGGGACGCGAAAGTATGATTCCAAAAAAGAATAAAACAAGTCTTGATCGCTGCCCGGCAAAGAAGCACATTCGCTTCATGACCGCGCAAACACGCCAGTCCAGGCGGTCATGACGAGCTTCAACTTAGCGAAAGGAGGTGATCCGATGTCTCATGGTTCAGCAATGGGGTCGGTCAAGTCCAGTCGGGAAGCGCGCTGCTGAGCGACGCCGCTGCGTCGATCCTTTTTCACCATAGTAGCAGGGCCGCCCTAGGGCGTTCCCTGAAGGCTGGAAAAGGATAGCGCGCATAAGCTTTCCGTCGGGCGGCACTTCTGGCCGCTGACCATGTTCATGATGGGCCGTCGGGCATTCATGCTCGGCGGCCCCTCTCATATCCGGCGCGTTCCTCGCACGCCGGTGGGCCTTTCAGCGTTCCACCCCCTTGGCCTTCCCCCAAGCACGCGCGGCGGTGTAACCAAGATAGCCGGTGCCAAAAAGCGCATAGAGCGGTTCGGGGATCGCGTTGAAATAGCCGCGCATCGCGACGATCACCGCTTGCGCAAGCATCGGTCGCACCGCCGCCAGCAGTCCCACCGGGATAGAGCACAGCAGCAGCGCATACATGACATAGAGAAAGCCCGGCCGTGCGCGGTGGGTCCACGGGTCGTCGCTTTGGCTGTCCCCATCCTGCATCACGACGCGCATCCCTGTCCGATCCGGTTGGCGAGCCAGCCATAGAGAAAGGCCTCGTTCGCCGGGCGGCTTTCGGCAAGCGCGATATAGCGTTCGCCCTGCATCGCCTCCATCGCCTTGAGCAGAACGGTTTCGCCCTGCCGGCCGCGCAGGCGGATGAAAGCGCCGAGCGCGCCAAGCGTCTTTGGTCCCACGACTCGATCGGTGTCGATGTCGGCATAGTCGGCCTGGTTGCGATTGAGCGCATTGAGCGCGCGCTGGAGAAAGAAGCTGGCGACGGGCGTCCCCATATTGACGCCGGTGTCGAACATCTCTGCCGCGATTCCGGGCGCGAGTTCGGCGACAAAGGCGTAACCCGGCCTCTCCCAATAGAGGCGGCGGTAGATGCGCTCGGCCACTGACCGCGGCAGCGCGCGCATGTCGCTGCCATAGCCTTCGGCGCGCGCCACCGCCTGGGTGATCCCCATATTGGTCGCGCCGCCCCGGTCGGCAGGGTGGTTGCTGTAGCCGCCCTCCCGCGCGATCACCTCGTCGATCAGTTCCGCGATATCCATGTCCGCCCCCGTGCAATGTGTCGAGGGCAGCGCATCTAGTGCATGAAAGCAGTTGTAGGACAGTCTAATGTCGGGGTGGCGCTGGGTTCGGCTGCGCGGGCCGCGTCAGCGCGGCTGGAAGATGATGATCGCCATACCCGCCAGCGCCACGGCCGCACCGGTCACGTCCCAGCCATTGGGGCGGATGCCCTCGACCGCCCACAACCAAGCAGCGCAACGCCGATATAGACGCCGCCATAAGCCGCATAGACCCGCCCTGCCGCGCTCTCGTGCAAGGTCAGCAGCCACGCAAAAAGCGCGAGGCTGAGCGCGGTCGGCAACAGCAACCAGACTGACCGCCCTTCGCGCAACCATAGATAAGGCAGGAAGCAACCGACGATTTCGGCAAACGCGGTGACGATGTAAAGCAGCAGGGTTTTCATGCCGCGCCTTCATCGCGCAATGCCAGAGCGCCGGCAAGCCGCCCCGAAAAGGGCATGGCGTCATATCGATGGGGGCTGGTTTTCCTTGGTCGGGACGAGAGGATTCGAACCTCCGACCCCCACACCCCCAGTGTGATGCGCTACCAGGCTGCGCTACGTCCCGACCGGAGGGGGCGCCATAGAGGCATGTCGCGCATCATGCAAGCCATGAACGCGCCCGGCGATCCTTATTGCCTGCCGCCCGCCCTTATGGTAGCCGCGCGGCCTTGGTCAGCGAGCCTTTTCAGACAGGCTCCGCCGCGCACAGACAATAAGGCGATGTCTCACCCATGTTCATTTCCCCGGCCTTTGCCCAGACCGTCGGCGAGCCAGCCTCGGGCGCTTCCATCGTCGTGCAGATGCTGCCGCTGGTGCTCATCTTCGTCGTCTTCTACTTCTTGCTCATCCGTCCGCAGCAGAAACGGATGAAGACGCACAAGGCGAAGATCGACGCGGTCAAGAAGGGCGATCAGGTCGTGACCGGGGGCGGTCTGGTGGGCAAGGTCGTGCGTGTCGACGACATCTATGTCGATATCGAACTCGCTCCCGCCATGAAGGTCAAGGCGGTCAAGGCGACGCTGACCGAGGTCATCGATCCGATGACCGCCAAGCCCGCCAACGATTGATCCTGCAAAGATGCTGAACTTCTCGCGCGGCGCCGCGATCGCGATCATCCTGCCGCTTCTCATCGGCATTCTTTGTGCCGTGCCCAGCTTCCTGCCGGATTCGGCGGTGGCGCAGCTGCCCGGCTTCATGCGTACGCGCGTCAATCTTGGCCTCGACCTGTCGGGCGGCAGCCATCTGCTGCTTGAAGCGAGCACCCAGGACGTCGCGAAGCAGCGGCTCGCCAATATGGAGGAGCAGGTCCGTACCGAGATGCGGCGGCAGACGCCGCGCATCGCGATCGGCGACATTTCCGGCCGCGACGGCAAGCTCAGCTTCATGGTTCGCGACGCCGCCCAGGTCGATGCCGCCGTCGAGCGCATCCGCCCGCTGACGCAGGGCGCGGGCCTCACCGGCCAGCGCGATTTCAACGTCGAGGTGGTGAACAGCTCCACCATCGTCATCACGCCGACAAAGGCGGGCATCGACAATGCGGTGAAGGGCGCGATGGAAGTCGCGACCGAGGTGATCCGCAAGCGCATCGACGAAATGGGTACGCGCGAACCCACGATCCAGCAGCAGGGCGGCAACCGCATCGTCGTGCAGGTGCCGGGCCTTCAGGATCCCAAGGCGCTCAAGGATCTGCTGGGCCAGACCGCCAAGCTCGAATTCAAGCTGGTCGACCAGAATGCCGACCCCTCCGAAGTGGCGCAGGGCCGCGCGCCGGTCGGCAGCGAAGTCTTGCCCTATCCAGACAGCCCGAGCGGCCGGATCGCGGTCAAGCGGCAGGTGATGGTGTCGGGCGAGGACCTGACCGACGCGCAGCAGACCTACGACCAGCAGAGCAATCAGCCCAACGTGACGATCCGCTTCAACGGATCGGGCGGGCGCAAGTTCGGGCAGGTGACGTCGCAAAACGTCAACCGCCCCTTCGCCATCATCCTCGACGGCCGCGTGCTGTCCGCGCCCAATATCAACGAACCGATCCTGGGCGGATCGGCGACGATCAGCGGCAATTTCACAGTCGAAAGCGCCAACCAACTCGCCATCGCCCTGCGGTCGGGCAAGCTGCCGGTCGCGCTGACGGTGGTGGAGGAGCGGACCGTCGGGCCAGGCCTTGGCGCCGACTCGATCCGCGCCGGCCTCATCGCCTCGATCATCGCGGTGGTCGCGGTCGCGATCTTCATGTTCGTGAGCTATGGCCGCTTCGGCCTCTATGCGAACCTGGCCGTCGCCATCAACGTGCTCGTCATTCTGGGCGTCATGGGGATATTGGGTGCGACCCTGACCCTGCCGGGGATCGCCGGCTTCGTGCTGACGATCGGTACGGCGGTCGACGCAAACGTCCTCATCTACGAGCGTATCCGCGAAGAGCGGCGGCGCGGGCGCAATGTCGTCCAGGCGATCGAACATGGCTATAAGGAAGCCAGTCGCACGATCTTCGAGGCGAACGTCACCCATGCGATCGCCGGCGGCGTCATGCTCGTGCTGGGATCTGGGCCGGTCAAGGGCTTCGCCATCGTGCTGCTGATCGGTATCGCTACCAGCGTCTATACCGCCGTCACCTTCACCCGCCTGCTCGTCGCGCACTGGGTCCGTACCCAGCGCCCGACCGAGATCAACATCTAAGGGGCCGGGAACGCCATGAAACTTCTAAAGCTCGTCCCCGACAACACCAATATCGGCTTCGTCAAGCTGCGCCA
>JBEVMZ010000207.1:0-6511 GCA_040508335.1 Sphingobium sp.
TGTCGGCCAGGACCGGCTTTACCGACATCCCGGTGCGCGCCGCCATGCCGGGCGAGGAGCGCTGGTGGTCGGTCTCGGGCCAGCCCGCCTTCAACGAATATGACCAGTTTCAGGGGTTTCGCGGCAGCGGCACCGACCTCACCGAAATGCGCCGCAGCCAGGCGGAAGTCACCCGCCTTGCCCAATATGATTCGCTGACCGGCCTTGCCAATCGCGTGCAGATGCTCCGCTCGCTGGAGCAGGCGGTGGCGGGCGTGCGCGGCCAGCCCGGCGATTGCTCGCTGCTGATGCTCGACCTCGACCGTTTCAAGAGCGTCAACGACACGCTCGGCCATCCCGCGGGCGACGCGCTGCTGCGACAGGTGAGCCAGCGGTTGCAGCGCGTGGTGGGCGAACAAGGCCTTGTCGGTCGCCAGGGCGGCGACGAGTTCAAGGTGCTGCTGCCGGGCCGTCACGATCCTGCGCAACTGACGATGCTGGCGCAGGCGATCATCGCCAGCCTCGCCCAGCCCTATATGATCGAGGGCACGAGCGTCGTCATCGGTGTGTCGATCGGCATCTCCTCCTGCCCGCAGGATGGCAAGACCGCCGACGCGCTGATCCGCAACGCCGACCTCGCGCTCTACGCCGCCAAGGGCGACGGGCGCGGCGTCCATCGCTTCTATTCGTCCGAAATGCACGCCGATGCGGAAGACCGGCGCCGGCTGGAAGAAGATCTGCGCGAGGCGCTTGCCGGCAACCGCCTGCATCTCGTCTATCAGCCGGTCGTCTCCTCCAAGACCGAACGTATCACCGGCTATGAGGCACTGCTGCGCTGGAACCATCCGGTGCGCGGGCCGATCTCTCCGGCCGTTTTCATCCCCATTGCGGAGGATACCGGCCTCATCGGCCCGATCGGCGACTGGGTGCTGCGCACCGCCTGCCACGACGCCGCGCAGTGGGAGGACGGCATCCGCGTCGCGGTCAACGTCTCCCCCATCCAGTTCGCCAATCCCGCTTTGCCCGCCACGGTGATGAGCGCGCTCGCCAGCGCCCAGCTATCGGCCGAGCGACTGGAGCTGGAAATCACCGAAAGCGTCTTCCTCAACGACGATGACGGCACCGACCAGATGTTCGCGCGGCTAAAGGGCGTCGGCGTGCGGCTGGCGCTCGACGATTTCGGCACCGGCTATTCCTCGCTCGGTTATCTGAAGAAAGCGCCGTTCGACAAGATCAAGATCGACCAGAGCTTCGTGCGCGGCGCCGCGATCAAGGGCAACCGCAACAGTGCGATCATCAAGGCGATCGTCAGCCTGGCCGAGGCGCTTGGCATGGACACGACCGCCGAGGGTGCGGAAACGCAGGACGAACTGGCGCTCATCCGCAATCTTGGGTGCAGCCATGTGCAGGGCTATGTCTATGGCCGCCCGCAGCCGGCCGCCGACGTGCTGGAACGCCACCGCACCTGCGGGACGCTGGCGGTGCCGCAAGGCTTCCGATCGAGCCGCCCGGAACGCAAGTCGATGCTGCGCACCGTCGCCATCCATCATGACAATAATGTCTACACCGGGCGCATCCGCAATATCTCGACCACCGGCGCGCTGATCGAGGGGTTGTGGAACGTGCCGGCGGGTACGCTCTTTTCGATCGAGCTTGGCGAGCAGCATTTCATCAACGCGACCTCGCGCTGGTCGCGCGACGACCGCACCGGCGTCGAATTCACCGCCGCGATCGACCTGTCGACCCTGCGCCCTGCCGCGCCGCGCGCACTCGCGTCGTAAAGCCGCCCACACCGGCAATGCCGCTCTTCCCTAAAGCCTCCGGGCGCGCTAGGGACGGCGCGTCGGGGAGTAGCGCAGCCTGGTAGCGCATCTGCTTTGGGAGCAGAGGGTCGCAGGTTCGAATCCTGTCTCCCCGACCACAACTCGGCTGGCCCCCGTCCGCTTTCCTTTGCGCTGCCAAGGCTTTTGCATCCAGGCCGGCTCTGCCCTATATTGCGGCGATGGCGATATTTCCCCGTCCCGTTTCTCCCAAAAGCGCGCTTGGCGACCTGTGGAGCTATTTCCGCGATCATCGGCCGCATAAATGGCCGCTGCTCGGGCTTTCGATCGCCATGACCTGGCTGATCGTATGGGCGTTCATCATCGACGCGAACACCAATACCATGCCGACCCGCAACAAGATTTTCTATATTCAGAGCTGGGACGCGAATCGGTCCGACGCGGCGATCATCCTTCAGCAGAAGATCGACCTCGCCAAACGTGAGGCCGCGATCGAATCTAAGCAGAAGGAGATGCAGGGCATCGCCGATACGTTCGGCATCGATTGGCGCAAGGACGAAGCCCGCAACAGCGCGCGGCGGCAGGAAGCCTTGAAGCAGATCAACGCCTCGCTCGACGAACGTCTCGCCAAGGCCAAGGGCGCCGAATCGAACGGCGCGGCGGAGGCGCAGCGTCCCTGATGGCTGATCCGGCCGGCAACGACCGGCGCTATATGGCCGCCGCCATCGCGCTGTCGCGGCGCGGACGCGGCCTTTCGACCCCCAATCCCAATGTCGGCTGCCTGATCGTCGCGGACGGCCGCGTCGTCGGGCGCGGCTGGACCCATCAGGGCGGACGGCCCCATGCCGAGGCGCGCGCGCTCGACGAAGCGATGGAGCGCGCGCGCGGCGGCACCGCCTATGTGACGCTCGAACCCTGTTTTCATTTGAGTCCACGCGGCCCCCGCTGCGCCGATCTGCTCGTGCGCGCAGGGCTGGCCCGCGTCGTCATCGCGCTGCGCGACCCCGATCCGCGCACCGACGGGCGCGGCGCCGCCTATCTGCGCGACCGGGGGATCGCCGTCGAGATGGGACTGATGGCGCCCGAAGCGTCAGATGCCATGGCCGGCTTCGTCCTGCGCCAGACGCTGGGACGCCCGCATGTGACGCTCAAGCTCGGCCTCTCGCTCGACGGGCGCATCGCGCTTCCCAACGGGTCGAGCCGCTGGATCACCGGCGCGCCCGCGCGTGCCCATGCGCATCTGGAGCGCGCCCGGCATGACGCCATCCTCGTCGGCGGCGGCACGCTGAACGCCGATGCGCCCCGGCTCGACGTCCGACTCGCCGGCCTTGCGCACCGCTCGCCCCGCCGCCTGCTGCTGAGCCGGGCACTAGCGCCCAAAGGCTGGGAACGGATCGCTGATCCCGAAGACATAAAGGCGCTCGACCGCGTCGACCATCTGCTGGTCGAGGGCGGCGCCGGCGCGGCCGCCGCCTTCCTGGCCGCCGATCTCGTCGACCGGCTGCTCCTTTATCGCGCGCCCATCATCATCGGCGATGGCCTCGCGGGCATCGCCGACGTCGGCCTCGATCGGCTCGACGCCGCGCATGGCCGCTGGCGGTTGACCGAAACCCGGCGGCTGGGCGTTGACGGGCTTGAGGTTTACGCGCGAACAAGGGACGCCTAAAGCTGCACGCCTTGGCCCTTCGCGCACCCGTTCCCATGAGGATCGCATCATGTTCACCGGCATCATCACCGACATCGGCAGCATCCGTTCAGCGGAGCAGCGCGGCGACCTGCGCCTCGTCATCGGCTGCGGCTATGATATGAACGGCGTTGCGATCGGCGCGTCGATCGCCTGTTCGGGCGCGTGCCTGACGGTGGTGGACAAGGGGACGGACTGGTTCGCGGTCGACCTCTCAGCGGAAACGGTTGATCGCACTGCGCCGCATCTGTGGGAAACCGGCGGCCGCCTCAACCTGGAACGCGCGCTCAAGGTCGGGGACGAGCTGGGCGGCCATATCGTCACCGGCCATGTCGACGGCATAGGCACGCTGGTTTCGGCCGTCCCCGAAGGCGATTCCACGCGCCTGACGATCACCGCACCAGCATCGCTTGCCACCGCGCTTGCCGTCAAGGGCTCGATCACGCTCGACGGCATATCGCTGACCGTCAACGGCGTGGAGGATCTGGCGGACGGGTCGGTGCAGTTCGGCCTGAACATCATCCCCCACACCGCTGCCGCGACGACGCTGGACAGCCTAACGCCGGGTCGCAGCTTCAATCTGGAGATCGACGTGCTGGCGCGTTATCTTGGGCGGATGCAAAGCCTTCACGCACGCACGATGTGATAATGGTTGCAAACATCACATTGTGATGTGATGTTCATTTGTGAAGGCCGCACGCGGCCACAAAGGAGTTGCTGCCATGTCTTCGGCCCTTATCGATACCGTCCGCGCGCTCGTCAATGGCGGCGGCATGTCCCGCTCGGGACTGTCGCGCGCGGCAGGGCTTCACGCCAACAGCCTGCGCCGCCTGGGCGAAAGCGACTGGAACCCGACCGCCGAAACGCTCGGAAAACTCGAAGCCTATCTGCTCAAGCGCGAAGGCGGCACCGCGCTCGCCAGCCCCGAGGAGATCATCCACGAGGCGCGCAACGGCCGCATGTTCATCCTGGTCGATGACGAGGACCGGGAAAATGAAGGCGACCTCGTCATCCCCGCGCAGATGGCGACGCCCGACGCGATCAATTTCATGGCGACTCATGGCCGGGGCCTCATCTGCCTCGCCCTGACGCGCGACCGGGTCGAGCTGCTCGGCCTCGACCTGATGAGCCGCAACAACGGAACGCGGCACGAAACCGCCTTCACCGTGTCGATCGAGGCGCGCGAAGGCGTCACCACCGGCATTTCCGCCGCCGACCGCGCGCGCACCATTTCGGTCGCGATCGATGCGTCGAAGGGGCGCACCGACATCGTGACGCCGGGCCATGTCTTCCCGCTGATCGCCAAGGATGGCGGCGTGCTGGTGCGCACCGGCCATACCGAGGCGGCGGTCGATGTCGCGCGTCTCGCCGGGCTCAACCCGTCGGGCGTCATCTGCGAAGTCATGAAGGACGACGGCACGATGGCGCGCCTCGACGACCTCATCCCGTTCGCGCGCAAACATGGGCTCAAGATCGGCACGATCCGCGACCTCATCGCCTATCGCCGCCGCCACGACCATATGGTCGAGCGCCGCGTCGATACGAGCTTCACCAGCCAGTGGGGCGGCGAATGGCGGGCGATCAGCTTCTACAACCGCGCCACGCATGAGGAACAACTCGTGCTGCAAAAGGGCCATGTCGACTCCGACAAGCCGACGCTCGTGCGCATGCACCAGATGTCGCCGCTCGTCGACATATTGGGGCAGCAGGGACCGCGCAGCGGCGTGTTGGCGCGCTCGATGGAGATCATCGCGGAAGAAGGCGCAGGCGTCATCGTCCTGCTTTACAATAATGACACCGGCGCGCTGTCGGACATGCTCAATCAGAATACGAGCGGCGGGGGCTCAGGGATGGACGAGCTGCGGAACTATGGCGTCGGCGCCCAGATCCTGGCCGAGCTTGGCGTTCATGACATGATCCTGCTCAGCAATTCGCAGCACAGTCTCGTCGCGCTCGACGGCTATGACCTGTCCGTCGTCGGACAGCGTTCGACCGACATCTGAATATTTCAAAGGGAGCGAAGGCCGTGGCGAAATTCCTGATCGTGGAAGCGCGCTTCTATGACCATCTCAACGACCTGCTGATCGAGGGCGCGGTCGCCGCGCTCGATGAAGCCGGCCACAAGCATGAGGTCGTCACCGTCCCGGGTGCGCTCGAAATTCCCGGCGCGATCGCGATGGCGGCGGAAACCGGTCGCTATGACGGCTTCGTCGGCATCGGCGTCGTCATTCGCGGCGAAACCTATCATTTCGAAGTAGTCTCGAACGAAAGCGCGCGCGGCCTGATGGCCCTGTCGATGGACGGCATCGCCATCGGCAACGGCATCTTGACGGTCGAGAACGAGGCGCAGGCCCTTACCCGCGCGCGGCCGACCGAAAAGGACAAGGGCGGCGAAGCGGCCAAGGCGGCGATTGCGATGCTCGGTCTTCGCGAGCGTTTCGGCGCCTGATTGCGACCGCACCGACAGCATGTTGAAGACGCCGGGCGGCCCATGGGTCGTCCGGCGTTTTGTTGTTCAGGGTTCGCCCCGGCTCTGCTGCATCCGCCGCTCGGCAAACCATTGCGCCAGCATCTGCGCGGTGCAGCCGGTCATGCCGTGGCTGCCGATGACCGAGCAGCTATTGGGAATATTCTGCCGCTGCACCTGCTCCATCGTCGCAACCCGGCTGCCCCAGCCCGGACCGCCGGACACTTCGGGCTTCTCACGCAACTTCTTCGGGATGCGATAGCGTTCCGCTTCGGGCTTGCGCGCGCACACGACGATTTCGTCGCCCTCCCCCTTGGGGCAGGGATCGTCGCCATAGACAATGAGGTTGAAGACACGGGTGGGCGGCGGCTCGGCGGCGGTCGCGGGCGTCAGACCGGTCATCGCGATCAATAGGGGGAGTGTAAGAGCGAGGGTCGACCGCATCGGTGCCATGTCCTTATCCTTGTCCCCCTAATGACGGCGCGCCCCGCGCCGTCATCAGGGCTGCGTCGCGCCGGTCCCCGACCCGGTGGCCCGCGCCGCGGCCTCTTCCGCCTTCACCCGCGCCTCGATGGCGTCGCTGTCGGCATCGATCGTCGA
>JBEVMZ010000227.1:0-9032 GCA_040508335.1 Sphingobium sp.
TTCCGCTTCTGCTCGACCAGAGCGCGGGAGGTCATGGCGATATCCTGTGCGCGCAGATAATCGACTGTGCCGGGTTTAAGTCCCTGCATCGCCGTATCCGCGCTGCGCAGCGCCATTTCATGCTGGCCCATCATCGCGAACCGTTCCGCACTGGCGAGCGAGGCGCGCACTGTGTCGCCGCGCCGCTCATAGACGACGCCGAGCTGATACCAGGCGAAGGGATTCTCCCGATCCCGCGCGACGGCGTTGCGCAGCACCTGTTCGGCTTCGGCGAAGTTGGCCTCATTTTCCGAAGCGATCAGTGCATGGCCGAGCAGCGTTGCAATCAGCGGCTGATTGGTGTCCTTCACAGCCCGCCGCAGCGGCGCGATCGCCTCGGCCGGGCGACCGCTCTCCAGAAGAATCTGGCCCTTGAGTTCAAGGAAATAAGGGTCATGCGGTGCGGTCGCGAGCAGACCGTTTACTTCGTCCAGTGCCTTTTGCGGATAGGCACTTTTGTGCCAGGCATAGGCGCGGGCATAGCGCGCCGGCACCGAAAGGTCGCTTGTGGGATATTTGATCAGTGTCTGCGTCGGTTCGGAAACGAAGCCGAATAGTTTTGCGCGGATGCGTGCGAACTTCGCCTCCAGAGCCGGATCGGACGGCTTCTCCCAGGCCGGGTCGACCGTATAGACTTCGCGCAGCACGTTGATGCGCTCGCCCGACAGCGGGTGGGTGCGGCCGTAACTTTCCTTTTGCGGGATGGCGAGGCGATATTCCTGGTTCTGGAGCTTTTTGAAGAACTCAAGGCTGCCCTTGCCCGACAGCCCCGCCGCGCCGAGATAACGCGCGCCGGCGAGGTCGGCTGCGCTTTCCTGCGCGCGCGAAAAGGCGAGATATTTGCCCATCGCCGCCTGCTGGCCCATGCCGAGAATGCCCATGCCCGCCTCCGCGCCGCCCGCCGCGATGGCGGCTGCGCCCAGCACGAGGCTGAGCAGGGTGATGCCCGTCGCCTCCTTCATCCCCTCACCAGAGCGGATGACATGGCCGCCTTCGATATGACCGAGTTCGTGCGCGACCACGCCCTGCAATTGGGCAACATTGTCGGTGGCCACGATAAGGCCGCTATGCACCCAGACATATTGACCACCGGCGACGAAGGCGTTGATCGCCGGGTCGTTGATCACGAGTATCTGGACGTTGCGCGGGTCCATGCCGGCAGCATTGACCAACGGCCCCGACATGTCCGCCATGAAGGCTTCCGTCTCCGCGTCGCGCAGAACCTGCTGCGCCAGGGCAGGGCGCGTCAGCAAGGCAAGCGCCGCCAGCAACATGGCGAGAAGGCGCAGGGTAGCGGTCATGGGAGCAAGGGCAGGGCGGTCACGCAGACGCCATGGCGGGCGCGCCATGAACTGCCGGTGAAGCATCGGACGCGGCCGGGATGGTCGAACCGGCATCTGCCCGAAAAGGATGAAGCGCCGCCTCATATCAGTATGCACTGATGGAAAGGCGGCGCTTCTTCGTCATCGTTTCGATGCTTGTTACTGACCGAAGGTACGCTGCCACCAGCCACGACGTGGCGGCCCCGCCTCCTCAGTGTCGGCAGGCGCTTCGTCACCGCCGGCGGCTTCCTCGACAGGCGTCGGCTCGGCGGGCGCGATCACTTCGATCGATTCCAGCGCTTCGGGCGCGACGGACGTCTGTGCGGCGGTTTCTTCGGCTGGCGCTGCCTTCTTGCGGCGCGTGCGCTTGGGCTTTGCCTCGACGTCCGGTGCGGGCGCTTCGGCAGCCGGCGGCGCGGCCTCCTCGGCGGCGTCCACCTTCTTGCGGCGGGTGCGCTTGGGCTTGACCGGCGCTTCGACGGCGACGTCCGCATTGGATGCGGGCGCTTCCGGCTCGGCCGCAGGCGCCTGCGTATCGGGCGCGGCTTCTTGCACGGCGGGCGCTGCCTCGTCGGCCGTTACAGCGGACTTGCGCGCACGGGGACGGCGACGGACCTTGGGCGCTTCCTCCGCCGGTGCTTCGGCCGGTTCGGCTGGTGTCTCGGAAGGCGCGTCTGCGACCGGCGCTTCGTCGGCCGGTGCGTCATCCGCCACCGGCGTCACGTCGCTAGCAGGCGCGTCGGCGACGGCCTCGTCGGTCGTCTCGCCTTCATTCTCGCGACGACGACGGCCGCCACGGCGACCCCGACGACCCCGACGGCGGCTGCCGCCCTCGCCTTCACCCTCGGCATTTTCAGCGTCCGGTGCTTCGGCTTCGGTGGGCGCAGCGTCGTCCTGAGCGGCCTCGCCGGTCGATTCGTCCTCGTCCGCATCATCGGCTTCGGCCTCGGCGTCGTTCGCTTCGGTCGCCTCGCTGCCCTCGGCGCGTTCGTCGCGCTGACCACGGCGGCGGCGGCGGCGGCGGCGGCGACGACCGCCGTCACGGTCTTCGCCCTGGTCGCCATGTTCGGCGCGCTCGGCGGCGACTTCGGCCTCGACGGATTCTTCCTCTTCTTCGTCCTCTTCCTCTTCCTCGATCAGGTCGAGATCGGCGTCATCCTCTTCGGGCAATGGCGTATAATCGACGACGCGCTCGGGCCTCGGCCCGGCAGCTTCCACCGACATGCGCGCGCCCTCGACCTCGCCATCGGGCAGGATCGCGATCGAGACGCCATAGCGCTGCTCGATCTCGTCAAGCTCGCGGCGCTTGTTGTTGAGGACGTAGAAGGCCGCTTCCTGGCTCGCGCGCAGCGTGATGAGGCTGCCGCGACCACGCGCCGCTTCCTCTTCCAGCATGCGCAGCGCTGACAGGCCTGCCGACGATGCCGTGCGCACGAGCCCGGTGCCCTCGCAGTGCGGGCACTGGCGCGTAGAGGCTTCGAGCACGCCGGTGCGCAGACGCTGGCGGCTCATTTCCATCAGGCCGAAGCCCGAAATGCGGCCCACCTGGATGCGCGCGCGGTCGTCCTTGAGCGCTTCCTTCATCGCCTTCTCGACCTTGCGGATGTTGGAGTTCACCTCCATGTCGATGAAGTCGATGACGACCAAGCCCGCCATATCGCGCAGGCGCAGCTGCCGGGCGATCTCGCGCGCGGCTTCCAGATTGGTGGCGACGGCGGTCTGCTCGATACCATGCTCGCGTGTCGAGCGGCCCGAGTTGATGTCGATCGACACCAAAGCTTCGGTCGGGTTGATGACCAGATAGCCGCCCGACTTGAGCTGGACGACGGGATTATACATGCCCGCATGCTGGTCTTCGACGCTGGCGCGCTGGAACAGCGACACCGCGTCGGCATATTGCTTCACCCGGCGCGCATGCGTCGGCATCAGCAGGCGCATGAAGTCCTTGGCGGCGCGATAGCCATGCTCGCCCTCGACGATCACTTCCTCGATATCCTTGTTGTAGATATCGCGGATCGCCCGCTTGATGAGGTCGCTGTCGTTGTGGATCAGCGCGGGCGCGGCGGATTTCAGCGTATTTTCGCGAATCTCGTCCCACAGGCGGGCGAGATAGTCGAAATCGCGCTTGATCTCCGGCTTCGTGCGCTGAAGGCCCGCCGTGCGCACGATGCAGCCCATGGAGGAGGGCAGATTCATTTCCGCGACGATCGACTTCAACCGCTTGCGGTCGGCCGCATTGCTGATCTTGCGGCTGATGCCGCCGCCGTGCGACGTGTTGGGCATCAGCACGCAATAGCGGCCGGCGAGGCTGAGATAGGTGGTGAGCGCCGCACCCTTGTTGCCGCGTTCTTCCTTGACGACCTGGATCAGCAATACCTGGCGGCGTTTGATGACGTCCTGGATCTTGTAGCGGCGGCGCAGCGCCATGCGCTTGCGGCGCAGTTCGTCGGCGGCTTCGTCGCCGCCGCCCTTGCCGCGCCGGCGACGGCCGCGCCGGTCGTTCGAGGCTTCGCCGGAGTCTTCGTCCGTAGCGCCGTCTTCGGCGTCGGTGGCATCGCCTTCGCCGGTCTCTTCCTCATCGTCCTGATGGTCGTCGAGATGCAGCGCCTCGACCTCGTCGATCGCGCCGTCGGAATCATCGTCCTCATCGTCGATCTCGGCGCGCAGCGCGGCCTCTTCCTCGGCATGCGCGCGTTCCTCGCGCAGCAGCGCCTCGCGGTCTTCGCGCGGGATCTGATAATAGTCCGGGTGGATTTCGGAAAAGGCGAGGAAGCCGTGGCGGTTGCCGCCATAATCCACGAACGCGGCCTGGAGCGAAGGCTCCACGCGCGTCACCTTGGCCAGGTAGATATTGCCCTTGAGCTGCTTGTGCTCGGCGGACTCGAAGTCAAATTCCTCTATCCGGTTTCCCTTGACGACCGCGACCCGGGTTTCTTCCCGGTGGCGCGCATCGATCAGCATACGCATCGTCATTCATGTTACTCCGGCACTGGCGGCCAAGCCCCTTGGGGGCCGCCATGCTATGATAAGGAGACGGCAGGACGCGCGCGCCACGGCGCGGGAGCGGCTGCATCGTCTGGTTCGAAAGGATGTTCGCGTCTGCTGCTGCGGCAGGGCCGGACATTGCGCCGGACCATATCCCGCACGCTTGCGCACCCGATATCGGGGCAAGCGTGAAAGGAGTGTCATGCCTCATGCAGCGTCAACCTGTGCGGACACCGGCATGATGCGGCAAAAGGACCGCTCCGGTGCATATCTATATGTTCATGCCCGTTTCGACGCATCGGTCGACGCGCCTTCACGGGAATGCGAATGGGTAGCAGGCTCTCCCCGCCTCGGCAACGCATGTGCCCCATTTTTAACATGGACCCATGTCGCACCGTCCCGACCCTGACCCAAGATGATGAAATAGGGGTTAACCTTGTCATTTCATGAAGCTCAAAGAGGCAGCGTCTAAGGCCGGGTTCAGCGTGGGGATACGCTAGACGGAATGGTCCATGAAATTCGGCTGGACGGCTAAGGTTCGCGCGCGGCACAAGCGGCGGATGCTGGAATCACTCGCTCTGGGCTGCGCCATGCTGGTGGCCAGTCCGGCCCAATCGGGCAACCTGTCGGCGATCGACGTGCAGGGCGACCGCGTGACGCTGCGCTTCGATGATCAGGTGGAAGGCGCTTCTGCCTTTCTGCTCGACGCGCCGCGCCGCATCGCCCTCGACATCAGCGGGGCGCAGGTAGGGCGTGGACGCTATGCCGGGGAGAATTCGGCGATCGCAGCGATCCGCCAGGGGCAGCTGAGCGACGATACGGCGCGGATCGTGCTCGATCTGTCGGCGCCTGCGCGCCCAGGCCGCCCCAGCATCGCGCCCGACGGCAAATCGCTCAGCTTCTCGCTTCAGCAGGTGAGCGACGAAGGCTTCCGCGCGGCGATGGGCAAGGGACGGCTGCGCTTCGACGCCGCCGCCGACATGGCCGCACGCCCGCAAAAGCGGCTGCATTCGATCAGCGTGCCCATCCCCGCCGCCGCGCGCGGCGTCGCGCTGCCGCGGATAGAGGGCGCACGCGACGGCGCCCGGCCGCTGGTCGTCATCGACGCGGGCCATGGCGGGCATGATCCAGGCGCGATCAATGCCGAGCATGGCAAGCGCGAAAAGGACGTGACGCTCGCCATCGCGCAGGCGTTGCGCGATCAGCTGGTCAAAGGCGGGCGCGTGCGCGTGGCGTTGACCCGCAACGACGATCGCTTCCTCGTGCTTCAGGAACGCTATGGCATCGCGCGCAAGCTGGGTGCTGATCTCTTCATTTCCATCCATGCCGACGCGGCGGAAAATCCCGATGCGCAGGGCGCGACCGTCTACACGCTGTCGGAAACCGCGTCCGACCGTGAAGCGGCGCGCCTCGCCGCGCGGGAGAATAAGGCCGACATCATCAATGGCGTCAATCTGGGCGACCAGAGCGGCGACGTTTCCTCGATCCTGATCGACCTGACGCAACGCGAATCGATGAACGTGTCGGCCAGCTTCGCCCGGCTGCTCCAGCGCGAGGCGTCGCCTTATGTGCCCTTTCGCAGCGCCTATCACCGCTTCGCCTCGTTGATGGTGCTCAAGGCGCCCGACACGCCGTCGGTCCTGTTCGAAACCGGCTATATCAGCAATGCGCAGGACGCGGCTTTCCTGTCCTCGCGCGAGGGGCAGCAAAAGATCGCGCGCGGTGTCGCGCGGGCGATCGAGGTGCATTTTGCGCGCAAGCTGGCGATGCGGAGCGACGGAAGCGGCGGGTGACGAGGGAATAGCCGCTGGCGTCGGCGCGATTTTCTGCCTAGAGCCTCCCCGGTCATGACAGAGGCGGCATCAGGAACGGAACGGTCCTTCGCATTCCGGCTGCGGCGCGGCGGCGAGGGCGACGACGGCGACAGTCCGCTGCGCCGGGCATGGGCGCGCCGCTGGGTTCGCCTTCTTGCCTATATGCTCGGCCTGTTGGGCGTCGCGATGCTCCTATTCTGGCTGATCTTCGCGCGCGGTTTGCCCGATGCGGCGACGCTGCTGGAATATGAGCCGCCGCTACCGACCATTGTGCGCGATCGCGACGGTCAGCCTGTCCACAGCTATGCGCGCGAGCGGCGCGTCCAACTGCAATATAGCGATTATCCCCGGCAGCTGATCCACGCTTATCTGGCGGCTGAGGATAAGACCTTTTTCGACCATCATGGTGTCGATATTCCCGGTTTTGCCGGCGCGGTGGTCGATTATGCGAGCAAGCTTGGCTCCGGCCAGCGCGCGCGCGGCGGATCGACCATCACGCAGCAGGTGGCAAAGAACCTGCTGATCGGCGACGAATATTCGCCCACGCGCAAAGTGAAGGAAATGGTCCTCGCCTATCGCATGGAAAATGTGCTGTCGAAGCAGCAGATCCTCGAACTCTACCTCAACCAGATATTCCTCGGCCGCAACGCCTATGGGGTCCAGGCGGCCGCGCGCGCCTATTTCAACAAGGATGTCGCCGACCTGACGCTGCCGGAAATGGCCTATCTCGCGATCCTGCCCAAAGGGCCGGCCAATTACCGGCCCGAAAGCGAAACCGGCCATGCCCGCGCGCTCGACCGGCGCAACTGGGCGCTGGGCGAAATGGTCAAAAGCGGCTGGATCACTCCAGCGCAGCGCGACATGGCGCGCGCCGCGCCGCTCGGCACGGTCGCGGCGCACGGCTCCAATTTCGATGCGCGCGCGGGCGGCTATTATATGGAAGAGGTGCGCCGCCGTCTGATCGAACGCTTCGGCGAAAAGGCCGCCGACGGCCCCAACAGCGTCTATGCCGGCGGTCTTTGGGTCCGCAGCCCCTATGACGCGGTCGTGCAGGACAGCACCAAGGACGCGCTGCGCGCCGGGTTGCTGCGCTTCGACGCTGGGCGCGGCTGGTCCGGGCCGGTCGGCAAGATCGATATCGACAATGGCTGGCAGCGCGAACTGGCGGCGAGCTATATCAGCATCGACTATGCAAGCTGGCGCGTCGCCGTGGTCATCGACCGCGATCGGTCGGGCGCGCAGATCGGCTTTTCCGATGGCACCACCGGCACGCTGCCCGCTGGCGCGGCGCAGATGCCCTATCGCCGCACCGGCGGCACCGCCTTTGCCGCGATGAAGCCTGGCGACATCATCGTGGTGACGCGCAACGGTTCCAGCTGGGCGCTGCGCAGCGTGCCTGAGATATCCGGTGGCATGGTGGTCGAGGAAGTGCATTCGGGCCGCATCCGCGCGATGCAGGGCGGGTTCGATTCGCGCCTTTCCTCCTACAATCGCGCGACCCAGGCGCAGCGGCAGCCGGGCTCCACCATCAAGCCCTTCGTCTATGCCGCCGCGCTTGACAGTGGGATGACGCCGGCCTCGATCATCGTCGATGGGCCTTTGTGCGTCTATCAGGGCGCGGGTCTGGGGCAAAAATGCTTCCGCAATTTCTCCGGCGGCAGCGCGGGGCCGCAGACGATGCGTTGGGGCGTGGAGCAGTCACGCAACCTTATGACCGTGCGCGCCGCGTCGCAGACCGGCATGGAGCGCGTCGTGCGTACCATCAAGACGATGGGGATCGGCTCGTACCAGCCCTATCTCTCCTTCGCGCTGGGCGCGGGCGAAACGACGGTCGAGAAAATGGTGAACGCCTATGCCGCGCTTGCCAATCATGGGCGGCAATTCCCTTCCAAGGTCATGGACTATGTTCAGGACCGGCGCGGCAAGGTGATCTGGCCGGAAAAATGGCGGCCCTGCGACGGGTGCAATATGGCCAATTGGGACGGCAAGCCCATGCCGCGCTTCGGCATCGAGGGGAAACAGGTCATGAACCCCATGACCGCCTATCAGGTCGTCCATATCACCGAAGGCGTGATCCAGCGCGGCACTGCGACCGTGCTTGCCGACATGAAGCGTCCGCTGTTCGGCAAGACCGGCACAACCAACGGGCCGACCAACGTCTGGTTCGTCGGCGGATCGCCCGAACTCGTCGCCGGCGTCTATATCGGCTATGACCGGCCGCGCAGCCTTGGCGGATGGGCACAGGGTGGGCGCATCGCCGCGCCGATCTGGAAGGCCGCGATGGCGCCGATTCTGGAAACCATGCCCAAGACGCCCTTCGTTGCCCCCGCAGGCATCCGCATGGTGCCGATCGACCGTCGGTCGGGCAAGCGCGTCTATGGTGCCTGGCCAAGCAACGAGCCCAAGGCCGCCGTCATCTGGGAAGCGTTCAAGCCCGAAAGCGAGCCGCGCCGCTCGATCCGCAAGGAAGAGGCCGAGGCCCAGGCTAAGGTCGCCGATCAGCGCGCGGCGGGCGCCACGCGCCGCCGGACCGACGCCGACTTCCTAGAAGGGCAGGGCGGGATATACTAGGCTCCCGCCCGGCGGAAACGATTGAAGCATAAAGGGCGTTTCGCCCGCAGACTCGGAGAACAGACCATGCGCGCCGAAGCGCAGCAATATATCGACCGCATCGACGCCGCGCTGGACCTGCTGCGCCGCTTCCTCGACTGGGACCGCGCGCTGCGCCGCCTGGACGAACTGAACGCGCGTGTCGAAGACCCGACGCTGTGGAACGACCAGAAGGCGGCGCAGGAAGTGATGCGCGAGCGCACCCGGCTCGACGCCGCGATCGGCGCGACCCGCGCGATCGAGGCGGACAAGACCGACACCG
>JBEVMZ010000255.1:0-25194 GCA_040508335.1 Sphingobium sp.
CCGCCCGGACACATGCAGAAGCTGTAGACCGTGCGGCCGTCGGCGCAATGATGGGCAAGGCTGTAGGCCGCCGCGCCAAGCAGCGGATGGCCTGCGCAATTGCCGTAACGCGCGCGGTCGATCCAGCCTTGAGGATGCTCGATGCGTACGCCGATCGAGAAGGGCTTGGGCTCGATATGGACGCCGCGCCGATGCAGCATGGCGAACGTCGGGCGCGCGCTGTGCCCGACGGCCATCACGACATGCTCCGCCTCCAGCACGCTGCCGTCCTGCAGGATGAGGCTGCGCAGACGCCACCCGCCTTCCGCAGTCCGCGTCATCTCCAGATCGTCGACGCGCGTCTGCCAACGATATTCGCCGCCCAGCGCTTCGATCTGCCGCCGCATCGCTTCAACCATGGTGACGAGGCGGAACGTGCCGATATGCGGATGCGCTTCGGTCAGAATGTCCGCCGGCGCGCCCGCCGCGACGAATTCCTCCAGCACTTTGCGACCCAGAAAGCGCGGGTCCTTGACCCGGCAATAGAGCTTGCCGTCGGAAAAGGTGCCCGCGCCCCCTTCCCCGAACTGGACATTGCTGTCGGGGTCGAGCACGCCCCGGCGCCACAGCCCCCATGTATCCTTTGTCCGCTCCCGCACTGCCTTGCCGCGATCGAGGATGATGGGGCGATAGCCCATCTGCGCCAATATGAGGCCGGCGAACAGACCGCATGGACCCGCGCCGATGACGACCGGGCGGGTGCCGCTCCAGCCTTCGGCCACGCGCTTGGGGAATTTATACGCCGTGTCGGGACGGGGCCGCAGCTCATGATCCCTGGACAGCCGCGCCAGCACCGCCGCCTCGTCAGCGACCTCTATATCAACCGTATAGACCAGCTGGATCGCGCTGCGCTTGCGCGCGTCATTGCCCCGTCGCACGACGATATGGCGGCGCAGCTCGTCCGGCGCTATGCCGAGGCGGGCGCAGATGGCGGCGGGCATCGCCTCTGCATCATGGTCGAGGGGCAGTTTGAGACCGGAGAGACGCAGCATCCGCGCGCTTTACGGGATGGGCCGCTCAAAGGAAACAGCGTTCAGGCTGGCCCTCGCCGCAATCTGCCCCAGACCCATTCGCCCGCAAGCGCGGCCACCATGCTAAGACCCGTCAGCGGAAACAGCATGCCCACGCCCAGCATCAATGCCGCGACGCCCCGCCGCGCGGTTGGGGTGGCCACTGGCGGCTGCGACAGGCGGCCGCCGATACGGCGCTTCCACCAAAGGATCGGCGCGGTGACGCAGAGCGCGAGCAGGCACAGGCAGCCGCCGAGCATGACCAGGCGGTTGACCTCGCCATATTGCTGCCCCTGATGGGTGGCAATGCCCCATTCGACCGCTTTCGCGCCGGGGCCGAACATGCGCCAGTCCATATCCTGCACCACCGCGCCCGACCCCGCGTCGATCAGCAGGGCACGGGCATCGCTCGCCCGGACGACTGTCGTCGCGACCAGATAGGGTGCGCCGGGATCGGCCGGAAGGACGAGCGTAAGACCACCCGTGACGCCGCGCGCCGCAGCGATATCCAGCACCGCCTCGATCCCGACGCCGCCCGATCCGCCGGCCGCCGCGCCGCCTTCGCGCAAGGTCCATGGCAGCGCGTCCTTTGCCGGTGCGTCCCACGGGATTTGTCCCATCTTCGGCCGACCAAGCTCCTTGGCGGCGACGACGGCGCGAAGGCCTCCGCCCCAAACATCCGTCCACGGCATGCCCGTCACGCCGAGGAAGAGGATGACGCCCGCCGACAGGAAGCCCAGCGTCCCATGCAGGTCGCGCCAGAAGAGGCGGCCGCGCGGACTGCCTCTTACCGAGAGGGCGGGACTGCCGCCGCGCGGCCATCGCAGGTAAAGGCCGGTCAGGCAGAGCAGGATCGCCCATCCCGCGACGACCTCGACCAGGCGGTTGGCGACAGGGCCGGCGATGATGAGGCTGTGCAGATCGCGCACAATTTTCATGACGCCGCCCCCTTGCAGCGTGCCGAGGACACGGGCGTCATAGGGATTGACGAACCACAGGACCGGCGCGCCGTTCCCACCCTTCACCGTCATGCGCCAGCTTTCATTCGGCGCGGATGGCCGGACCAACTGCGTCACCCGCCCGCGCGATAAGCGCTCTACGGCGGCGACGATGCGGGACGGCGGCAGATGCGCCGCCTCGGGCGTCACCACGATGCGATCCGCATAGACGGCGCGCTCGATCTCCGGCTTGTAAAGATAGAGCGCGCCTGTCACCGCCATCAGACCGAGAACTGGCAGGACGATCAGCCCTGCATAGAAATGCCAGCGCCACATCGCGCGGTAGAAAGCGGTGCCATTCATGCTCGTCCCCCCGGTTCAGAAGCGCGCGCGCACGCCGCCGTAAATGGCCCGCCGCTCGACCGGATAGAAGGCCGCGCTGCTCTCATTTGCCGAAGTCGCGGGATTGTCCGCCACATAGCGAACCAACGCACTGATATCGCCGATTGCCCTCTTCGCGGTCAGGTTGCGCGCGTCGAGAAACAGGGTGAAGTCCTTGCCGACCTGCGCCTGCGCGGTGAGGTTCAGCAGCGCATAGCCACCGACCCGCTTGGTATTGGTATAGTCGACCCATGCGCCCTGCGGCATCCACTCGATCGCCGGTGACAGGCTGAGCGCCTCGGTGCCAAGCGTGATTTCGCCGCGATAGAAATGACGCGGAACCACCGGCAGGCGATTATTGCCGAACTGCCCATCCCCGCGAAAGCGAAAGTCGCTATATTGATAGGCCTGCCGGACGGCCAGCCACGGCGCGATCGTCAGATCCAGCCCCGCCTCTACGCCCTGATGCCGCGTTCGGCCCGCATTGAATGTGGCCGCGGGAATGACGCCCGGTATCACACTGAATTGCAGCATCTCGCCCCTGATGTCGGCGCGATACAGGCTGACGTCCCACCGCACCGGCCCCATGGTGCCCCGCGTGCCGATTTCCGCCGTCCATGCCTTTTGCGGCCCGACATTCGTAAAGCCGGGGAGCAACACATTGTTCGCATTCCGGCTGACCTGACTGAGTTCGCTGAAGCCCGGCAGTTCGACCGAGCGGTTGTAGTTGGCGTAGACCTGCATGGTCGCAGTCGGCTCGTACAATAGCCCGACTTTCGGGGCGAAGCTGTCGAACTGCGCCTTGCCGCTGCGTTCGGAGGCGAACCGATTGTCGATCCTGCGCTCGCCATGCGTATGGATGCCGCCCGCCACCAGCCAGAGGCCCGGCAACGGCGCGATCCGTGTCTCGCCATAGCTGTTGATCGTGTGCGCCTTCTGATGCGCGAGCGCCGTGGCCGCGCCGCGCCTGCCGTTGATGTTGAAGAACTGCCGCGCAATCGTGCGCCCGAACCGCGCCTGGCTGCCCAGCGTCAGCGTCACCGGCATACCCGCGATCTCACCCGCAAGATCGAGGCTGGCGAACAGGCCGCGATCCTCCGACTTATGGTCGAGCAGTTGGAAGATCGGGTGACAGAGCTGCTTGGCATTGAAGAAAGCGCCCACAGCCAGTTCACCGGCCGCGAATTTAACGGTGGTGCGGTTCTGAAGGCGGATCGAGTCGATGTCGCGCGCCTGATCTCCGGCGAAATTGCCTTTTCTGGGGTCGTTGAGCGCATCGGCCTGATTGAGGGCGCCCGCCAGTTCCTGCCGGATATGGCTGGCGCTGGCATAAAAGCGTGTCTCGACGGCCCCGGACAGCATGATCCCGACATTGCCGTTGAACCTTAAAGCACGCCGCCGGCCATGATCGCGATCGCTATCCGAACGGTCGGCGGTGATCGCCGCCCAAGCGTCGCCGCGCGCGTCGGCATAGCCATAAGCCGCCTTGCCCCGCAGCGTGTCGAACGATCCGCCATCGACCCGCAGCTCCGCGCCCCTCGCGCTGCGCCCGGTTGGCGTCACCGCGTTGATCGCGCCGCCTAGTGTCGATCCGCCCAAGCGAAGCGCATTGCCCCCGCGATAGACTTCGAGATGATGGAAGACCTGCGGGTCAAGCTCCTGAAAATCGCCATTATCGTCGGCCAGATTGATGGGAATCCCGTCCTGAAGGAGTGTCAGCCCCCGCATGTGAAAGCCGCGCGACAGACCCGATCCGCGCACCGAGATGCGGACTTCCTGCCCGAAGCGCGGCTGGGTGTAGACGCCGGGGGAAAAGGCAAGCGCGTCGCGCAGTGAGACCGCGAGACGGTCCTCGAACGCTGCGGCCGCGACGACATCGGCGCCGCCAGGCGTGCGCGCGACCTTGGTCTCGCTGTCCGCAAGCGTCAGCGCGGTCACGACGATGCGGGCGGGGTCGCTGGCGTCTTCGGCAAGGGCCGGCGTAGCGCAGGCGAGCGCGCAGAGCGACGCTCCGCGCAGCAAGTGGGGGAAAGGCATGAAGAATTCCGTCTGAAAATGATGGAGGCGCCAATGGGCGCTAGGTCATGGGTTCAGACGGTGGCGGGCGGTCCCGAAGAAGGGGGCGGCGGCGCGGCGAGACGCGCGATCACCCCGGTGCGCAGCGCCCATGCTATCGTGCCGGACGACAATATCCAGACAGGCAGGGACAGATCCGCCAGCGCCAGCGGCGGCACCATCGGCTGCGCGGCGGCGGCATAGGCACAAGGCTGATGCAGGCCGAGCGCCGTGCCATCCTGTTTCTTGGCCCCAGGCGCCTGCCCTCTTTGCATGACCACGTCGACGGCGCCCGAACCCGTGCAGAGCGTCACGACGACACCCTGTTCCGTGCGCATCGGCATGAAGCCGGAAGGCGCGACGAGCTGGATCACCAGAACGAGCAGCGCCAGCAGGCTGAGCACACCCC
Organism: Sphingobium sp.; assembly: GCA_040508335.1. Lineage (GTDB taxonomy): Bacteria > Pseudomonadota > Alphaproteobacteria > Sphingomonadales > Sphingomonadaceae > Sphingobium. The sequence continues at coordinate 4,833 of JBEVMZ010000255.1, forward strand.
GCGCATTATCCGACTGTCTGATCACCCGTGTCATAGCGCGCGACCTAACCCAACGGAGCGCGGCTGTCACGGCGCAATCCCGGGACAAATTGTCCTGTATCAACGATAGCGCGGGTCCCGATCCAAAGGATACCGGCCACATACCTTGACGTTAACGTAAAGCGCGCCTAAGTCACCCCATATGGACAAGCGCAGCAGTATTGCGGGCATCGAATTGCCCGATCACCGGGATCGAGAGAGCTACACCATCACCGACCTCAGCGCCGAGTTCGGCGTCACCGCACGCGCACTGCGCTTCTACGAGGATGAAGGCCTGATCGCACCCGAGCGCCAGGGCCTCGCCCGTATCTATTCGCGCCGCGACCGTGCCCGACTGGCTTGGATATTGCGCGGCAAGCGGGTGGGTTTCAGCCTTTCCGACATTCGCGAGATGATCGACCTGTACGACGCCGACGAAGATCATGAGGAACAGCGCCGTGTGACCGTGGCAAAATGCCGGGCACGGATCGATCTGTTGCTGGCGCAGAAAGACGATATCGACGCCGCGATCGCTGAAATCGCCAGTTTCGTCACCGTTATCGAACCCAAATAAGCAAAAAAGTCCCGGAGAAGATCAATGCCCAGCTATGCCGCTCCCGTTCGCGATACCCGCTTCGTGCTCGACCATGTTGTGAAGCTGGGCGACCACGCCGATCTTCCGGGCTTTGAAAACGCATCGGCGGATCTGGTCGACGCTATCCTGACAGAGGGCGGCAAAATGGCTGCCGAACTACTTTTCCCGCTTAACATGTCCGGCGACCTTGAAGGCTGCATCCGACATGACGACGGCAGCGTGACGACGCCCAAAGGGTTCAAGGATGCATGGGACGCCTTCGTTGCGGGCGGCTGGACAACGCTGCATGCACCGAGCGAATTTGGCGGTCAGGGTCTGCCCGCCGTTATCGCGACGGCGATCGATGAATATGTGCTGTCGGCCAATCAGGCGTTCGAAATGTATGCCGGCCTCACCGCGGGCGCCGTCGCGGCTCTGCTGGCGAAAGGCAGCGATGCGCAAAAGGCGACCTATGTGCCCAATATGGTGTCGGGTAAATGGACCGGCACGATGAACCTGACCGAACCGCATTGCGGCACCGACCTTGGCCTCATCAAGACCAAGGCGGTGCCCGCCGCCGACGGCAGCTATGCGATCACCGGCACGAAAATCTTTATCTCCTCGGGCGAGCATGACCTTGCCGAGAACATCATCCATCTCGTCCTTGCCAAGACGCCCGATGCGCCGGCGGGGAGCAAGGGCATATCCCTGTTCGTCGTGCCCAAATATCTGGTGCTGGAAGATGGCACACTGGGCGAGCGCAATGCGCTCACCTGCGGGTCGATCGAGCATAAGATGGGCATCCACGCCAACAGCACCTGCGTCATGAATTATGACGGTGCGACCGGCTGGCTGGTGGGCGATGAGAATAAGGGGCTCGCCGCCATGTTCATCATGATGAACGCCGCGCGCCTGGGTGTTGGTCTTCAGGGACTGGGCCAGGCGGAGGTCGCCTTTCAGAACGCGGTCCATTATGCGCGTGACCGTCGGCAGGGGCGCGCGCTCACCGGCGCGCAGGAGCCCGACGCGCCGGCAGACACGCTGTTCGCCCATCCCGACGTGCGCCGCATGCTCATGGAGGCCAAAGCGATGACCGAGGGGCTGCGCGCGCTCATCCTCTGGGGCGCGCTGCAAGCCGATCTTTCGCAGCACGCGAAAAGCGAAGAGGAGCGGCAGCTCGCCGACGATCTGATCGGCCTCCTCACCCCCGTCATCAAGGGCTATGGCACCGATCGCGGCTTCGACATCACGGTCGCCTGTCAGCAGGTCTTCGGCGGCCATGGCTACATCCGGGAAAATGGGATGGAGCAATATGTCCGCGACGCGCGCATCGCCCAGATTTACGAAGGCACCAACGGCGTCCAGGCCATGGACTTGGTCGGCCGCAAGCTGCCCAAGGCCGGTGGACGCGCGCTTCAGGCGCTGCTCAAGATCATCGGGACTGAAACCGCTCAGGCCAAAAGCAATGAAAAGCTCGCGCCGCTGGCGGAGGCATTGGAAAAAGCGACCCAGCAGCTTCAGGCCGCAACCATGTGGCTCATGCAGAACGGGATGAAGACGCCCGACAATGCTGGCGCGGGTGCGCATCATTACATGCACATATTGGGGATTGTCGCGACGGGCCTGATGTGGCTGCGCATGGCGAGCGCAGCCACATCATTGCTCGACGCCGGCGAAGGAGACGCGAAGTTCCTGGAAGCGAAGCTGGTGACGGCGCGCTTCTATGCCGAGCGTATCATGCCTGATGCCGGGTCGCTGCGGCGCAAGCTGGAAGGCGGAGCCGCGTCGCTGATGGCGCTCGACCCAGACATGTTCATCGCCACTTGAACGCGCGGGCCTTGATGGAGGTTAGTGCCGTCAGGTGGACGGCAACACCAGATCGGGATCGGCTTTTGCCTTGGCCCGCTGATAGGCGGGACGCGCGAGCAGACGATTCACATAGGCGCGGATCGCAGGATAGGGTGACAGATCGAGCGGGCCGAACAGCCGCCCGGTGCTCAGCGGAAAGGCGATCATGATGTCGGCGATAGTGAAAGGTCCGGCCAGCCATTCCTGCCCGTCGCCCAGATGCTGTTCCAGCGCGTCAAGATAGCGTAGCAGCCGGTCCTTCCCGAAAGCGCTCATCGGCCCGCCGCCCATCGCCATCATCAGCGCTGGCATGAGCGAGCCGCTCGCCATGTGATACCAATAGAGATAGGTTGCGAACGTCGGGTCATCGGGTGTCACCGTCAATCGACCCTGGCCGTGACGCGCGACGATATAGTCGATTACCGCACCCGACTCCGCGAGTATCGTCCCCTGATCCTCGATGACCGGCGCGGTACCCGCGGGGTGCAGCGCTCTATATGTTTCGGGCGCGAGCCGAGTGTTAGGATCGCGCTCATATTTGACAAGCTGATAAGGAACCCCAAGTTCCTCGCACAACCACACCACACGATCCGATTGCGATATGCCCAGATGATGAATGGTCAGCATATGCATTTATCCTTCAGGCAGCTTGATCCGTGGCATCTATAGAATAGATCGATCAAGGCGCATGTTCGATCCCACGACGCGACAAAAGCGTGTGATTCTTGCTCGAAATAACGAAGGATGGCGCTTCATGATCAGCCGAAATTGGGCACGAGCGCTGATCGTCTCGGTCACCAGCTTCCTTTACTGGCAAATGTTCGCATGGCGGGCGAATGTTGTCGAACCTTGGGACGCCACTGCCTACTGGACGTTCGCCTATCCCCTGTCTGTCATGCTAGCGGGCGTCGTCGGCTGGCATGTGCGCAATCAAGCCTGGGCCATCGGCATGATCACCAGCTTTGCCCAGTTGCCAGTCATGGCCATGCACAATGAAGGGGCGACCAATTGGGCGATCGCGCTCCTCTTCCTGATCCCGCTGTCGATACCGCATAGCGCCGTCGCTTTCTTAACCGAGCGCTATCGAAGACACCGCCAGCGATAGTGCGCCGAATGATCAATCGCCCCACAATTCCTTGAGCTTGGAAAAGAAGCCGGTCGATTGCGGACATTCTTCGCCGGTCTCGGTTTCGCGGAATGCTTCAAGCAGTTCGCGCTGCCGGGCAGTCAGCTTCGACGGCGTTTCAACGTCGACCTGAACAACCAGATCGCCCTGCCCCCGGCCATTGAGGACCGGCATGCCCGCCCCGCGCTGACGCAGTTGCTTGCCCGACTGAATACCCACCGGAATGCGGATTTCGTAGCGATTCCCATCGAGACCAGGCACGACGATCGTGCCGCCCAACGCCGCCGTAGTGAAACTGACAGGCGCGCGGCAGAACAAAGTCGCGCCATCGCGCTCGAAGATCGCGTGGCGTTTCACATGGAGGAAAATGTAGAGATCGCCTGCCGGTGCGCCGCGAGCGCCAGCTTCGCCTTCGCCAGACAAGCGAATGCGCGTTCCTTCATCGACGCCGGCGGGAATATCTACCGACAGCGTCTTGGGACGATCCACCCGGCCCTCGCCACGGCACGAACGGCAGGGGCTCTCGATCACTCGACCCGCACCATGGCAGGACGGACAAGTCCGTTCGACCACGAAAAAGCCCTGCTGCGCACGCACTTGGCCATGGCCCTGACAGGTTCCGCAGGTCTTGACCCCGGTTCCGGGCTCTGCGCCCGAACCGTCGCAGGCTTCACATGCGCAGGAAACTTCGATTTCAATCTCGGTCTTCTTGCCGTGATAGGCGTCGTCGAGCGTTATTTCCAGATCGTAACGCAGGTCCGCGCCGCGCCGGTTAGCCTGTCGGCCGCCGCCACCGCCGCCGAATCCCGACTGCCCGAAGATCGTTTCGAAAATGTCGCCCAGATCGGAAAAGCCGCCCGCGCCGCCGCGCCCGCCGCCGCCAAAGCCACCGCCGTTCTGCGCGTTGGTATAGGCCGCGTGACCATAGCGGTCATAGGCTGCGCGCTTCTGGGGATCCTTCAGGCACTCATAGGCCGCCGAAACTGCCTTGAATTTGGCCTCGCTCTCGGTGCAGCCGCCCGTGCGGTCGGGATGATATTTCATCGCGAGCTTGCGATAGGCGCTCTTGATCGTACCGCCATCAGCGGTCCGTTCGATCTCGAGCAATTCGTAATAATCGATTTCGCTGGTCATCTTGCCCCCGACGGCACCTCACCGTCAGCTCTGCCGCAACGGCGGTCCCCCGCCCCAGATAAACGCTCATGGCGCCACCGGGGAGAAGGATCTCCATCGTCAACAAAATGACGGTGAGCACGCATCAGCTTACGCCTTGTTGTCGTCCACCTCGGAAAACTCCGCGTCGACCACATCATCGTCGCCCTTGGCCTGATCTGCGGCCGGAGACGCGGCGTTTGCCTGCTCCTTCTCGTAGATCGCCTGACCAAGCTTCATCGCGGCCGTGGCAAGTTCTTGCGCCTTGGTCTTCATCGCCTCGGCGTCCCCGCTCTCGATCGCGGACTTGGTTGCGGCCACAGCGGTCTCGATCTCGCCCTTAAGGCTCGCATCGACCTTGTCGCCATGTTCGGCAAGCTGCTGCTCGGTCGTGTGGACCAGGCTCTCGGCATTGTTCTTCGCCTCGGCAGCCTCACGGCGCTTCTTGTCGTCCTCGGCGAAGCGCTCCGCATCCTTAACCATCTGCTCGATGTCGGAGTCGTTAAGACCGCCCGATGCCTGGATCTTGATCTGCTGCTCCTTGCCGGTGCCTTTGTCCTTGGCGCTGACATTGACGATGCCGTTCGCATCGATGTCGAACGTGACCTCGATCTGCGGAACGCCACGCGGTGCAGGCGGAATACCGACCAGATCGAACTGGCCAAGGATTTTGTTGTCCGCCGCCATTTCGCGCTCGCCCTGAAACACGCGGATCGTCACCGCCTGCTGGTTGTCATCGGCGGTCGAATAGACCTGGCTCTTCTTCGCAGGGATGGTGGTGTTGCGATCGATCATGCGCGTGAAGACACCGCCCAGCGTTTCGATACCCAGCGACAGCGGGGTCACGTCGAGCAGCAGCACGTCCTTGACGTCGCCCTGAAGCACGCCCGCCTGGATCGCTGCACCCATGGCGACGACTTCGTCCGGGTTGACGCCGGTGTGCGGCTCCTTGCCGAAGAATTCCTTCACGGCGTCGCGCACCTTGGGCATGCGGGTCATGCCGCCCACCAGCACCACTTCGCTGATCTCGCTCGCCGAAACGCCGGCGTCAGCCAGCGCCTTCTTGCAAGGCTCCATCGTGCGGCGGATGAGGTCGGCGACCAACCGCTCAAGGTCGGCGCGCGTGATCGACTTGACGAGATGCTTGGGCCCGTTCTGGTCGGCGGTGATGAAGGGCAGATTGACTTCGGTCGTCTGCGCCGAAGACAGTTCGATCTTCGCCTTTTCAGCCGCTTCCTTCAAACGCTGCAGTGCCAGCTTGTCCTTGGTGAGGTCGATGCCCTCTTCCTTCTGGAAAGCGTCGGCGAGATACTGGACAAGCTTGGCGTCGAAATCTTCGCCGCCCAGGAAGGTATCACCGTTGGTCGACTTCACCTCGAACACGCCGTCGCCGATCTCGAGGATCGAAATGTCGAACGTGCCGCCGCCAAGGTCATAGACCGCGATCGTCTTGCCGTCCTGCTTGTCGAGGCCGTAGGCGAGCGCCGCCGCGGTCGGCTCGTTGATGATGCGCAGGACTTCGAGGCCCGCGATCTGGCCGGCGTCCTTGGTCGCCTGACGCTGGGCGTCGTTGAAATAGGCCGGGACGGTGATGACCGCCTGCGTGACCGTCTCGCCCAGATAGCTCTCGGCGGTTTCCTTCATCTTCTGGAGCGTGAAGGCGGAAATCTGCGAGGGCGAATATTCCTTGCCGCCGGCCGCGACCCATGCGTCGCCGTTCGGCCCTTTCGCGATCGAATAGGGGACCAGTTCCATGTCCTTCTTGGTCATGGGGTCTTCGAACCGGCGGCCGATCAGGCGCTTCACGGCAAAGACCGTGTTGTCGGGATTGGTGACCGCCTGCCGCTTGGCGGGCTGGCCGATCAGGCGCTCGCCATCCTTCGCAAAGGCCACGATGGAGGGCGTCGTGCGCGCACCTTCCGCATTTTCAATAACTTTGGGCTTGCCGCCGTCCATGACAGCAACGCAGCTGTTGGTGGTGCCCAGATCGATACCGATAACTTTTGCCATTTGTTCCTCTTTGAACCCCAAATCATCTGTTCAGCGGTTTACGGCCCAATACCTCACGAGTGCGCCAAGGCAAGGCCGGTTTGCATGGCGGATATAGGCGTGCTTTTCCTTGGCACAAGGCACTGGCGACACTAGGTCTGCACCGACCGGAAACGAGACATATATTGGGAGTATCCAACCTATGCATGCGCGCCTTGCTCTTGCCGCCCTGATGCTTCCCTTTGTGCTGACGGCCTGCGGCGATCCCGCGCCGACCTATATCGACCAAGCCTGGGTGCGCCTCAGCCCGAACAAGGATCGACCCTCGGCGGGCTATTTCGTCGCGCATGGCGGTGATGCCGGCGGGCAATTGCGCGGCGTGCTGACGGATTATGCGCTCAAGGTGGAAATGCATGAAAGCGTTGAGGAAAATGGCGTCATGAAGATGAAGCCGGTGTCGTCCGTCGATATCCCGGCGAAGGGCACGGTGGCCTTTGCGCCGGGCGGCAAGCATCTGATGCTGTGGGGCGTCAACGACACCGCGATCAGCCGCGGCAAAATGCAGATGACCTTCCTGATGGCCAACGGCGACCGCCTGCTCGTCGACGCCGTTATCCGCCAGCCCGGGGCCGGTGCCGCGACGCCTGTCGCCGGTGCGGGCCATAACGATCATTGACCCGCATAGGTGAAGACGGCCGCCCTTTGACGAGCGGCGAAAAAAGCCTGGCTGGCGGCATATTCGGTCAGGCTATCGAATATACAAAGGTGCGCATCCATCGGCGCAAATACTGGCCGCTCCAGCCCCGTCGGGTGGCCATGGCGCCCGATGGCCATCTCTGGCTGCACCCAGATGGCGGCCTGTTTTGCAATGATTATGCGGCCCAATCGATCGCGCTGCAGGCGCTCTTCATACATGAGATGACCCATGTGTGGCAGGCGCAGCGATCGGGCAAATGGTGGCTGCCCCTCATGCGCCATCCTTTTTGCAGCTACGACTATAAGATCGAGCCGGGCAAGCTATTCGCCCGTTACGGGATCGAGCAGCAGGCAGAGATCGTGAAGCATGCCTTCATGCTTCGGCAGGGCATCACCGTTTCGGCGAAGCCGCCTCTGTCGGTTTATGAAGCACTGCTTCCTTTCCCTGTTTCCTGAGAGCCAGGCAGGCTTCGCAGGCGGCTCTGCCCTTTACGACCAGACCCGTTTCCAACAAAAAGGGCGAGCCCTGCGGCCCGCCCCCTCTTGATCGTCATATCCTGTCGTAAGAGATCAGTAAACGCGCGCCTTGGGTTTGATATATTCGGCATCGTCGGTCATCGTATAATCGTGGACCGGACGATAATCGAGCGTCACCTTGCCGCCCGAACCGCCCCAGCCTTCGAACCAGCTGACCGTGTGCTTCATCCAGTTCGCGTCATCGCGATCGGGGAAGTCCTCATGCGCATGGGCGCCGCGCGATTCCTTGCGCGCTTCGGCGCCCTCCATCGTGCAGATCGCCTGGCTCATCAAATTGTCGAGTTCGAGCGTTTCGATGAGGTCGGTGTTCCAGATCAGCGAGCGATCGGTGACCTTGACGTCCTGCAACCGCTTGTTGACCGCCTGCATCTGCGTAACGCCCTCGGACAACAGTGCGCTGTCGCGGAACACGGCTGCGTGCTTCTGCATCGTACGCTGCATGTCCAGGCGGATTTCTGCCGTCGGCGTTGCGCCCTTGGCATTACGATAATGGTCGAGGCGGCTGAGCGCCAGATCGGCCGAGTCCTTGGGCAGCGCCTTATGCGGGGCGTTAGGCTTAAGATTGTCCTTGAGAAACAGGCCCGTCGCTCGGCCGAACACGACAAGGTCGATGAGCGAGTTGGAACCGAGCCGGTTCGCGCCATGAACCGACACACAGGCGGCTTCACCAACCGCGAACAGGCCGGGCACGATCACCTCGGGATCGTCGCCCACCTTGGTCACCACCTGCCCATGATAGTTACACGGGACGCCGCCCATATTGTAGTGGACGGTCGGCGTGACGGGTAGCGGCTGGCGCGTCAGGTCGACGCCCGCGAACACCTTGCCGCTCTCGGTGATGCCCGGAAGACGCTCGGCCAGCACCTTGGGATCGATATGGTCGATATGGAGGAAGATATGATCCTTATGATCGCCTACACCGCGCCCTTCGCGCATTTCCATCGCCATCGAGCGGCTGACGACGTCGCGCGACGCCAGATCCTTGGCCGAGGGCGCATAGCGTTCCATGAAACGCTCGCCTTCGGAGTTGGTCAGATAGCCGCCCTCGCCGCGCGCACCCTCGGTGATGAGGACGCCCGCGCCGTAGATGCCGGTCGGGTGGAACTGAACGAACTCAAGGTCCTGCAACGGCAAGCCCGCGCGCAGCACCACGCCGCCGCCGTCACCGGTGCAGCTATGCGCCGAAGTGGCGGAGAAATAGGCGCGGCCGTAGCCGCCCGTCGCCAGCACGACCGAATGCGCCTTGAAGCGATGGATCGAGCCATCTTCCATGCAGATCGCGATGACGCCCCGGCATTCGGGCACGCCGCTCGCATTCGTCTCCATGATGAGGTCGATGGCGAAATATTCGATGTAGAAGTCCGCGTCATATTTCAGCGACTGCTGATAAAGCGCGTGCAACATCGCGTGGCCGGTGCGGTCGGCCGCCGCGCAGGTGCGCTGCACCGGCGGGCCGGCGCCCATATTCTGCATGTGTCCACCGAAGGGACGCTGATAGATCGTACCGTTCTCGTTGCGGCTGAAAGGCACGCCGGCATGTTCGAGTTCGATGACGGCGGCAGGCGCCTCACGCACCATATATTCGATCGCGTCCTGGTCGCCCAACCAGTCCGACCCTTTGACGGTGTCGTACATATGCCAGGTCCAGTGGTCGGGCGAATTATTGCCCAGGCTCGCCGCGATGCCGCCCTGCGCCGCAACCGTGTGGCTGCGCGTCGGGAACAGCTTGGTGATGCAGGCGGTCTTGAGGCCCGCTTCGGCTGCCCCCATGGTCGCGCGCAGGCCGGAACCGCCGGCGCCGACGACGACCGTGTCGTAAGTATGATCTATGATCTTGTAAGCGTCAGTCATCAGTCGGCAGCCCCCGTGAAGGCGATCTTGGCAATGGCGAAGACGCCGGCGGCAGCGCCGCCCAGCGCGTAGAAGTTGAGCAGCAGCATCGAGAGAAACTTCAGCCCGTCGTCATGGATATAATCTTCGAGCATGACCTGCATGCCCAGACGCAGGTGCAGGAAGATGCTGACCAGCATGAGCATCAGCGGTACTGCGACCAGCGGATTGGCAATCCAGGCGGTGACGCTCTCATAATCGAGGCCGGGCAACGCAACGAGGCTGAAGATCAGCCACAGGACCAGCAGCAGATTGCCGACCGCCGTATAACGCTGGCGCAGCCAATGACCCGAGCCGTGCTTGGCCGAGCCAAGACCGCGAACGCGGCCGATTCCGGTTCCGTTGCCCATCAGATCTTCCCCGCAAAGATGGAGGCCCACAGGATGATGGTGAGCGTGGTCGAGATCACCGGCACGATCAGCGACCAGCGCTTGTTCGTGTTGAGTTCATATCCCGCGCCCACGTCGAGCACGAAATGGCGCAAGCCGGAGCACATATGCTGCAAGAAAAACCAGGACAGGCCGATCATCACGAGATAACCCAGCGGATGCGTGGCGCAGGCGACGAAATCGGCATAGGCTTCCGGCCCGGTCGCCGCCGCCAACAGCCACCACACCAGACCGACCGCACCAGCGGTCGCGAGCCCGTTGCCGGTGACGCGGTGCAGGATGGAAAGGGCCATGTGCGGCCCCCATTTCCATATGGTCAGATGCGGCGAAAGCGGCCGGCTATGTGTGCGCGCCATGCTTTTTATGGTCCCTGAAACTTTTCTCTGATTGCGCTCCCTTAGGAAGGAACGTGCGCAAGGGCAAGCGTCGGCGCGCAGGAATGCCCCGACATCGCGCACCATAAGGGAGCGTTAACCAAGTCGCGCTAAGTCGGCTTCAACGACCAGCGCAAAGCATCAGAGGGACCAACGAAATCATGACCCAAGCGTCTTCCTGGGCCAAGAAGGGCGATGATCTTGCAGGGCTTGACCCCGACCGCAACTTGGGTCGCGAAGCACGCGAGATATGCGAGTTGATAGAAGACGCGCTCGAGCAGGTTTCCGAGACCTTCTACAATGAATATGTTCGGGCGACGAACCTCACTTCCCTGCTCGACGCGCGGACGCTTGCGAACATTCGCGCGGAATCAAGCCGATATGTCCGTGAGAAGCTGACGCGCTTCGATGACAGGCTGTGGCTCGATATAGCGGTCAAATGCGTGCGCAAGGCGAATGCCAAGGGCTTGGATGACAATGCCGTCATGACCGCTGTCGTCAGAGCCAACGAACGAATCGCCGACCTGATCACCGAGCGCTGCTGGGCCGATCGCGTCCGCTGCTCCCGGCTGCTACGCACCATCGGTCGCATTTCGCTCATCGATATCGGGCTTATGAGCAATGTTCTTTCGACCGACTATGCCGAAGCCCAGCGGTCGGAGCGGCAGCGCTATGGCGCGATGTTTGAGCAGCGCATCGTCGCCGAGATAGACGGTGCTTCGAAATTGGGCGAAAATCTGCGCGAGCAGGCCAAGGACGCCTCCGCTGCGACGCGGGGTATGCTGGGCAAGGCGTCCGAAGTTGCGGCCGCCGCCGAACAATCCGCGCTCGCGATGCGCGAGGCCGCGCGCACCTCCGCCGGCCTCATCCGCGCAATCGACGACGCTCGCACCGAAGTGGAAGGGGCCGCCGAAGTCGCGCAACGCGCCGCGCAGCAGTCGGGCGATGCGGTCGCCATGTCGTCGACCCTGTCGGATCACGCCAAATCGATCGAATCGATCCTCGGCCTCATCCGCGACATTGCCGGTCAGACCAATCTGCTCGCGCTCAATGCGACGATCGAGGCCGCGCGCGCAGGCGACGCCGGACGCGGCTTCGCGGTCGTGGCGCAGGAGGTGAAGAGCCTTGCCAACCAGACGGCGCGCGCGACCGACGAAATTGCCGGCAAGATCGCCGACATTCAGGCGTCGACCAAGCAATCGGTCGAGAATAATGAGCGCATCCGTCACACGGTGGGCGAGGTGCAGGCGAGCGCCGACCGCATCCGCCATGCGATGGACGCGCAGGCGCAAACGGTGACGATGATTACTGCGGCTGTCGACCAGACAGCGCTCGCCGCTGATTCGATGTCGGGCACCATCTCCGCGATCCGTCAGGATACGGAGATTGTAGCATCGGAGATCGACCAGCTCGAACGCGGGTTCAAGAGCGTCGAAGACAAGCTGTCGACGCTCCGCGATGCCTCTTCCGATTTCGGCCGCAAGGTCGCCTGATCGGGCGCAACGCCCCGCTCCTCCCGTTTCGCTTTCCCTCCTGCCCCGCCTTCTTTATGGGCAGGGGAATGACGGATATTGCAGCACAGCCGCAAAGCTGGAAGGTCACATTGCCTTGCACCCGGGCGGAGGCGGAAGCGATTGACGGCGATATTGCCGCCTTCGCGATGATGGATCGCCCGCCTGTGCTGATGACGAGCGAGGCCGATCCCGATCAGCCCGAAGCGTGGCGGCTCGAAGCCTATTTCGAAGGGCGCCCCAGCGCCGCCGCCGTCAAATTGCTTCGCGCGCTGGCGCCGAGCGCGGCGCGCGCCAAGCCGCTCGTCGAGGCGCTGCCAGACGAGGACTGGGTGACGATGAGCCAGCAGGGGCTCGACCCGGTCAGCGCCGGGCGCTTCCATGTTCGCAACCGCCCCGACGACCCCGAAGTGCCGGGCCGCGTAAATTTCCTGATAGAGGCGGGCCAGGCCTTTGGCACTGGCCAGCATGAAACCACATCCGGCTGCCTCCACATGCTCGACAGGATGCGGAGCGCTGGCATGCGCTATGGCAATGTCGCCGATATCGGCACCGGTACTGGCCTGCTGGCCTTTGCGGCGCTGGCGCTATGGCCCCGCGCGCGCGCCGTCGCGTCCGACATCGATCCGGTCGCGGTCGAGATCAGCGCGCGCAATGCCGTGGCCAACGAAGTTCCGCTCGGTCGGCGGCCGGGCGCGCTGGCGCTGCAAGTCGCCGCCGGAGTCGCACACCCGGCGCTTGTTGCGCGCGCGCCCTACGACCTTCTGATTGCCAATATTCTCGCAGGGCCGCTGATCGAACTCGCCCCATCGCTATGCGCGCTCGTGGAGGATGGCGGGACGATCCTGCTCGCCGGGCTGCTCGATGGACAGGCGGATGCCGTGCTCGCCGCCTATCGCGCGCAAGGAATGCGTCTGGCCCAGCGACATGATGCTGGTGACTGGCCGACATTGCGCTTGCGCAAGCGTCCGACCATAGGCTGGCGCCGCCCCCGGCGGATCGACCGGAGCGCGCGGGGCGAGGCGCCGGGTTTCGGCAGTATTTAAGCTCAGTATCGTCGGGAGGGATCAACGCATGACCATCACACGACACAGCATCGTTCATGATGGCCTCGGCGGTCTGTTCGAAAGCGTGGCCATCTTTGACGCCGCAAAACCAGGGTCGAGACCCGGCATCCTGCTTTTCCCCAATGTGCTCGGCACCAAGGAGGCCGATTTCATCTACGCCGAGCGCATCGCCGCACTCGGCTACGCCGTTCTCGTGGTCGATGTCTATGGGCAGGGAAAGCGCACCAGGCGCGCCGACCCTGCGCCGGGCGTCTATATGGACAAACTGAATGCCGACCGCGCCCTGCTGCGCGAACGGGTCGTTTCGGCGCATGACCTGCTCAAGCGCACGGATCCTGTCGATCCTTCACGGACGGCCGCGATCGGCTTTTGTTTCGGCGGAAAATGCGTGCTCGACCTCGCACGTGCGGGTGCCGACATTGCAGGCGGGGTTAGCTTTCACGGCGTCTATGACCCGCCGCCCTTCGCTAGCGGGGCGATCGGCGCGCAGTTGCTCATCTGCCATGGCTGGGAAGACCCGATCGCGCCGCCACAGGCTACCGTAGACTTGGCACGCGAACTGACCGAAGCAGGCTGCGACTGGCAAATCCATGCCTATGGCCATACCGGCCATGCTTTCACCGACCAGAGCGTGAACATGCGCGAGAAGGGCCTGTTTTACAGCGCCGAGGCCGACCGCCGCAGCTTCAGGGCGATGAGGGATTTTCTGGGCGATCTGTTCCCGTAATGCGGTCGTCAGCGCAAAGGGATACGCCGCGCGCTCGCGACATGGTGGGCGTGGGTGATGGCGACGGCCAGCGCATCGGCCGCGTCGCTGCCGGCGACTTTCGCTCCCGGCAGCAGGCGTGCGATCATGGCATGAACCTGATCCTTTGAAGCGTTGCCGACACCGACCACGGACTTTTTGACGAGGCGGGCGGCATATTCGCCCACGACCATGCCGGATCGCGCCGCGTTGAGCAGGATTACCCCCCGCGCCTGCCCCAGCTTCAGCGTCGACTGTGGATTGACATTGACGAACACCTCCTCGACCGCTGCGCCGTCGGGACGATATTCCAGCACAATGTCGGTCAGCGCCATGTCGAGCGCCATCAGCCGCGTGGCGAGCGGCAGCGCGCTGTCGGTCTTGATCTGGCCGTTGGCGACATGGGTCAGCCGGTTGCCGTCGGCGACAATGACGCCCCAGCCGGTGGTGCCGAGGCCTGGGTCGAGCCCGAGAAGGATCATCGGCGGTAGCTAAGCCCTAACCCAGCTTTTCCATCACCGCATCGGACACTTCGTAATTGCCCCAGACGGTCTGCACGTCGTCATCATCTTCGAGCGTATCGACGAGCTTGAGCAGGGTCGCGGCATTGGCCTCGTCCACCTCGACCGTGGTCTGCGGCTTCCAGGCGAGCTTGGCTCCTTCGGCCTCACCCAGCTTGGCTTCCAGCGCCCTGGCGACTTCGTGCAGCGAGTCCATCGCCGTCCAGATTTCATGCTCGTCCTCGTTCGAGGACACATCGTCCGCGCCAGCTTCCAGCGCCGCTTCGAAGATCGCGTCGGCATCGCCCGCGCCTGCGGGATAGGTGATAAGGCCCATGCGGTCGAACCCGTGGCTGACCGCGCCGGACGCGCCCAGATTGCCGCCGTTTTTCGAAAAGGCCGTGCGCACGTTGGTCGCGGTGCGGTTGCGGTTGTCGGTCAGCGCCTCGACAATGATGGCGACGCCGCCTGGGCCATAGCCCTCGTAACGGATTTCCTCATAATTTTCGGTATCACCGCCCGCCGCCTTGTCGATCGCGCGCTGGATATTATCCTTGGGCATCGACTGCGCCTTGGCGGCGTTGACGGCAAGGCGCAGGCGGGGGTTCATGTCCGGGTCGGGCATGCCCATTTTGGCCGCCACCGTGATTTCGCGGCTGAGCTTGGAGAACATCGAGGAGCGCTTCTTGTCCTGCGCGCCCTTGCGGTGCATGATATTCTTGAATTTGCTATGGCCTGCCACGGGCTTGCTCCTGACCTTGCCTGAAAAAGAGAGCGCGCTTCCTAGCGAGCGCTCGTGCGTAGCGCAACTAGACCAGGATAGCGGTGCCCGATG
The DNA here is from genome assembly GCA_040508335.1 of Sphingobium sp. Classification (GTDB taxonomy): domain Bacteria; phylum Pseudomonadota; class Alphaproteobacteria; order Sphingomonadales; family Sphingomonadaceae; genus Sphingobium. Next base: position 20,084 of record JBEVMZ010000255.1, read on the forward strand.
CCGACACCATCAGCATCGACCCGTTGGCGCCCAGCACCTCATAGTCGAGATCGACCCCGACCACCGCATTGGCGCCCAGCGTCGCTGCGCGCATCCGCATTTCTCCCAACGCCTGATCGCGCGCGCGTTGCAGCACATCCTCATAGGCGCCCGAACGGCCGCCGACGATATCGCGCACGCTGGCGAAAAGGTCGCGAAAGAGGTTGGCACCCACGATCACCTCGCCGGTGACAATGCCGAGATATTCCTTGGCCGGTCGCCCTTCCAGGCGGCTGGTGGTGCTCACGATGATCTCGGACATGGGCGCTTCTCCTGTTCAGCCGGCTTTATTCCATCCCCAGCGCGGCGAGATAGGTCTGGAGGATCGCCTCCATCTCCTGCCGGTCATGAGGCTGCATCTTACGCAGGCGGACGATCTGGCGCATGATCTTGGGGTCGTAGCCGTTGGCCTTGGCCTCCAGATATACGTCCTTGATGTCGTCGCCGATGCCCTTTTTCTCTTCTTCGAGCCGCTCCACGCGCTCGATCAGAAGACGTAGCTGGTCGGCCGCGACATTGCCCTCGCTCATGCAAATTTCTCCAAACATGGTGGTGAATCGCCAATGCGGCGAAACGGATGCGGCCTCCTAATGGCTCTGCGCGTTCTTCGCCACACTCTCCTTCATTCTTTCGATCTGCTCCGGCGTGGCTTCGCCCTGATGGCGATCCTTCCATTCCGAAAAAGGCATGCCGTGGATAATCTCGCGCGCTTCGTCGCGCGACAGCCCGCCGTCGGCCTCCGCGATCCAGTCGGCGAGGCAGTTGCGGCAGAAACCCGCAAGGCCCATCAGATCGATATTCTGCACATCGGTGCGGTGCTGAAGATGTGCGACCAACCGGCGGAAGGCGGTTGCGGCAGCGTCGTCGGTAAGCCTATTGTCAGCCATAGAGCCCCAAGCCTTTTTTCTTACGGTCCAAATCCTGTCGTACAGCAGGGATAGCCGATAAACCCGCCCTGGCAACCCGCGGCGCCATGACGCTGAGGAGACACTATGACTCGACTGAAGCCCCGTTCGCGCAAGGTCCGCATTCTCGCGACGCTGGGTCCGGCCAGCGATACGCCGGAAATGATCAGGGCACTGTTCGTAGCGGGCGCCGATGCATTCCGGATCAATATGAGCCACGGCAGCCAGGAAGATCATGCCGCACGCATCGCCAGCATCCGCGCACTGGAAAAGGAATTCGGACGACCGACCACTATTCTGGGCGACCTTCAGGGGCCGAAATTACGGGTGGGCACATTCGAGGACGGATCGGTCCTGCTCGAAAAGGGCGCGACCTTCATACTGGATCGCGACACCACGCCGGGCGACGCGCGCCGGGTCAACCTGCCCCATCCAGAAATCTATGCCGCGCTCGTACCTGAAACGCGGCTGCTGCTTGACGACGGCAAGCTCGTCCTGCGCGTGAAGGCGGTGACGAGCGGCCGGATCGATACGATCGTGGAAGTCGGCGGCGCGCTGTCGAACCGCAAGGGCGTCAATGTGCCCGACGTCGTCGTCCCCGTCCCCGCGCTCACCGACAAGGATCGCCGCGACTTAAGCTTCGCAATCGCCCAAGGTGTCGACTGGATCGCGCTCAGCTTCGTCCAGCGGCCCGAGGATCTGGCCGAGGCGCGCAAGCTGATGGGCGGTCAGGGGGCGCTGATGGCCAAGATCGAAAAGCCCTCGGCCGTACAGCGGCTGGAGGAGATATTGGAAGTTGCCGACGGTGTGATGGTCGCGCGCGGGGATTTGGGCGTCGAACTTCCGCCGCAGGCCGTTCCTCCGCTCCAGAAGCAGATCGTGGCCACGGCACGGCGCATGGGCCGGCCCGTCGTGGTGGCGACGCAGATGCTCGAATCGATGATTACTGCGCCTACGCCGACGCGCGCCGATGTGTCCGACGTCGCGACCGCCGTCTATGATGGGGCGGACGCGATCATGTTGTCGGCGGAAACGGCGGCCGGGGCGTGGCCGATCGAATCGGTGACGATGATGAACAGCATCGCGCACAGCGTGGAACGCGATCCAGGCTATTTCGCGCGGCTGCATTTCACGCAGACGCATCCCGATTCGACGACGGCCGACGCGCTGGCCGAGGCGGCAGCGGGGATCGTGCCCGTGGTCGGTGCGAGCGCGATCATCTGTTTTACGCTGTCGGGGAGCACCGTGCGCCGTGTGGCGCGCGAGCGCCCCTCCGCTCCCATCCTAGCGCTGACCCCGCGCCAAGACACCGCGCGCAAGCTGGGCCTGACCTGGGGCATATATGCGGTGCGGACCAAGGATATCGGCAATTTCGAAGAGATGATCGGCAAGGCGCGCCGGATGGCGTTACGCCACCATTTCGCGGAAAAAGGGCGAAAGATCGTCGTTCTCGCCGGCGTCCCATTCGGTACGCCGGGGTCGACCAATGTGCTGCACGTCGCTTCGATCAGCGGAGATGAACTTAAGGGGCGGGAGTAGATCGAACCTCCCGCCTGCGTTCACGCGAAAAATCATGCCCCTTACTACCGTGCCAGCAGCCCCAATTCGCGCAATTCCGTGCGGAGCGCGGCGGCGGTGCAGAACTGGAGAGCGCGGATGCCTTCGCGTTGCGCGGCGTCCACATTCACCTGTCGGTCGTCAATGAACAGGCTTTCCTCGGCACGAAGGCCAAAACGGTGCAGCGCCAGTCGATAGATTGCCGGATCGGGCTTCGCCAGCCCCTCTTCGCCCGACACCAATATGCCGGCGAACGGCGTGAAGAAGTCGGCTTCCCGCGCGTGAAACGGACGCCAGAACTCCGCGCTGAAATTGGTCAGGCCGTATAATGCAACGGCGTTGGCATGGAGATCGGCTACGACCGCTGCCATGCCCTCGATCGGCGCGCCTATGCTGTCGACAAAGCTTTCGCCCCACAGCCGGATCAAGGCCGCATGCTGCGGGTGAAGGGCGATCAGCTCGGCGCTCGTCTCCGCAAAGGGACGGCCGAGGTCGTGCTGGAAATGCCAGTCCATGCTGACAACGTCGCGCATAAATGCATCGAGCGCCCGATCATCCTCGATCAGACGCTCGTAGAGCCGACGCGGGGTCCAGGGGAAGAGCACATCGCCGACATCGAAGATGACGGCGGTGATGCGTCCCAAAGGATCAGCCCTGGCGTGCCTTGAAGCGACGGTTCGTCTTGTTGATGACGTAGGTGCGGCCGCGACGGCGGATCACGCGGTTGTCCCGGTGACGGCCCTTGAGCGACTTGAGCGAGTTGCGGATCTTCATGACTTTGCCCTTGGGTGAATCTGATCTTGTCGGAAATTCGAAGCGCAGCCCCTATGGGCGGGAGGGGCCAAAGTCAAGACTGTCTGCCGCCTGACGTGCCGTTCCATGGCGACTATTCCCCAGGACTGCGCCCGACATGCAATGATGCGCGTTGGACGGCAATATAGGTGCCGCGCCGTTTAGACATATGGCGGCCCAGCACAGATGAGATGCGGAGACCAAAGATGAAGACCCCTGCCTTGATCCTGCCGTCCGCGCTGATGCTGGCGCTGTCGGCCTGTACCACCGTTGCACCTGTCGAAGTGACGCGGTTCCATGTCGGTAATCCCGTCCGCGCGGGCACCTTCACGATCGAGGAAGCGCCCGACAATCGCGATGTTGGCCTTGAATTCCGCACCTATGCCGGTGCGGTCGAAACCGAATTGCAGCGCGTGGGCTTTGCCCCTGCGCGCGCCGGCACGCCTGCGGATATTACGGCCCGTGTCGGCTTTTCCCGCGACTTTCGCCCATCAGGCTTCGATCGCAGCGGTAATCCGGTCAGCGTCGGGGTTGGCGGCGGCGTGGGCAGTGGCGGTTATTCCGGGCTGGGCGTGGGCATCGGCATCAATCTTTCGGGCAAGCCCAAGGATATCGTCACGACGCAGCTTCAGGTGCAACTTCGCCATCGCAGCGATTCGACCACGATATGGGAAGGCCGCGCGCTGACCGAGGCAAAGGTCAACGCACCCGAAGCTCAGCCCGAAGCCGCCGCGCGCAAGCTCGCGGGCGCGCTGATCGGGGGCTATCCGGGCGAGTCAGGGCGCACTATATCGGTCAAATGACCCTTTCCATCAGCAGCGCTTTCGACAGCGGCAATATCCGCGTTCTTTCCCTGGTCGATGACGGCGCGGCCGCGCGGGCGCAGCTGGAGATCGTCAAGGATCACCAGAGCGATTTCTACCAATGGTTCCATTTCCGCGTAGCCGGTGCTGCCGGACGTGTCGTCGAGCTTGCTGTCACCAACTGCGCCACGTCCGCCTATCCTGGTGGATGGGAGGGGTATAGCGCGCGAATCAGCGAGGACCGGGAGAGCTGGACGCTGGCTGAAACAAGCTATGCCGATGGCGTGCTGACGATCCGTCTCGCGCCCGATGTCGATTGCGTCTGGGTCGCCTATTTCGCTCCCTATTCGATGGAGCGCCATCATGATCTGGTCGCCTGGGCCGCCTGCCAGCCCGGTGTATCCCACCGCGAGCTGGGGCTGACGCTCGACGGTCAGCCGATCGACTTGCTGACAATCGGCGACGGGCCGAAGCAGGTCTGGCTCTACGCGCGCCAGCATCCTGGCGAGAGCATGGCGGAATGGTGGGCGCAAGGCGCATTGGAGCGCCTCTGCGACGAGGAGGACAGCGTCGCGCGCCTGCTGCGGGCCAAGGCGACAGTGCATATCGTGCCCAATATGAACCCCGACGGCAGCCGGCGGGGGCATCTGCGCACCAATGCGGCGGGCGTCAATCTCAACCGCGAATGGCATGCTCCGTCGATGGAGCGCAGTCCGGAAGTCGCGCTCGTCCGGGCGGCGATGGACGAAACCGGTGTAGATTTCGCAATGGACGTGCATGGGGACGAGGCGATAGCGGCCGTCTTTCTTGCGGGGTTCGAAGGCATTCCCTCGATCACGCAGCACCAGCTCGATCTTTTTCACCGCTATCGCGACACGCTGGCGGCGCGCACGCCCGACTTTCAGACCCGCCTCGGCTATCCAACCGCGGCGGCGGGCAAGGCCAATCTTACCATGTCGACCAATCAGCTGGCCGAGCGGTTCGGCGCGGTGGCGATGACGCTCGAGATGCCGTT
>JBEVMZ010000021.1:0-3783 GCA_040508335.1 Sphingobium sp.
CCCTTGCGCCGGGTCAGTTCGCGCGCCTTTTTGGCGGCTTCGCGCGCTGCGGCGGCGTCGATGACCTTCTGCACGATCATCTTGCCGTGGCCCGGATTTTCTTCCAGCCATTCGGCCATCTTGTCGGCCATCAGGCTTTCCAGAGGCTGGCGCACTTCCGACGAGACGAGCTTGTCCTTGGTCTGGCTGCTGAACTTGGGATCGGGCAGCTTGACCGACACGATCGCGGTCAGCCCCTCGCGCATATCCTCGCCGGTGAGCGAGACCTTCTCCTTCTTCAGCATACCCGACTTTTCGGCATAGGCATTGAGCGTGCGTGTCAGCGCGGCGCGGAACGCCGCCAGATGGGTCCCGCCGTCGCGTTGGGGGATGTTGTTCGTGAAACAGAGGACATTTTCGTAATAGCTGTCGTTCCACTCGAGCGCGACATCCATGCCGATCGCCTCGCGCTGGCCCGAAATCGTGATCGGATCGGGCATCAGCGGCTGTTTATTGCGGTCGAGCCATTTGACGAAAGCGCCGATCCCGCCTTCGAAAAACAGTTCCACTTCCTTCTTCTCTTCGTGGCGCGCGTCGACCAATACGAGCCTGACGCCTGAATTGAGGAAGGCCAGCTCGCGATAGCGATGCTCAAGCTTCTCGAAATCGAATTCCACCTGATTTTTGAAGGTGCCGCCGTCGCCCTGAACCTTTTCGATCGAGGGCAGGAACGTAACCTTCGTGCCCTTCTTGGGCGCGCCATCGGACCGCAAGGGCGCGTCGCCGATGACGTCGAGCGGCGCTGTCGCATCGCCATAGGCAAAGCGCATATAATGCTCCTTGCCGTCGCGCCAGATATTGAGGTCGAGCCATTCGCTGAGCGCGTTGACGACGGAGACGCCGACGCCGTGCAGGCCGCCTGACACCTTGTAGGCATTGTCGTCCGAGGTATTCTCGAACTTACCGCCCGCATGCAGCTGGGTCATGATGACCTCGGCCGCCGACACGCCTTCTTCCGTATGGATGCCCGTCGGAATGCCGCGACCATTATCCTCGACGCTGACCGACCCATCGGGGTTGAGGGTGATGAGAATGCGGTCGCAATGCCCGGCCAGCGCTTCGTCGATGGCGTTGTCCGACACTTCGAACACCATATGGTGAAAGCCCGACCCGTCGTCGGTATCGCCGATATACATGCCTGGCCGTTTGCGCACCGCGTCCAGCCCTTTGAGGACCTTGATGCTGTCGGCGCCGTAGCTGTTGCTGTTGGGAGTGTTTGCGGGTTCTTCGCTCATGCCCAGCATATAGGGAAAGGGGACATGAAACTAAAGCGAAACATGGGTTCCGCATGGGTCCTGCAATGGCTATTTAGGCCCCATGCGCATTCTCCTGCCCCTCCTCCTGGCTCTGCCGGCCTGTTCGAAAGGCGAATCGATGCTGGAGGATCTGCCCAACAGTTCGCTCGCTGGCGCGCAGCGAGATGACCCGTCCGAAAGCCGGATGGAAGCAAGCGAGAGTCGCGCGGTCACCATCGGCGAAGACGGGCCGCGTCTCGACGCGTGCGGCACGATGGGGCAAGTGGTGCGCGTCGGCACCCGCGGACTGGCCGTTCGCGCTGCGCCCTTCGCCAGCGCGCCGGTCACGGTGCAGCTTGCCGAAGCGAGCCGCATGCATGTCTGTACGCGCAGCATCGATCAGAAATGGCTGGGCATCGTCGTGCCGGGCGAAGGCGAGGCAGCCGACTGCGGCGTGTCCGAGCCGGTCGACCGTAAGCAGCCCTATGATGGCCCTTGCCGGAGCGGTTGGGTGTCGAGCGCATCGGTTCGCCTGATCGCGGGTTGATAGCCACAATCACAAGACTGGCCTTTTCCTGCGTGGCCATTGAGGAGTAATTGGACGGGCTGTCCATCGCTGCGAGCGCCTGTCCATGTCCACCGCTTTCCTTCGCCCCCCTTCCCTTCTCCGCCTGCTGGGTGCGTGGCGTGCCGGGGACAGCGGGCAGCCGGCCTATCGTCAGCTCGCAAGAGCGCTGCGCATGTTGGTGCTCGACGGGCGCATCGGCCTCAATGTCCGCCTGCCGGGCGAGCGAGAGCTGGCGGCGGCGTTGGGGCTCAGCCGCACGACGATCGCCGCAGCCTTCGATCGCTTGCGGGAAGAGGGCTATCTCGACAGCCGGCAGGGGTCGGGCAGCGTCACCCGGCTTCCGGCCGGTCGGATCGCGCCGCCTTTGCCCGAAGACCCGATCGATCCCAACCATCGCCTGCTCAATTGGACCCACGCCGCGCTGCCGGCGGCGCCGATGGTCGGCCCGGCCTATGTAAAAGCGGTGGAGGCCTTGCCCGCCTATCTCGACGATCTTGGCTATGATCCGCTCGGCCTGCCCGTGCTGCGGCGGGCGGTGGCGGCGCAGTTCGAGCGACGCGGCTGTCCCACCGCGCCGGAACAGATCATGGTGACGAACGGCGCGCAGCAGGCGCTCTCGCTGCTGTTTCAATGGCTCGCCGGGCCGGGCGACCGGGCGGTGATCGACCATCCGACCTATCATAACGTCATCCAGGCGATGCAGCGCGCGCATATCGTGCCGGTGCCGGTCGGCCTGCCGGATAGTGGGTGGGATATCGATGCGATGGACGCGGCCTTCCGCCAGACGAGTCCGCGCTTTGCCTATATCATCGCCGATTTCCACAATCCGACTGGGCGCAGCATGGACCCGGCCACGCGGCGGGCGCTTGTAGAGGTGGCGACCCGGACGCGCACGCCGCTGCTGATCGACGAGACGATGGTGGCGATGGGGCTGGATCATGGCGCCCCGCCGCCGGTGGCGGTGCATGATCCTTCGGGCCGACAGGTCATCACCGTGGGATCGGCAAGCAAAATCTATTGGGGCGGCCTGCGCATTGGCTGGATTCGCACCGATGCCCAGACGGTCGCGGCGCTTGGCCGCATCCGTGCGATCGTGGATATGGCGAGTCCGGTGCTGGACCAGCTCGTCGTCGCACAACTCATTGAAAGCGACGAGGGGCTGGGGCCGCGCGCGCAGATGCTGTGCGCCCGGCGCGACCATCTGATGGCGTTGATCGGGCAGCGGCTGCCCCACTGGCGCGCCGATGTTCCGGCCGGTGGCCTGTCGCTCTGGGCGGAGATGCCCCGCGTCGAAGCCACCGCGCTCGCCGCGCTTGCCGAAAGCCATGGGGTAAGGATCGCGCCGGGACCGCGCTTTGGCATCGGCGGCGCGTTCGAGCGCTTCGTGCGCCTGCCCTTCACGTTGACGGAGGCGCAGATGGATGTGGCTGTGGGTCGGCTGGCGGAGGCGGACGCCCGGTTGCACGCCCGCGCACCACGCCCGCGCGATTCGCTGGCGCTCGCACTAGAGGCCGACCGGCTGATCTGACAGCATGGATGGCGCAAAAAAAGGGGCCGCACAACATGCTGCGCGGCCCCTTTTCGTTCATTCGAAAGAAATTGGCGCTTCAGGCCGCCTTCTTGTCCGCCTGATAGCGTTCAATGGCTTCACGCACGATCTGCTTGGCGTCTTCCGCCCCGCCCCAAGTGCCGACGCGCACCCACTTCTTCTTCTCAAGGTCCTTGTAGTGGGTGAAGAAGTGTTCGATCTGCTGCATGACGATCTCGGGCAGATCGTCCTTTTCGGTCATCTTGCTGTAATAGGGGAAGGTGGCGTCGACCGGCACGCACACCAGTTTCTCGTCGCCGCCCGCCTCGTCCTCGAGGTTGAGCACCGCAAGCGGGCGCGCGCGCACCACGCAGCCCGGCACGAACGGCGAGCGCGCGATGACCAGCGCGTCG
>JBEVMZ010000007.1:0-2746 GCA_040508335.1 Sphingobium sp.
AGGTCGCGCGGGAAACGCAGAAGCGCTATTTCATGGAGCATGGCACGACGCTCTCGGGCCTGATGCGCCATCATGACATAGAGCCGCGCGCCTTCCTCGATTTCGTCCACGATATTTCCATGGACCGGCTCGAGGTGGATGCGGCGCTCAACGACGCCATCGCGCGGTTGCCGGGACGCAAGCTGATCTTCACTAACGGCGACGCGGCCTATGCGAGCCGCGTCCTCGACGCGCTGGGTCTTGGCGGCGCGTTCGAACTGATCCACGACATCAATGCGTGCGAATATGTACCCAAGCCAGACCCGTCGGGCTATCGCCTGCTGTGCGACCGGCATGGGGTGGAACCGACACGCGCTGCCTTTTTCGAGGATATGGCCCGTAACCTCAAGCCCGCCAAGGCGATCGGCATGAGCACCGTCTGGGTCAATAACGGCTCGGAGGCTGGCGGCCACGAGCATCATCCCGACCATATCGATTTTGAAACCGACCATCTCACCCCCTTTCTGACCGACATTCTAGGGACATGACCATGAGCCAAGACCTGATCGCCACCCTCGAAGCCGCCTGGGAAGACCGCGCCAATATCGGCCAGTCGACGCAGGGCGAGGTGCGGCAGGCTGTCGATCGGGCGCTCGCGCTGCTCGACAAGGGTGAGGCGCGCGTTGCCGAGCCGGCCGGCGAGGGGTGGCAGGTCAATCAGTGGCTGAAGAAGGCGGTGCTGCTGTCCTTCCGTCTTAACGACAACGCCATGGTCACGGGCGGGCCGGGCGCGGGCCATTGGTGGGATAAGGTACCGAGCAAGTTCAGCGGCTGGGACGAGGCGGCGTTCCGTGACGCCGGCTTCCGCGCGGTGCCGGGCGCCTTCGCGCGTGCGGGCAGCCATGTCGCGAAGAATGTCATCCTGATGCCGAGCTTCGTCAACATAGGCGCCTTCGTCGATGAAGGCACGATGGTTGACACCTGGGTGACGGTCGGCAGCTGCGCCCAGATCGGCAAAAATGTCCATCTGTCGGGCGGCGTCGGCATCGGCGGCGTGCTTGAGCCGCTTCAGGCCGATCCCGTCATCATCGAGGATGATTGCTTCATCGGCGCGCGCTCCGAAGTGGTCGAAGGCGTGCGCATCGGCAAGGGCTCGGTGCTCTCCATGGGCGTCTTCATCGGCCAGTCGACCAAGATCATCGATCGCGCGACGGGCGAAATCTTCATGGGCGAAGTGCCGCCCTATTCCGTCGTCGTGCCGGGTAACCTGCCGGGCAAGCCGCTGCCTGACGGCACGCCCGGCCCCAGCCTCTATTGCGCCGTCATCGTCAAGCGCGTGGATGCGCAGACCCGGTCGAAGACGGCGATCAACGACCTGCTGCGCGACTGATACATGCCTTGTAACCCTCTTGTTGGAGGGGTTACAAGCGGCGGCTGACCCGCTTACATAAGGGTCCATGCCTCCTTCCACCGAAACCGGGCCGATGCCGCCCGCCTGGGCGACGCTGCGGCGCTTCCTGCCCTATCTCTGGCCCGCCGATGCGCCCGACCTGCGTCGGCGCGTCGTCTTTTCCCTCATCCTCGTCGCGATCGCCAAGGCGATCACGCTCATCATGCCTTTTGCCTATAAGGGCGCGATCGACCGGATGGTGCCGGGGCTGGAGCCGGCCGCCGGGCTCGCCATCGCGCTGATCGTTGCCTATGCGGGCGCGCGCTTTGCCGGCGTGTTGTTCGACAATCTGCGCAATGCCATCTTTGAAAAAGTCGGGCAGGAAGCGGGACGGCGGTTGTCGGACGATGTCTTCGTCCATCTCCACCGCCTGTCGCTGCGCTTTCATCTCGACCGGCGCACCGGCGCCGTCACCAAGATCGTCGAGCGCGGGACGAAGAGCATCGACACGATGCTTTATTTCCTGCTGTTCAATATCGCGCCGACTTTCCTCGAACTCGCGGCTGTTTGCGCAATCTTCTATTTCAAGTTCGGCATCGGCCTCGTCGCGGCGACGCTGGTGATGGTCGGTCTCTATATCTGGTTCACCAAGGCGGTGACGCAGTGGCGCGACGCGCTGCGGCGCGAGATGGTCGATACCGACACCAATGCGATCGCCCATGGCGTCGATTCCCTGCTCAATTTCGAGACGGTCAAATATTTCGGCGCCGAAGAGCGCGAGGCGGAGCGGTACAGCGCGGCCATGCGCCGCTACGCGCGCGCGGCGATCAAGTCGGAAAACAGCCTCGCCTGGCTCAATATCGGGCAGGCGCTCATCACCAACCTGATGATGGCCGCCGCCATGGGCTATACCGTTTGGGGCTGGAGCGTCGGGCGCTTCACCACCGGCGACGTGGTGCTGGTGAATACGTTGCTGGCGCAGCTTTTCCGTCCGCTCGACATGCTCGGCTGGGTCTATCGCACGATCCGGCAGGGCGCGATCGACATGGAGGCCATGTACAAGCTGATCGATACCGAGACGGAGGTGAAGGACGCCCCCGACGCGCCCCCGCTGCATGTCGCGGCGGGCGAGGTGCGGTTCTATCATGTCCGCTTCGGCTATGATCCGGAGCGCGAGATATTGCACGATGTCAGCTTCACCGTGCCGGCGGGGCGCACGCTGGCGATCGTCGGGCCTTCGGGCGCGGGCAAGTCGACGATCGCGCGCATCCTCTTCCGTTTCTACGACATCCAGTCGGGCTGCGTCACCATAGACGGCGAGGATATATCGGCGGTGGCCCAGGCGTCGCTACGCCGGGCGATAGGCATCGTGCCGCA
>JBEVMZ010000053.1:0-2798 GCA_040508335.1 Sphingobium sp.
CGATCAACATCCTCCAGGCCTTGAGCATGGCCGGCGGTCCGGCCGAGTTCGCCGACCTTAAAAACGCCGTGGTCCTGCGCCAGACATCCGCCGGACAGGTGGTTGAGCCGATCCAGCTTGCAAAATTGCTCAAGGGCGGCCGCGCCATGGACGCCGGCGCGCTTCGCAAGCCCCTGCCCGTTCTGCAGAGCGGTGACGTCCTTGTGGTGCCCTGATGGCATCGCCCCGCTTCGCATATGGGCCTGCACGGCAGCGGCGCTCGCGGCGCTCCTTGCCCCGCAAAGCCTCGCCCAGCCGCGCATCGAACTGCCCGTCGACCAGAGCATCTTCCTCTCCGACAATCCCTTCCTCCTGCCCGGTCGCAACACCGGCGCGGCGGCGCTGGAGATTGCGGTCAGGCCAACGCTCGACTGGCAGATCGGCCCATCGACCACGCTGGAGGTCGATGGCGCCGCGCGGCTGCGCCAATATCTGCGCCGCTATGGTGATTATATGACCGGCCGGGTCGATGCGGTCGTCCGCCACCGGGACAGCGAATATCTCTCGCTGCGCGGTGCGGTCGGCTATGCGCGGGAATTGCCGATCGACGCGATGACCGACAGTCTCGACGCCGCGCTCGACACGCGCAGCCTCCGCCAGACCCAGTCGGCGCGGCTCTATGCCGACTGGTCCCCGAGCGCCGTCATGACGGTCAATGCCGCCGTCGGCGCGATGCGGACGCGCTTTTCAGGCAGCGCGATCCTCCAGACGACCAAATCCTATGACGCGTCCGTCGCCATCGCGCGGCGGCTGAGCGCCCGCACGATATTGGGCATTCAGGGCCAGATCGCGCGCATTTCGGGGGAAGATCTTGGCGCGCGCACCGCCCGCACCCTGCAACTGACCGCGACGCGCCGCCTGTCGGACGCCTGGCGTCTGGAGGCGCGCGCCGGCGTCGAATGGGCCGGGTCGGAGCGCCTGTCGCAAGGCGGCGGCCGCGACCGGCCGCGCTTCGCCGGTTCGGGGACAGTGTGCCGGGAAACTACCCGCCTTGACCTCTGCCTCACGGGATCGATGCGCAGCGAGGTCAGCGCGCTGACCGGCCTGCGCCGCGAACTGACGCTGGGCGCGGACGCCGAGCTGCGCCTTACCGAACGCGGCACCCTGTTCCTGTCGGGCGATTACCAGAAAGCCCGTGGCGGCGTGATGCCGCTCGACCTGTTTCGCGTGTCGGCCGCCTATGAGCGGCGCCTGAGCCAGCGTTTCTCGCTGCGCGGTGGCGTCGACTACATGCGGCGCGGCAGCGATTTCGGCGGCGCTGTTGGCCGCGACCGGATCGGCGCGGCCGTTGCCCATGTCACCTTGATCTTCAGAGGATTTCGCCGATGACGACGCACGCGCAGGAGCCTGAAGAGGGCCTCGGCATCTATCCCGGCGAGCTGCTGGCGATGCTCTACCGGCGCCGCTATTGGCTGATCCCGCCGATCCTGCTCGGCCTGATCGGCGCGATTGTGCTGATCGCCTTGCAGACGCCGATGTATAAATCCTCCGCGACTTTGCTGATCGACACGCAGAGCATCCCGACGACCGTCATCGCCTCCCCCCTCACCAGCATCGCCAATGAGCGGATCGGCAAGATCGGCCAGCAGATCAAGAGCCGCGACAGCCTGACCGCGCTCATCACCCGCCACGGCCTCTATCGCGAAGAGCGCGAGACGCGGCCGATGTCCGAAATCCTCGACATGATGCGCTGGTCGATCGACGGCCAGCTCGTCGGCGCCGATCCGGGCACCTCGGGCCAGGGCAACACGATCGCCTTCACTTTGTCCTTCACCTACAAGGACGCGCAGCTCGCCCATGCGGTGACGAGCGACCTGACGCGCATGTTCCAGGTCGAGGACAAGCGTTTCCGCACGACGCAGGCGACGGGCGCTGCGGCCTTCCTTGGGCGGCGGGCCGAGGAGCTGCACCGTCAGCTCTCCGCGCTCGAAGCCAAGCGGCGCGGGATCGAGGCGCGCTATGCCGGCGCGCTGCCCGACCAGGTCGCGCTCAACAGCCAGGCGAGCGCCGCGCTGCGCGCCGAACTGTCGCGGATCGATTCAGAAACGCAAGGGCTGGGCCAACAGAACAGCCTGCTCGCCGCGCGCGCCAATGAAAATGCCAGCGCGCCGCCCGCCGGCGCCGACGCGCTGCGCCGCGCCGAGGAACGGCTGCATCTCCTCTCCGCCACCTATTCCGACAATTATCCCGACCTGGTGGCCCAGCGCCTCACGGTCGAACGCCAGCGCGCGGCGCTGGACCGCACCGAACCCGCGCGCGGCGCGGCGGTGATCGAGCAGGAACTGGCCGCCAGCCATGTGCGCATCGGCACGCTCGCCCATCGCCGCTCGCAGCTCGTCTCGACGATCGCGGACATGGAACATCGCACCGCCCAGGCGCCGCAGGCGTCCTACGAGCTCAACATGCTCGAGCGCGACTATGACAATATGAAGCGCCAATATGAGTCCCTGCGCGAAAAGGAACTCGACGCCAATGTCGCGGCGAACCTGCAATCGGAGGACAAGGGCGAGCGTTTCTCGGTCGTCGACGAACCCAGCATGCCGCATGAATCGCTCCAGCCCCGGCCGCTCTATGTTATGCTGGCCGGCCTGCTGAGCGGCGCCGCGGCAGGGGTCGTGGGCATCATCGGCTATGAGCTTCTGCGTGGCAGCATCCATGGCGAAAACGCGCTGACCCAGACGATGGGGGCCGCCCCCATGGGCGTGATCCCGACGCTGGAATCCCAAGAAAAACCCGCCTGGCTTCATGGCATATTCGCC
>JBEVMZ010000081.1:0-12701 GCA_040508335.1 Sphingobium sp.
GACGATGCGGAGATCAAATATTCGACCGTCCAGAATTGGTATCCGGGCGATGAGAATGGCAAGGGCGGCATCTATAATTTCGTGACCAAGCGCGCGCTCTGCCAGGGCCGCAACAGCAAGGTCAGCTGGACGCAGGTCGAAACCGGCAGCGCGATCACCTGGAAATATCCCAGCTGCGTGCTGAACGGCGAGAATAGCGTCGGCGAATTCTACTCCGTCGCGCTCACCAACAACCGGCAGCAGGCCGACACCGGCACCAAGATGATCCACAATGGCAAGGGGTCGCGCTCGACCATCGTGTCGAAGGGGATCAGCGCGGGACGCAGCGACAATACCTATCGCGGCCTCGTGCGCGTGGCGCCGGGCGCAGAAGGGGTGCGCAATTTCACCCAGTGCGACAGCCTGCTCTTGGGCGACCAGTGCGGCGCGCATACCGTCCCCTATATCGAGGTGCGCAACCCCAGCGCGCAGATCGAGCATGAGGCGACGACGTCGAAAATCTCCGACGACCAGCTGTTCTACGCGATGCAGCGCGGGCTCGATCAGGAGGCGGCGGTCGGCCTGATCGTCAACGGCTTCGCGCGTGAGGTGCTGCAGCAACTGCCGATGGAGTTCGCGGTCGAGGCGCAGAAGCTGCTGGGCATAAGCCTTGAAGGCAGTGTGGGCTAAGCGTTTCCCACCAGAGCCGATCAAAATTTTTAAGGACGTAAGACGTTGAGCGACGAAGACGATATTCAGGATGCCCTCGCCGATTTCGCGGAGGATGTCGGCAATGGCCAATCATGGACCGCCGCGATCCGCATCCTGACCGAGGATTATGATCTGGAAGAGGGCGAGCTTGCAGCGCGCGCCGCCAAGGAGTTCGGCGATCTCGACGTCTATCAGGCGCAGTGCCGCGACGCGTTGGAGAAGGGGGACGCTACTTTCACCGAGCGTCTGAGGACCGACAAGGCCTTCCATAAGGCCAAGGCGCCCAATCTCGCCCGCATGGGGCCGGTGACGGAATATGTAACCGCGCTGCTGGAAAAAGGACAGCCCGAAGGGGACGCCGACTGGTGGCCCTATATGCCGATAAAGCGCCATATCGACACGCTCTTTCCCGCGCCCGGCGATGTGCGCGACATGAGCTTCTGGACCGCGCGGACGCTGCAGCGCGCCCATGAAAAAGAAGGGGCCAACTGATGTTGACCATCGACAGTCTTACCAACGCCATCGACGGCAAGGCGATCCTTAAGGGCCTTTCGCTCTCCGTCGGTGCGGGCGAGGTTCATGCCATCATGGGGCCGAACGGCGCGGGCAAGTCGACGCTCGCCTATACGCTGGGCGGACGCCCGGGCTATGATGTGACGGGCGGCAGCGCGACGCTCGACGGGCAGGACCTGCTGGCGATGGAGCCGCATGAACGCGCCGCGGCGGGGCTGTTTCTTGGCTTTCAATATCCGGTCGAGATACCGGGCGTCTCCAACCTCCAGTTTCTGCGCGAGAGCCTCAACAGCCAGCGCAAGGCGCGCGGGGAAGCGGCGCTGTCGGGCGGCGAGTTCATCAGGTTGGCCAAGGAAAAGGCCGCTTTGCTCGGCCTCGACATGGAGATGCTCAAGCGCTCGGTGAATGTCGGCTTTTCGGGTGGGGAAAAGAAGCGCGCCGAAATGGTGCATATGGGCATTCTCGACCCCAAATTCGCGATCCTGGACGAAACCGATTCCGGGCTCGACATCGACGCGCTGAAGGTCGTGGGCGCGGGTATCAACGCGATCATGCGCAAGCCCGACAAGGGCGTGCTGCTGATTACCCATTATCAGCGGCTGCTCGATTATGTGCGGCCCGATTTCGTGCATGTGCTGGCCGGCGGGCGGATCATCAAGTCGGGCGGTCCCGACCTCGCACTGCAACTTGAGCGCGAAGGCTATGCCGAGCTGGTGGCGGCTTGAGTATGACGGCGCTCGCCCTTCCGACGCGCAGGGAAGAAGCCTGGCGCTACAGCGATCTCGACGCCGTCGCCTCCGTCTGGCCGGTGTCGGCGCCCGTGCGGATCGATGTAGCGGCGGGGGATAGCGCGCATCATCATCTGTTGCAGGACGCAGGCCAGGGGGCGGTCGCGATCCATGATTATGTGATCCAGGTCGCCGATGGCGCGCGCTGCGACTTTCATCTGCTCAACGTCGGCGGCAAGCTTGGCCGCGTGACCTTCGACGTGACGCTTGGCCGGGGCAGCCATTTTGGCTTGAACGGCGCGATCATCGGCGGTGACGACCAGGTGCTGGAGATCGTTTCGCGCGTAAAGCATGGGCAGCCGGATGCGACCAGCGGCCAGACGATCCGTTCGATCCTGGGCGGGCGCGCCACCGGCTCCTATCTCGGCGCGATCAACGTTGCGCGCGATGCGCAGCGCACCGACGCTTTTCAGTCGGTCAAGGCGATGCTGCTCGACCGTACGGCGACGGTGAACGCCAAGCCGGAGCTGGAAATCTACGCCGACGACGTCAAATGCGCGCATGGCGCGACGGTGGGCGAGCTCGACAAGGCGGCGCTGTTTTACATGGCGTCGCGCGGCATGGACCCGGCGACCGCCAAGACGCTGCTGCTGAAAGCCTTCGTCGCCGGCGTGTTCGACGACATGCCGGACGAAGAAACGCGCACGGGGTTCGAGACTGCGGCGATCGCGCGGCTGGAGGCGCTGGTATGAGCGTCCTCGCGCCCGATCGCCTGAACCTGCGCGCCGATTTCCCCGGCGTCCTCGACTGGCATTATCTCGACAGCGCTGCGACCGCGCAAAAGCCCAAGGCGGTGATCGACGCGATCGCCCGCGCCTATGGCGAGGAATATGCGACCGTGCATCGCGGCGTCTATGCGCGCTCCGCCACCATGACGCTGGGCTATGAGGAGGGGCGGCGCAAGGTCGCGCGCTTCATCAACGCAGCATCGGACAGCGAGATCGTCTATGTGCGCGGCGCGACCGAGGGCATCAACCTCGTCGCCTATGGCTGGGCGCAGCAGCAGTTAAAGGCGGGCGACCGCATCCTGCTCTCGATGCTGGAGCATCACAGCAATATCGTGCCGTGGCAGATCGCCGCGGAGAAGGTGGGCGCGCAGATCGATGTCGTGCCGTTGACCGCCGACCAGCGCATCGACCTTGACGCGATGGCGGCGATGATTACGCCGGCGCACAAGCTGGTGGCGCTTGCCCATGTGTCGAACGTACTCGGCAGCGTGCTCGATTGCCGGCGCGCGGCCGATATTGCGCATGGCGTGGGCGCGAAGATATTGATCGACGGTTGCCAGGCGGTGCCGCGCCTTGCCCTCGATGTGCAGGCGCTCGATTGCGACTTTTACGTCTTCTCCGCACACAAGCTCTATGGCCCGACCGGCATCGGCGTGCTGTGGGGCAGGGCGGAGCTACTGGACGCGATGCCGCCCTATCAGGGTGGCGGGTCGATGATCGACAAGGTGACGTTCGAGAAGACGACCTATGCGCCGCCGCCCACCCGGTTCGAAGCGGGAACGCCGCATATCGTCGGCGTCGTCGGCCTGTCGGCGGCGATTGACTATGTCGAAAGCATAGGGCTGGATGCGATCCACGCCCATGAATGCGCGCTGGTGGGCGAGGCCCGCGCGGCGCTGGAAAGCCTCAACAGCGTCCGCCTGTTCGGGCCGGAAGACTCCGCGGGTATCCTCTCTTTCGAGGTGGAGGGGGTGCATCCGCACGATGTCGGCACCATATTGGACGAGGCGGGCGTGGCGATCCGCGCCGGCCATCATTGTGCGCAGCCTTTGATGCGCGCGCTGGGCGTGGAGGCGACCGCGCGCGCGAGCTTTGGCATCTATAGCGACGAAAGCGATGTTGCGGCGCTGGTGCGCGGGATCGAGCGGGTCAGGAAGATATTCGGATGAGCGACGAGAACAGGATCATGGTCGAGGAAGTAGACAGCGTCGAGGCGCCGCTCAAGGCACGGGTCGAGGAAGCGCCGCGTCAGCGCGACTATCTGGAAGGCTTTCTTGCCGCCAAGCCAGCGCCCCAGCCGGTCGGCGAGCCGGGCGGCGACACCTATGAAGCGATCATCGATGCGCTGAAGGAGATTTTCGATCCGGAAATCCCGGTGAACATCTATGATCTGGGCCTTATCTACGGCGTCGACGTGACCGATGACGGCCATGCCGTCGTCACCATGACGCTGACGACGCCGCACTGCCCGGTCGCCGAATCCATGCCCGCCGAAGTCGAACTGCGCGTCGGCGCGGTGCCCGGCGTCGGCGATGTCGAGGTCAATCTGGTCTGGGACCCGCCATGGGACCCGCAGAAGATGAGCGACGAGGCGAAGCTCGAACTGGGGATGCTGTGATGAGCGTAGAGACCAAGCCGCGCGTCCGGCCCGCCGCCGTCACGCTGACGCCAAGCGCGCAGGCGCGGGTTACCGAATTGATGGGCCAGGCGCCCGAAGGCGCGATCGGCGTCAAGCTGTCGACCCCGCGCCGGGGCTGTTCGGGCCTTGCCTATTCGGTCGACTATGTGAAGGCGGAAGAAAAGTTCGACGAGAAGATCGAAACGCCTGGCGGCGTCCTCTATATCGACGGCGCGTCGGTGCTTTATCTTGTCGGATCGGTCATGGACTGGGTCGAGGATGACTTCACCGCCGGCTTCGTGTTCAACAACCCCAATGCGAAGGGCGCCTGCGGTTGCGGCGAGAGCTTCACCGTCTAAAGGCGGGGCGACGATTTGTCCCATATGCTGATCCTTGGCCTGGGCTATAGCGCGGGCCACCTCGCTGACCGGCTGCGCGCGCAAGGGTGGCGGGTGACCGGCGTGCGCCGCGTGGCTGATGCCGATAGTCTGGCCTTTGACGATGATCGCGGCGTGCGGGGGGTGATCGCATCGGCGACGCATATCCTGTCGTCCGTCCCGCCAGAGGGGGACGCGGACCCTGTCCTCACGCGCTATGGCGACGCCATCTGCGCCGCGCCGGCGCGCTGGATCGGCTATCTGTCCTCGACTGGCGTCTATGGCGATGCGGCGGGTGCGTGGGTGGACGAGGCGAGTCCCGTCGGCACGGGCCGCCGCACCGCGCGCGCGGCTGCCGACATTGCTTGGGGAACGCTACGCGACGACGTGCGACGCTTTCGCCTGCCCGGTATTTACGGGCCGGGACGCTCGGCGCTCGATCGGGTCGGGGCGGGCAAGGCGCATCGCATCGATATTCCGGGCCAGATATTCTCGCGCGTCCATGTCGACGATATCGTCGGCGGCATCCTTGCTTCGTTCGACGGGCCGCCCGGCGCGTATAATCTCGCCGATGACAGGCCCTGTCCGCAGAACCGAGTGATCGAACATGCCTGCGACCTGCTGGGCCTGCCCCATCCGCCGCTCCAGACGGTGGAGCAGGCGAAGCTGTCGCCGATGGCGCGCGGCTTTTATGCGGAAAACCGACGGGTTTCCAATGGCCGGGCCAAGCGGCTGCTCGGCTGGACGCCGCGCTATCCGACCTATGTCGAGGGTCTTGCCACCTGTCTTTGACGGATCGTTAACCCTGCCGGGTGCACCGACAGGATCATGAACCAGATCGAGCAGAACTTCGCCACGCTGCGCCAGCGTATCGCCTGCCTCCCCGATGCAACGCCTCCGGCACCGCCACCGCCGCTCGCGACGCTGATAGCGCGGGTCGATCTGGCCAAGCGCGCCTATCAGGTCAGGCCGGCTTGGACCGCAGCGCGATGATCATGCCGGCGATGGCGAGCAACGCGCCAGCCGCCGACAGCAGGCTCCAGCGATAGTCTTCGACCAAAGTCGAGATCAGCATCGCCACCACCGGTGTCATCACGCTGGTATAAGCGGCGCGGCCCGGCCCGACGCGTTGGATCAGCTGGAAATAGAGCGGGAAGGTGACGACCGATCCCGCGATCGCGAGCCAAGCGATGCCCAGCAGATAGCCCGCGCGCGTCTCGATCACCGGCGGGCCGACCGTCGCCCAGGCGAACAAGGCGTCGAGTCCTGCGCCGATCAGCATCGCCCAGGCGAGCACCGCCACCATCGGCAGCCGACGCGCGATCTGCGTCCCCTGCATGACATTGGCGACCGAGGCGCTCAGCAATCCGGCGCAGGACAGGGCGGCGCCCAGAAGGATGCCGTCCGACGCCAGCGCTGCGCCGCGATATTCGTGCAGGAGCATCAGGGCGATGCCGCTGATCGCCACCAGCGACCCGACGATGAACATGCTTGCGACCCGCTGGCCGAAAAAGATGCGGGCGAGAATGCTGTTGGGGATGAGCAACAGTGCATAGACGACCGCGACCACGCCTGAGGTTACATAATGTTCAGCGCGATAGACGAAGTTGAAATTAAGCACGAACTGCGCCGTGCCCAGCAGCGCGGCGAAAGCAATGCCGCGCGCGCCGATGCGCAGATCGACGCCGCGCATCCCGGCGAACAGCGCCATCGCCACGCCTGCCAGGGCAAAGCGGTAGCAGACCGACCAGCTCGGCGGCACGGTGCCGAGCTGATCGCGGATGACGATCCAGGTCGAACTCCAGATCAGCGTGACGAGCAGGAAAGGCAGGACGACGCCCTTTTGCGCGTCAGCCATGACCCAGCGCCTGCAAAGCCCGGCCGAGCGGGGCGACCGTGGCCGCATCCTGCGCCCAATTGGTGACGAGCCGTGCGGCGCCCGGCCCCCAATCGTAAAAGTCGAAGCCCTGTACGCGCAGGGACTCGGCCTCGTGTGAGTCCAACCGCACGAACAGTTCGTTCGCCTGCACCGGATGGAGCAGACGCTCACCTGCCGTCGCCGCCAGTGCCGCTGCCGCCGCGTTGGCCGCGCGCGCATTGGCGAGCCACAGATCGTCCTTGATCAGTGCCAATATCTGCGACGCAAGATAGCGGCCCTTTGAAAACAGATGCCCAGACCGCTTGCGCCAACGCTCCGCCTGTGCGGCGCGCGCCTCGCGTTCCGCCCCGAAGAACAGCAGCGCTTCGCCCACCATGCCGCCATTTTTGACGCAGCCAAAGCTTAGCGCATCGATGCCCGCGCGCCAGGTCAGGTCGGACGGGTGACAGCCCAGATGTGCGACCGCATTGGCAAAGCGTGCGCCGTCCATATGGACGGCCAGGCCTCGTGCTTTTGCCTCTTCCACCAGCGCCGCGACTTCGGCGGGCGTGTAGACCAGTCCATATTCGGTCGCTTGCGTGATGCTCAGCACGCTGGCGGGGGACTGGTGAATGTCGGGGCGGATGGCGGTGAGGCGGGCGGCAAGCGCTTCCGGCGACAGCTTTGCGCCTACGCCAGGCAAGGTCAGCAGGCTTGCGCCATGGGTGAAGAAACCCGGCGCGCCGCATTCGTCGGTGGCGATATGCGCCTCTTCATGCGCGAGGATGGCGCCATAGGGCGGGCAGAGACAGGCGAGCGCGATGCTGTTCGCCGCCGTGCCGCTCGCGATCCACAGCGCTTTGACCGGCGTGTCGAACAGGTCGGAAAAGGCCCCGTCGAGCCGTGCGCTCCACGCATCGCCATCATAGCCGTGATCCGCCTGATCCGCCGCGACCATGGCGGCCATCACACGCGGATGAACGGGCGTCGCGTTGTCTGAAAAATAATGCTGGGTCTGGCTCATGGCCGAGCAATAGCGCTCTGTTTTAAGGCAGCATAGGGCCAGATGGCGGATACCGGCCCGATGGGTCAGTATCGTTGACATTGTTTTGCGTGGGCCGCCATGGCATAGGCTCGCCGCTTGGAAATTCGAAGGAGAGTCGCCCATGGACGCCCAGCATAATGCGCGCTTCACGCTTACCCGCAACGCCCAGGCGGTATCGGCGAACGAGCGCGCCGTGCTGCTGGAAGACCCTGGCTTCGGGCGTCTGTTCACCGATCATATGGTGACGATCCGCTATAGCGAAGGACAGGGCTGGCACAGCCATGCGATCGAACCGCGCGCGCCGTTCCAGCTCGATCCGGCCTGCGCCGTGCTGCATTATGCGCAGGAAATCTTCGAAGGCATGAAGGCCTATCGGCTCGAGGACGGCAGCGTTGCGATGTTCCGGCCAGAGGAAAATGCCCGTCGCTTTGCCGAAAGCGCCGAGCGCATGGCGATGCCCGCTCTGCCCAAGGACATCTTTATGGAGGCGGTCGAGGCGCTGGTGAAGATCGACGCAGACTGGATTCCGGGCGGCGAGGGGAGCCTCTATCTGCGCCCCTTCATGTTCGCGAGCGAGACGTTTTTGGGCGTCCGCCCGGCGGCCGAATATATCTTCTGCGTCATCGCATCGCCCGCCGGCGCCTATTTCAAGGGCGGCAAGAAGGCGGTGACGCTCTGGGTGTCGGAGCATTTCACCCGCGCCGCGCGCGGCGGGACCGGCGCTGCCAAATGCGGCGGCAATTATGCCGCGAGCCTCGTCGCGCAGAAGGAAGCGATCGGCCATGGCTGCGACCAGGTCGTGTTTCTCGATGCCGCCGAGAATAAGTGGGTCGAAGAACTGGGCGGCATGAACGTCTTTTTCGTCATGGACGACGGATCGATCGTTACGCCGCCGCTCGGCGGCACGATCCTGCCCGGCATTACGCGCGACAGCATCATCACCCTAGCCCGCGCCGATGGCTTGACCGTGCGCGAAGAGCCCTACAGCTTCGCGCAGTGGCGGGCTGACGCGGCGAGCGGCAAGCTGCGCGAGGCCTTCGCCTGCGGCACGGCGGCGGTGGTGACCGCGATCGGCACGGTGAAGAGCGCGCAGGGCGACTTCACCATCGGCAATGGCGATGGCGGCATGGTGACGGATAATCTGCGCGCGAAACTGACCGGGATCCAGCGCGGCGCGGTCGGTGGTCCGGAAGGCTGGCTAGTGCGGCTCTGATTCGCCGGCCAGGACAAAGGCGGCTTTCCAACGCGGGTGGTACCGCCTACATCTGATCCCATGCAACGCTTCGATGTCATCGTCTCGGGGGGCGGGCTGGTTGGCCTGACCCTCGCCATCGCGCTCTCCGGCCATGGCGTGCGCTGCGCCGTGATCGACCCGGTCGATCCCGCGACGACGGGCGCGGCTGGTTTCGACGGACGGGTCTCGGCCATTTCCTCGACCAGTTGGGCGATGCTGGAGGCGATCGGCGTCACGCCTTTCCTGGAAGGCAAAGGCTGCCCGATCGATCGTATCTGGGTCAGTGACGGGCTGGAACCGGGCGCTCTGGATTTTGTGCCGGATGCGGACGATGGCGTCATGGGTACGATGGTCCCCAATCGAGACCTGCGCGCCGCACTCGAACATGCGGCGGGACGGGCGCAGCATCTGACGCGCTTCCAGCCCGATCGCGCGACGGCGACCCAGCGGGATGCGGACGGCGTCACGCTGACGCTGGCGAGCGGGCAGACGATCCAGGGCGCGCTGTTCGTTGGCGCCGAAGGGCGGAACAGCCCGACGCGGGAAGCCGCAGGCATCCGCACGACGCGCTGGCAGTATAAGCATACCGCCATGGTGACGGCGATCGATCATGAGATACCGCACGCTAATACGGCTTATGAAATCTTCTATGTCGGCGGCCCCTTCGCGCTGCTGCCGATGCTGCCCGGTACACGGTCGGCAGTCGTTTGGACCGTGCCTACGGCCCAGGCGCCGGCGATGCTAAAACTGTCCGAGCGCGCCTGGCTCGCCGAAGCGCAGAAACGGATCGGCAGCTTCCTGGGTGAGATCAGTCTTGCAGGCCCGCGTTCCTCCTATCCGCTCGGCTTCCACCATGCCGCGCGCATTACCGACATGCGCCTCGCGCTGGTCGGCGACAGCGCGCATGCGATCCACCCGATCGCGGGGCAGGGGCTGAACCTCGGCTTCCGCGACGTGGCCTCGCTGACGCAGGTGGTGGTGGAGGGCATGCGCCTCGGTCTCGATCCGGGCGATGCGCAGCTGCTGGCGCGCTACCAGCGCTGGCGTGGGCTCGATGCGCTGTCTATCAGCGTAGCGATGGACGGGCTGGTGCGCCTGTTCGACGTGCCGGGGCGCCTGCCCTCGCTGGTGCGCCGCGCCGGCCTGGCGGCGGTGCAGCGCATCACGCCGCTTAAGAACAGGTTCATGGCGCAGGCGCGCGGGCAGAGCGGCGCGTTGCCCCGGCTGCTTACAGGCGAGATGATCTAGTCAGAGCCAGCCCATTCGCCGGAAACGCCAGTAAAGGGTTACGCACAGCAGGGCGATCACCGCTAGCACCACGAAATAGGCGTCGTGCATGCGCAATTCGGGCATATAGTCGAAATTCATGCCGTAAATCCCCGCGATCGCCGTCGGCACCGCCAGGATCGCGGCCCAGGCGGCGAGTTGGCGCGTGATGGCGCCCTGCCGCTGCGATTCCAGCATTTGGCCGACCTCGAACACGGACGTCAGCACTTCGCGCAGGTGCTCGACCATCGTTTCGACGCGGCGGACATGATCCATGACGTCGCGGAAATAGGGGCGGATTTCCTTGTCGAGGCAAGGCAGGTCGAGATGGACCAGCTTGCCCGCGACCTCCGACATCGGCCCCAATGTGCGGCGGAAGCGGATGAGTTCGCGCCGTAGGTGGAAGATGCGCGTCACTTCCTCGCGGCTGAGGAAGCTTTCGACCGCGCGCTGCTCCATCTCCAGCACATGCTCTTCGATCGTCTCGACGATGGGCAGATACCCATCGACGATGAAGTCGATGATGCCATGCAACACATAATCGACCCCATGGCGCAGCAGGGAGGGTGCCGCCTCCATCTGCGCGCGCAATTGAATATGCGCGCGCGCCGATCCGTGGCGCACCGATATGATATGGTTGGGACCTACGAAGATCGCGGTCTCGCCGTAGGACAGCATGTCGCCCTCAAGATGCGCGGTGCGGGTGACGACGAAAAGCTGCGGGCCATAGACCTCGATCTTGGGCAGTTGCTTGCCATTGAGCGCGTCCTCCACCGCGAGCGGGTGGAGATCATAATGGGCCTGAAGCTGCCGCATCTCTTCGGCGGTGGGGTCGGCGACCCCGATCCAGACGAAATCCGAACCCGTCATAGCCGGCGGCGGGGCATCGATCGCGACAGGCTCGGCGCGAAGCCCGTCGCGATAGAGAAAGGCGGCAACGATGGTCACGAAGGCACTCCCGCGTCGAGAATGACCGTCCCTATGCCGATTCCGCGCGGCTGCATAGTCGGCGCGCCTGCCCTATCGGTAGAGCCGCCGCCGCTCTGCCAGATCGTTGCGGATCGTCGTCGCGGCGACGCCCGCCTCGCCCATCGCGTGGCTGATCTGGTCGAGCCCCTTGGCGACGTCGCCGGCCGCATAGACGCCCGCGATGCTCGTGCGCTGATGGTCGTCGACGACTAGGCAGCCGTCCTCGGTCGCGTCGGCGCCCAGCATGACCGCCAGCTCCGACCGGATCACCGATCCCATCGCCGGATAAACGGTGTCGAAGGTTAGCGCTTCGCCCCCCACCGGCACAATGATCGCTTCGTCCTCGATACGCAGCGGCGCGCAGGGGCCATCCTGCAGACGGATTCCCGCTTCCTCCAGACCCCGCCGCTCGTCCTTGCCCAATGCGTGAGGGCCATCGGGCGCGACAAGCGTGATGTCGCGCGAATACATGCGCAGGAAGATGGCCTCGTCATGTCCGCGCCGCCCGGTGCCGATGACGGCGATCCTTTTGTCGGTGACTTCAAAGCCGTCGCAAATCGGGCAATAGCGCAGCAGCCCGCGCGCCAGCGCGGCATCATGCACGTCGGGCGCCATCGCCGGCGCATGATTGACGACGCCGGTCGCCAGCAGAACGCTGGTCGCACGCCATGTCCGACCCGCGCCCCGCGCAACGAACATCCCGTCTTCACGCGCAAGCGTCTCGATCGACCCGGCCTGCACCTGTCCGCCATATTCAGCCGCCTGTTCGCGCATCCGGGCCAGCAATTCGGTGCCCGCTATGCCGCCGGGATAGCCGGCATGATTGTGCGTGCGCGGGATCATGGCGGCGCGGCTTTTGCCCGCGTCGACGATCCCGACGGCGAGGCGAAAGCGCGTCAGATAAATGGCGGCGGTCAGTCCAGCCGGCCCGGCGCCGACGATCAGACAGTCGAGCGGCGCGGCATCATCATCGGCCATCGGCATCAACTCCCATTGGCGTTCAGCGTTTCGAGCAGGTCGATGACCCGCGCGCCGCGATCCTGATCGTCCGTACGCTCCTTGAGCAGCCAACGCCCCGCCTTTTCCTCCAGGCCCGACCCGTCGGGCGGCGGCGCGTTTTTTCCATGCGGTGTGAGCGCGATCGCGGCGGGGCCGGCATCGATGCGCGCGATCCCCGCCGCGCGGGCGAGAATGGCGACGCGCGCCGCCGCCATCAAATCCTGCGCCGGCGGGGGCAATGGCCCGAAGCGGTCGGCCAATTCGTCTTCCAGCGCCTCCAGATCTCCCTCTTCGACGCTATGGGCAAGTCTGACGTAAAGGCCCAGGCGAATGTCGGCGTCGGGTATCCAGTCGGGGGGCAGAAAGCCGGCCCCGGTCATGTTGATTTCCGGCATCCACAAGGCATCGGCCTGCCCGCGCGCCTGATTGATCGCCGCTTCGAACAGATGCTGGTAAAGATCGACGCCGATCAGTTTCATATGCCCGGCCTGCGTGTCGCTCAGCAGATCGCCCGCGCCGCGTTGGTCGAGATCGGCCGCGCTGATCTCGAACCCCGCACCAAGGCGATCATAGGTCGCCAGCGTACGCAGCCGCTTCATCGTGCGCGGGGCGATTT
>JBEVMZ010000015.1:0-5959 GCA_040508335.1 Sphingobium sp.
CGGCATCCTCGGCAGCTTTCAGTCGTTCGAGGATGTGATCGCCATCGTCGGCCAGGATGAAGCCGTCTCGCTAGTCGCGGTCTGCTTCGACCTCGCAGACTCGAAAGAAAACGACAATTTCGGGCCCGAGCCATTCAGCCACTTCGCCAAGGGCATCCGTCGTGCGGGCGTGCCGGGTTTCCTGCAGACCCAGTCCTATTTGACGGTGACGCCCTATGCCCGCGAACTGCTGGAGTCGGTCGGCATGCCGGCGCGCGTGTCGGGTCTTGGCACCGGCATGAGAGCAGTGGGTGCCGCCTTCCGCTGGTCCGAGGCGGTACGGCGCGGCGCGCCCGAGGTTGCGCCGGTCGCTTCGGCCGCGTTGTCCGGGCCGCGCCCCACCAATGAGCGCGAGGCGTTGGATTTCCTCTCCGCGCACGGCGTACCGGTGATCCCTGCCCATGTCGCGCGCAGCGGCGACGAGGCGGCGGCGATCGCCGAACGGCTGGCTGCACCCGTGGCCCTTAAAATTCTTTCACCCGACATCGCGCACAAGACCGAGGTGGGCGGCGTCTCGCTCAACATCGCCGGGGCGGACGCGGCCCGCGCCGAATATGTCGCAATGGCGGCGCGTGTTGCAGCGGCCAGGCCGGTCGCGCGGATCGACGGCATCACCATCTCGCCGATGCGCGGCGCTGGCGTCGAGCTGATCGTCGGCATCGCGCGCGATCCCACCTGGGGGCTTGTCCTCGCGGTCGGCCTCGGCGGCGTCTTGGTCGAGGTGCTGGCCGATGCGGATCTCGCCTTGCTGCCGGTCTCGCCCAATCAGGTCGAGGAGATGCTCGGCCGCCTGAAGGCCGCGCGCCTGCTCGACGGCTATCGCGGCCAGCCCGCGATCGACCGCCGCAAGGTGGCCGAGGCGGTGGCTGCGATCGGCAACGCCGCGATCGCGCTCGGCCCCGATCTGATGTCGCTCGAGGTCAACCCGCTCTGGGTCTCGGGCAGCCATGTCGAATGCCTCGACGCGCTGATGATCTGGGCGGATACCCCGGCGCACTGACTGACGGCGTTCTCGCGCTGCCCTCGACATCGGGGGTCAGGGAACGACGATCAGGAGAGCGGCTGGGTAGCCGGGACCGTGTCCTCAGCTCTGCGCCGCAGCGGCGAACAGCGGGCCGAGCTTTTCAGCCGCCAGCCTTGTGCTGAAATAGGCTTTCACCTGGGCAACCTTCCCTTCGCGCACGATGACGAGGAAGTGGTAGTTGTTCGAGTAATGCTCACCGTTGCTGAGGTTGCCGTGCGACACGGCCTCGATAGCGACGCGCTCGCCCTGGGCGGTCACGCCGATCGGGGTGGATTTGAGCGGTTCGTTGAGCACGTTGGTGAGCGCTCGCACGGCGGCAAACCACGCGCTGGGCTCCATCTCTCCGTGGCTCGCAGTCCACACCTTGAAATCCTCCGTCATCATCGACGGCTCCATAGTATCAGCTGCAAGATGCTGGATGAAGTTGAGAGCGACCTCGGTATTGCTTTCTTCAATCGAGCGCGTTTCGGCCGTCATGCAACTATTTCCTTCCTGCTGATTGCCCATTTATCCGCTTGCGGCGGGTCCTGGACCGCAGCGCTGCGGCAAACCCTGAAGATCCGTCGGTTCAAGGGCAAGCCTCACCGCGTAGCAGCACGCTGCTGCCGCCATCGACCGCTACCATCTGCCCGACCCTGTAGCAATTGTCCGCGCTCGACACGAAAGCGAGTATCGGTGGCTAAGGCCATCTGACGCGGCGAGACGAGCAGGTTCGCGCGCTCCGCCGGGTTGGGGCAATGATGACCCTATAAACAGCCATGGCAGCGGTGGTAAGCAGCAGCAACCGATTTTACACCTAGTGCTAAGATCTAGTCGTAACATATCGCATTGTTGCGGGAAATTAAATCTGACCTTCGATTCGCGTTGACCGTCCTCGTTCCCCCCGCGGAATCGTTCGCCGGTGCCGCGAACGGGCGATGTTCCAGCTGGCTATAGCGCGCGAAGCGGAAACGACGCGCTGCGGCCATATGCAAGACCGTCGGATATGCCGCCCGAACCGGGTAGGGTTGGTATCTTGCCCTCGCCATGTGCGGCTGGCGGCGCGCGGAGAGATAGGCCGCCACGATCGCGCTACTGCCCCGCGCCATCGCTCACTTGCAACTTCCTATGCCGTTCGACGTCGACCGATCCATATGTCCGCAGCGGACAGCTTATTTGGTTCTCGTCACAAACAGGTATTGGTTGATGGGGCTTCGCACCGCATTTACCCTACGGAGCACGTTCACTTGCGCCGCTCTCTTTTATTCGTATAGCTGTATTCGGCAGGGCAGAATGTAAATTCCGGCGGACGCCTAGAGAAGAATGAATTAGCCAGGCGCGCTTCTGCTCCCGCGGGTGCATCGGCGCGCCGCGTCGTTAGAAACTGGAAGTGGGGAGAGAGAAATGCCGGAAAATCGACTTTTTTTGATGACATCGCTGGGCGTGCTTGCGTCTGTCGGCACGCAACCCGCCATCGCCGCGCAGGAAGGCGCGACGGTAGCGCAAGCCGATGACGGCGGCATCATCGTGACCGCGCGTCGGCGCGAGGAACGGCTCCAGGACGTTCCCGTCGCCGTCACCGTGATCAGCGGAGACGCGCTGCAGTCACAGAATCTCCAGAGCATGACCGAGTTCCAGCGCAAGATTCCAAGCATGACGATCACGCCCGTGAACGGGCGCGGCGTGGGTGCCGCCATTTCAATTCGCGGCCAGCGGCAGGGCGAAATCGGCGTTGCCGCCGATCCTTCGGTCGCGGTCTACATCAATGAAGTCACCTCGGCTCGCCCGACCGGGTTGGATACCACCGTGTATGACCTGGAATCGGTCCAAGTGTTGAAAGGCCCGCAGGGAACGCTTTTCGGCCGCAACTCGACGGGCGGCGCTATGCTCATCACGACGCGCAAGCCGGGTGAAAATTTCGGCGGCTATGTGCGCGGCTATGTCGAGGATCCGAATGCGACGGGTATCGAAGGCGCGCTGAACATTCCCGTGAACTCCGCCATCCGTATCCGTCTGGCGGGCAACTACCAGTATCGCGAAGGATATTCCTTTGTGGTCAATACCAGACAGCATCTGGACGACCGCAACCGCTATGCGCTGCGCGGCACGCTGGACATCGAACCTCTTCCGGGTCTCCGTTCCACCTTCGTTGTCGATTACTTTCAGGCCGACGAAAACGGCCTTGCCACCTATGCCTTCAACTATCGGCCCGGGCTGATCTTCGAAGCGCCGCAGACCTCGCCCGCATCGGCGGCATCGGGTGCGGCGCTTCCGCCCAGCGTGGGCTATCCCGATGCGTATGCCGAGGCGCAGTCGCTCGGCTTCCACAGGTTGGCGACCAGCGCACCCGCGCATTCCTCTGCCAAGTCTTTCTCGGTCACGAACACCACGACCTGGGAACTGAATGACGCTTTGACGCTCAAAAACGTTGCGGGATACCGCTATCTCCGTGCGAACGATATTCTCGACGCGGACGGTACACGCGCCAATGTCAATTTTTTTAACGCATTCGTAGGTGGTCGTCAGTATAGCGAGGAGCTTCAGCTTCAAGGTACAGCATTCGGTGATGCGCTCAATTGGATCGTCGGCGGCTATTACTTTGAGGAAAATGGCTATGACGATGTCCAGACCTATACGTTCCGGGCGCCGCTGGTCGGAGGTTACTCGAACAACCGTTTCAGCGCCGTAAATCGCAGTCTCTCGGCCTTTGCCAACATGACCTATACTCTGCCATTCGAAAGCCGCACGCGGATTTCAGGTGGCATCCGCTATACACGCGATGAGCGTGAAATCGTCTGGTCGACGCGCAGTGTGGCGGCCAACGGAGCCGCAACCTGCCTTGTGGCCGGGGCAACCAACGACGATTGCGCCAAGGCTGCGGATGTCTCTTTCAAGAAGGTGACCTGGCTCGCCGGCCTCGACCACGAGTTCACCCCCGGCGCGATGGGTTATGTCACGGTGAGTTCCGGCTATCGCGCGGGCGGTTTCAACGGTCGTGCGACATCGCTCGCGACCCAGATCCCCTATGATCCGGAAACGCTGGTCAATTACGAACTGGGGCTGAAGTCGAACTTCGACCTTGGCGGCGCACCGGTGATGTTCAACATCGCGGGCTATTATTCGGACTATAAGGACATTCAGCGCACGGTCACCGCCAATTTCGCCCCCCCGGGCGCGCCGGCGATCCCGGTGAGCACGATCGTCAACGCGGCTTCGGCGACAGTGAAGGGCTTCGAGATCGAAGCCTCGGTTCGCCCCAGCCGCGATGTCGAGGTGACCGGCCGCTACAGCTATGTCAGTGCGAAGTATAAGAACTTCTTCATCTTCAGCCCCAGGTTCGGCCAGGAGTTGGACGTGTCGGACAACAGGTTCCGTGGCGTCTCGCCGCATCAGTGGGGCACGTCATTCGCCTGGACCTTCTTGCGCAGCGATAGCGGCGGCAATGTCAAGTTCATGGCCGACCTCAGCTATGCCGACGGGTTCGAGCTCGACGACATCAACCTGTCGGGCAACCGGTCCGATGACAATGCCGTGGTAAACGCATCGATCGGCTGGGACGACATGTTCGGCAGTCGCGCGTCCG
Organism: Sphingobium sp.; assembly: GCA_040508335.1. Classification (GTDB taxonomy): domain Bacteria; phylum Pseudomonadota; class Alphaproteobacteria; order Sphingomonadales; family Sphingomonadaceae; genus Sphingobium. The sequence goes on from JBEVMZ010000015.1 coordinate 4,626, forward strand.
CGACCTTTTATGTGAAGAACTTGTTCAACGAGAAGTACATCCTCAGCGGCCTTCCGCTGACGGCCGCGTTTGACATCTCGACTGCCTACCACTCGGCGCCGCGCGTGATCGGCTTATCGCTCAAGCTGCCGTTCGGCGGCGAGTGACCTACGTGCCGGCGGCCCCGACTGGGTCGCCGGCACCGCCTCGCGCGCCCCGGCATGGCTTTTCCGCCGACTTGCCGATCTTGTCTGTGTGGATCTGGAACCCGCCGTGGTGACGCGGCGTCGGGATCACAGGTAGGCACTCGCCCCTTTGCATCCCAGACTGTGAAATCGGCGCGGGTCTGATAAGATCATCGCCAAGGCGGCCACGCGCCGCTATCGGTCAGGGTTCGGCACTCTAGAGGTAGGTGGATGACGGTCAAAGCGACGGACCGACAGGCAGGAAATGAGACACAGGACGGCCAGCCTGTCAGGCGTTCGGTTGGCCGCCCCCCCACGGCACGGGCGCGCGGCGCGGTAGTGCCCACCTTGCCGGCGCAGGGCAGCAGGTCGCCCAGCGGCTATAAGGGATCGCCCGATTGCGAGCTTATAAACTCGCTGGCCCGAGGTCTTCAGGTGTTGGCCGCTTTTGGTCCCGACGACGACCTGCTCGGCAATAAAGACATCGCTGCGCGCACGGGCATCCCGAAACCCAGCGTCTCGCGCCTAACCGATACGCTGGTGAAACTGAACTTCCTGCAGCAGGACGCGGCCAATGGCCTGTACCGGCTGGGCAGCGCGACCATCGCGCTCGGCCTGACCGCGCGGCAGAGCCTGGACCTTGCCAGCATCGCCCAGCCGTTCATGGAACGATTTGCCCTGGAACATGGGATTTCGGTGGAACTGGGGACGCTCGACGGGCTGGAAATACGCGCCTGCGCCATTCGTACCGACACGGAGTCGGTGGACCGCACCGACCTGTATCTGGGCGCCGATTTCGCGCTGGACGACACGGCGCTTGGTCTCGCCTTTATCTGCGGATTGCCCGCAGAGGCGCGCGGAGAGTTGCTGGCCCGGCTGAAGACGGCGCGGGGCGACGCCTGGCCCGCCAGTGAGGCGCGGGTGGCGGCGGCTCTGACGCAATATGCGAACGCTGGATATTGCCTGTCGTTGGGCGAATGGGGGGGGCGCACCAACGCGCTGGGCGCGCCGTTGACGGCGGACGGGGCCGATACGCCACTGTCCCTGTGCATCATGGGCGCCGCCGACGATGTACCGCCGGCGCGGCTGGAGGAACTGGCCCCTTATTTCATGGGGCTGATTGCCACCATCAGGACGGCGGCGCGGCAGAAGCAGCGGCAGGGCTGACGC
>JBEVMZ010000016.1:0-2953 GCA_040508335.1 Sphingobium sp.
TCCGACGTGGAGGGGCTTTACAGCGCCAATCCGCACGTCGATCCCGACGCCATGTTCATCGAGAGGATCGAGCGCATCGACGCGCGCATCATGGCCATGGCCGACGGCGGGTCGGCTTCGGGCATGGGGTCGGGCGGCATGACGTCGAAGATCGAAGCGGCGCGGATCGCGACAGGCGCGGGCGCGCATCTCGCGATCATTTCGGGCAAGACCGACGCTCCGTTGTCGCACTGGGAACAGGGCGGGCGCGGTTCTATCTTTCTGGCCGCGTCGGGCAAGCGTGCGCGCAAGGGCTGGCTCGCAGGCCGGCTGACAGTGCGTGGGCGCATCATGGTGGACGTGGGCGCAGAGCGCGCGCTGGAGAACGGCAACAGCCTGCTCCCTGCCGGCGTCGCCCGCGTCGAGGGCAGTTTCGCGCGCGGCGACGTCGTCGATATCATCGGCCCCGAAGGCCGTGTGGTTGCACGTGGTCTCGTTGAATATGGTAGCGACGAGGCGACGCGCATCGCTGGGCGGCGTAGCGAGGATATAGCTGGACTGCTGGGCTACGCCCCCCGCTCCGCCCTGGTCCACCGCGATCATATGGCGATGGTGTGAGCACTTCCCCGAACCCAGGCGAATAGCGGCAGAATGATGGCTACGAAGATTGCGATGACCGGCGCGACGGGTTTCGTCGGCGCCGAGACGCTGACGCGGGCATTGGCGGCCGGGTTGCACGTCAACGCGCTCGCTCGCCGCGCCCAGCCGCCGCGCGCCAAGTTGAAATGGGTGCATGGCGCGCTGGACGAGGCGCGCGCACTCGACAAGATGGTGCGGGACACCGACGTGGTCATGCATATCGCCGGCGTGGTGAATGCGCCCGATAGGGAGGGCTTCGAGGCCGGCAATGTGCGCGGGACGATCGCCGTCATCGACGCCATGCGGCGCCATGGGGTCAAGCGCCTGATCCATGTGTCGTCGCTAGCCGCCCGGGAACCTGATCTGTCCGCTTATGGCTGGTCCAAGGCGATGGCGGAGCGCCAGGTGAAGGCGAGCGGCCTGGACTGGACGATCGTGCGCCCGCCGGCCATCTACGGCCCGGCCGACCGGGAGATGCTGGACCTTTTCCGCATGGCGAAGAGCGGCCTTCTGCTCCTGCCGCCCGAGGGCCGCCTGTCGGTAATCGAGGTGGGCGACCTTGCCCGCCTGCTGCTGGCACTCGCGCAGGAACAGGAAATCAGCCTGGCGCAAACCTATGAAGTCGATGACGGCACGCAGGGCGGGTGGGATCATAAGGATTTCGGCCGCGCCATCGGTCAGGCCGCCGGCCGTGCCGTTCGCCCGCTTGCGACGCCGCGCTGGCTGCTCGAAATGGGCGCGGTCGCGGACCGCATCGTGCGGCGGGGCAAGGCGAAGCTGACGGCGGATCGGGTCAGCTATTTCTGCCACCCCGACTGGGTCGTGCAAAAGGGGATGCAGCCGCCCGCGACGCTCTGGACGCCGCAGGTGCCGACCGATCAGGGTCTGCGCGCGACCGTCGAAGCCTATCGCGCCAAGGGCTGGCTCTAGGTCGGACTTTACTCCGTAATAGCGGGCGGCTGGGCCTGCCGCTCCGCCACCCACTCGCTGATGGCTTCGCCCGAGGCATTCAGGAGCGGGTAGGTGCGCGCATCGCTCAGCCAGTCGGGACGGCGGGCGCCGCTGCCGTAGAAGGTATCATAGACCAGGCTGAAGGCGAGGAAGGCAAGCGTTGCGCCGATCAGCCCCTTGATCGCACCGAAACCGCCGCCGAGCACCCGGTCGACGGGACCGAGGATCGACTGGCGCGTCCGCTTGCCGATGGCATGGGCGAGCAGCTTGCCAAGGCCGAAGGTCACGCCGAACACCAGGACGAAGCCAAGGATCGCCGCAGCGCTTTCCGACCCGACGAAGGCGGTCAGCAAATCGGCGACCGACGCATGGAACAGGCGGATCGCGAATATGCCGAGCACCCAGGCGATGAGCGACAACGTCTCCTGCACGAAGCCGCGGAGCAGGCCCAGGATGGCGCAACCGCCAATCGCGAGCAGGACGAGAATATCAACGCCGTTCATCGCTCGCGTGGCTATCCGCGCCCGAGCATCTGGTCAACAAGACTGAGCAAGGTGCGATAGCCGCTGACCGACATCCCCTGCACCCCGTCAGCGGACGCGGCGGGCAGGAAGGCGCGGTTGAAGCCGAGCTTGGCCGATTCGCGCAGCCGCAGCGGCGTATGCGCGACCGGGCGCACCTCGCCCGACAGCGCGATCTCGCCGAACAGCACCACGTCGGCGGGCACCGGCTTCTCGGCCAGCGCGGAGACGAGCGCGGCGGCGACGGCAAGGTCCGCCGCCGGGTCGGACAGTCGATAGCCGCCGGCGACGTTCAGATAGACTTCGGCCGTGGAGAAACTGAGGCCACAGCGTGCCTCCAGCACGGCGAGGATCATCGCCAGCCTGCCACTGTCCCACCCGACGACCGCGCGCCGGGGCGTGGCGCCGCTCGACAGGCGGACGACAAGCGCCTGTATCTCCACCAGCACGGGCCGCGTGCCTTCCAGCGCGGGGAAGACGGTCGCGCCGGTCACGCTTTCGTCGCGATGGGTGAGGAAGAGGGCAGACGGGTTGGCGACCTCCTCCAGCCCCTCCGCCACCATGGCGAAGACCCCGATCTCGTCCGTACCGCCAAAGCGGTTCTTGATCGCGCGCAGGATGCGATACTGGTGGCTGCGTTCCCCTTCGAACGCCAGCACCGTGTCGACCATATGTTCGAGCACGCGGGGGCCAGCGATGCTCCCGTCCTTGGTCACATGCCCCACCAGCACCAATGCGCTGCCGCGCTGCTTGGCAAAGCGAATGAGCTCCTGCGAACTTGCCCGGACCTGGCTGACCGTACCCGGCGCGCCTTCGATCAGGTCGCTGTGCATGGTCTGGATCGAATCGATCACCAGCAGCGC
>JBEVMZ010000113.1:0-4372 GCA_040508335.1 Sphingobium sp.
CGCAAAGGCAAGCGATTCGCAGCGGAGCCAAAGCGCGCGCGCGGCGTTGTGACCGCCGATGGCGGAAACAGACCAAGTGCAACCGGCCGCCTCCGTGGCGGCCCCGCCCCGTGACACGAGGGGAGCGCGCTTCCGCGCCCGCTGGCGTCAGTTGCCGCTTGCCGCCCGCATTCTGGCCTATATCATCCTCGGGCTGTTCATCGTCTGGCTGATCCTGTTCATCACCAAGGGCCGCTTCCTCAAGCGCCCGTTCGAAACTATTCTCAGCCGCCAGATCGAGCGACAGGTCCAGGTCGGCGGCGACTTCCAGCTCTATTTCGCGCCGATCGCGATCAAGCTGTGGGCAGAGGATATGCGGATCGACAATGTCGACTGGGCCAGTCGTCCGGATTTCTTCCGCGCCGCCCTCATCGAAACGCGCATCGCGCCGCTCAGCCTGATCTTCGGCGACCGCGTGCGTGCCTATTCGCTCGAACTGCGCGACGGCGCCGTCGATCTCGAATGGTCGCGCGACCATAAGAGCAACACATGGACCTTTGGCGATCCGAACAAGAAGGGCGAGCCGCTGACCCTGCCGCTGATCCGCCGCGCACTGCTGACCGGCACGACGCTGCGCTATCGCGATCCGCGCATGCAGCTGAATACCGACATCGCGTTCGACACGGCGGCCTCGCGCGACACCAGTTTTGCCAGCGACATCCGTTTCACCGGCACCGGCACGATGCGGCAATTGCCCTTCAATCTGCGGGGCAGCCTGCTTTCGCCCAACGAAACGCTGGCGGGCGGGCGCAATCGCCTCACCATGCGCGCCGATGCCGGGGCGACGGTTCTGGAGGTCAAGGGCACGCTGTCGGGAGCTACCGAGCTTGAGGGCGCGGACCTCGATCTGGTGACGCGCGGCCGCAATCTGGCGCGGCTGTTCGATTTTCTCGGCGTCGCACTCCCCGACACGCGCACCTATCGTTTTACCTCTGCAGCAACGAAAGCGGGGGACGAATGGCGTTTCACGCAGTTGAAAGGCCGGTTCGGGCAAAGCGACCTGTCGGGACGCTTTACTGTCGCGATGCGCGACCGGCTGCTGATCGAGGCGGCGCTGACGACGCGCACGCTCGACATTATCGATGCAGGCCCCTTTTTCGGCTATGATCCAGAGCGATTGGACAAGCAGGGCGCGGCGGGCGCGATCACGACTGTCGCTGGCGCGCCACGCGTATTGCCCGACGCGCGGCTGCGGGTCGACGCGCTGCGCAACTTCGACGCGCGCGTCAAATATACGGTGGGCACGATCCGCGCCGACAATGTGCCGATTTCCAACATCGACCTGACGCTCAAGCTCGACAATAGCCTGCTCACCATGTCGCCGCTAACCTTCGACATGTCGGGCGGCCATGTAGCGTCCGACATAGAGATCAACGCGCGTCGGCAGCCGGTGCGCACGACTTATGACATTCGTCTGGCGCCGACGTCCATGGGCAAGCTGCTGGCGCGCTGGGGCGTCGAGGAATCGGGCACGTCGGGGACCATCAAGGGGCGCGTGCAGATGACCGGCCTCGGCGACACGCTGCATGATTCGCTGTCCGCGTCCAATGGCCGCATCGTCGCCATACTGCCAGCTGGCACCATGTGGGCGCGCAACGTGCAACTGGCGGAGATCGACGTCGGCACCTTCGTCACCAAGATGTTCGAGGACAAGCTCAAGGAGCCGGTGCAGATCAATTGCGGACTGATCGCCTTTACCGTGCGGAACGGGGTGGCCGCAGCCGACCCGATCCTGATCGATACCAAGAAGAATGTGATGGTCGGGCGCGGGGGCTTTTCCTTTAAGAATGAGCGGCTCGACATGGTCTTCCGTGCGGATGGCAAGAAGATCAGCCTGTTCTCCGGTCAGTCGCCGGTCGGCATAAACGGCTGGTTCGCCAAGCCGGGCATTGACGTCATTTCTCCAGAGCTGCTTTCACGCGGCGGCGCAGCGGTGGCGCTGGGGATCGTGGGAACCCCGATCGCGTCCCTGCTGGCTTTTGTGGATGTCGGCGACGCGAAAGGGGCTGCCTGTGGCCCGGTTCTGGCTGGCGCCAGCGCAGCGGCGCAGCGCACGAAGGGCGGCGAGGCGCGCGACGACGTCGGACGCGGCACGACCGCGAAAGACGAGGAGGGACGTGGGAGCAAGAAGGAAACGAAGAAGCAGGACAAGAAATTCCTGGGGATTTTCTAGGTCCAGCCGTTTCCGTCAGTGGTCGTGATGACCCGCGCCCAACGCTTCGAGCACATCGTCGAGCCGGGCCGAGTCGCCCAGCGCAATGACCTGGCCATCGCTGTCGGCGGTCAGCGGTTCGCCCGCCCAGTCGCACATGCGCCCGCCCGCACCCTCGACGATGGGCACGAGCGCGGCCAAATCGTGCAGCTTCAACCCCGCCTCTACGACGATATCAACATGGCCCGACGCGACGAGCCCATAATTATAGCAGTCCCCGCCCCAAAGTGTGTCGCGGCACTGGCGCGCGAGGATCGAGAAATGCTCACCCGAGCAGCCTGGGAAAAGCTGCGGCGCGGTCGAGGCGAGGATCGCTTCATCCAGCGCGCGGCAGGCGCGGGTCGTCACTGGCTGGCCGTTGAAGGTCGTCGGTTGTCCCATCATCCCGGCCCAACGTTCGCGCGCGATCGGCTGGTCGATGATGCCGATCGTCGGCCAGCCTGCTTGCATCAGCGCGACGAGCGTACCGAAGATCGGACGGCCGCCGATGAAGCTTTTGGTCCCGTCGATCGGATCGAGCACCCAGACGCGCTCGGCATCCTCGCGCACGGCGCCATATTCCTCGCCGATGATGCCGTCGGCGGGCCGTTCCTTTTCCAATATGGCGCGGATCGCTGCTTCGGCGGCGCGGTCGGCCTCCGTCACCGGGGATTTGTCGCTCTTATAGTCCGTGTCATAGCGCGCCCGGAAAAAGGGGCGGATCGCGGCGCCGGCGGCGTCGGCGAGGCGGTTGGCAAGGGCCAGATCGTCGCGGGTCGTCATGTGTCCCGCCTAATCGCAATCTCGCCGCCGGCCAAGCGTTTCGCTTCAGGCCTTAAGCCTTCGGCAATCGCTCCGCGCTAATGTGTGGCCATGGCGATGTTGGGGTGGATCATCGGTTTTTTGAGCCTGCTGGGCGGTCTAGCGATGCGGCAGGACATGCCCATCGGCGGATCGGGCGCGCTGTCGACGATGCTCTTCCTGCTCGCGGTTCTCGCCTGCCCGATGATCTGGCGTCAAAACCCGCTCGGCATTTCGCGCGGGCAAAGGATCACCGCTGCGCTCATCCTGTTCTGCTGCTTGCCCTCGCTGCTACTGTCCGCCGCCTGAACGGCGCAATTCAGTCGAACAGGCTGGACACAGAACTTTCGTCAGCGATGCGCTTGATCGCTTCACCCAGCAGCGGCGCGATTGGCAGCTGGCGGATGCGGCTGGAGCGGCTGACGGCTTCGGTGCCCTGGATCGAATCGGTGATGACCAGTTCGGTCAGCGCCGACGCCTCGACCCGCGCGACAGCGCCGCCCGAAAGTACGCCATGCGTCACATAGGCGGCGACATCCTGCGCGCCCGCCGCCTTCAGCGCAGCGGCGGCATTGCAGAGCGTGCCCGCCGAATCGACGATATCGTCGAGGAGGATGCAGAAGCGTCCGGACACGTCGCCGATGATGTTCATGACTTCCGATTCGCCGGCGCGCTCACGGCGCTTGTCGACGATCGCGAGCGGGGCGTTGTCGAGGCGCTTGGCGAGGGCGCGCGCACGCACCACGCCGCCGACGTCAGGCGACACGACCATGAGGTTGCGATCGCCGAAGCGCGCCTGAATGTCCGCGCTCATCACCGGCGCGCCGAACAGATTGTCGGTCGGAATGTCGAAAAAGCCCTGGATCTGCCCGGCATGGAGATCGACCGACAGCACGCGATTGGCGCCCGCCGTGGTGATGAGGTTGGCGACCAGCTTGGCGCTGATCGGCGTGCGCGGGCCGGGCTTGCGGTCCTGGCGGGCATAGCCAAAATAGGGGACGACTGCGGTGATGCGGCGAGCCGAGGCGCGCTTCAGCGCATCGATCATGATCAGCAGTTCAAGAAGATTGTCGTTCGCCGGATAGCTGGTCGATTGCAGCACGAACACGTCCTCGCCCCGGACATTTTCGTGGATTTCCACGAACACTTCTTCGTCGGCGAAACGACGCACGCTGGCGTCGGTCAGCGGGATTTCGACATAATCCGCAATGGCGGCGGCGAGCGGCCGGTTGGAATTGCCCGACATCAGCTTCATGGCCGTGGACCCCTGTGACGATAATGTGACGCTGGATGAAACGCCGCCCCTTTAACGGCGGAGTGCTGCGAAGCAAAGACGCTTTT
>JBEVMZ010000141.1:0-3544 GCA_040508335.1 Sphingobium sp.
GCCGTACCCTCTACCGTCTTGAGCGCGATATTGCCGGTAAAGCCGTCCGACACCACTACATCGGTGCCGCCGTTCAACACCTTGTCGCCTTCGACGAAGCCTTCGAACCGGAAGGGGAGATTGGAGTTGCTGCGCAGCAGGGCTGCGGCCTCGCGAATCTCGTCCCGACCCTTAAGTTCCTCGGTGCCTATGTTGAGCAGGCTGACGCGCGGTTTGTCGAGGCCCATCAGGGTGTGGGAATAGACAGCACCCATGATCGCGAACTGGACCAGGTTGCGGGCGTCGCACTCGGTATTCGCGCCAAGGTCGAGCATGACAACATCATTGTCGCCCAACGTCGGGAGAAGCGCGGCGAGCGCGGGCCGGTCGATCCCCGGCATGGTGCGCAGGGCAAGCTTCGCCATCGCCATCAATGCGCCGGTATTGCCTGCCGAAACAGCCGCGCCAGCCCGGCCGGTCTTTACGGCATCGACGGCAAGCGCCATGGAACTGCCCCGACCACTGCGCAAGGCCTGGCTGGGCTTTTCCGTGCCTGCGACTACGATGTCGGTATGCTGAATCTCGGTAGCAGCCGCAAGGGCGGGACGGCTTTGCAGCGCGTCCCGAATCTCGACCTCGTTCCCGATCATCAGGAAACGCAAGTCGGCATGCCGCTCCAGCGCGAGAGCGGCGCCCGCGATCATCACGCGAACACCCTCGTCGCCGCCCATCGCGTCGATTGCGATCCGCGGCTGGATTGTCACCCCGTTCTACCCCGCTGTCGGTAAATCAGGCGCCGACGGCGATGATTTCCCGGCCGTTGTAGTGACCACAGGACGAGCAAAGATTGTGCGGGATTTTCAGTTCGCCGCAGTTCGAGCATTCCTGGAATGCTTCGACGCGCAGCGAATCATGGCTGCGACGCATGCCGCGCTTGGAGGGCGAAGTTTTTCTCTTGGGGACAGCCATGGCGGCACCTGTTCCGTTCGTTATCGATCAAAAGCGTGACGCGAAGCGGACAAACCCACTGTTGGCTGGCGGTCTCGAATCGACCGCAGCCGGGGAAAGACCCGGACTTTCGCGAGAAGGTGGGCCTATAGCGTCTTCTGCGTGGAACGCAACCGATTCATTGGCAGGCCTTGCGTTGCCCCACAGGCTCAGCCGCCGAGTACGGCATCGCCCACGAACGGATTGGTCGCGCGTTCATAGGCGAAATTGCTCATCTCGCCATGGCCCGGCACGAAGGCCGTATCGCCGCCCAGCGGCCATAATTTACCCGTGATGGCTCCGACGAGGTCATCGAAATTGCCCTTGGGGAAGTCCGTGCGGCCGATGGAACCGCGGAACAGCACGTCGCCAACCACTGCCAGCTTGGACGGCGCATGGTGGAAAACGACATGGCCGGGCGTGTGGCCGGGGCAGTGATAGACGTCGAGGGTCAGATTGCCGACCGTCACCTGATCGCCGTCCTCCAGCCAGCGATCCGGCTCGAACACCTTGCCGTCTATCCCCCAGCGGCGACCGTCGTCCTCCAACTGCGCGATCCAGAAGCGATCCTCCTCATGCGGCCCTTCAATGGGTACGCCGAGGTCCTTGGCGAGAACGCCCGTGCCGCCGCAATGGTCGATGTGGCCGTGGGTGACGAGCAGCTTTTCGATGGTCACGCCCATCTGCTTCGCCGCTCCCTTCAGCTTGTCGAGATCGCCGCCCGCATCGACAAAGGCGCCGCGCATCGTCTCCGTACACCAGATGAGCGAGCAGTTCTGCTGCAACTGGGTGACGGGAATGATGCCGAGGCGCATCGGCGGGTTCGCGGAATCGGTCTGATCGGTCATGACGCCTCATGTGGCGCGGCGACGCGGCGCGCGCAAGCCGGGGCGGACAGAAACGCCCTAAAGCCCGTGCATCCGCCGCGACCATTGCCAGGCGATGACCGCGCCCTTGACCGGCTGGATCAGCGCCAGCGACAAAAGGATCGTCGCCAGCGGCCATCCGATCATCTGCGCCGTCAGCGACGGTTCGAATCGCATGTTGATCGACACGACCAGCGGCACGAGCAGATGGCCGACGAGGAAGATCACGATATAGGCCGGAAAATCATCCGCCTGCTGATGCGTCCAGTCCTGCGCGCAGGCAGCGCACCGCTCCACCGGCTTCAGGAACTTGCGGAACAACGGCGCGGCGCCGCACGCCGGGCAATGCCCCGCCAGTCCGTGCAGCAAAGCCGGTTTCAGCGGGCGATCATCCAGTTGGGAAGCCATGCCCGCCCCTTAAACCCCCGATCCCCGTCTGGCGAGCCCCGCACATCAGTCGGCCAGCAGCGCCTCGACGAAAGCGGGGACAAGGCTGCTCGCCGTGCCCAACCGCGATTCATGGAACATCGCGCTCCCCGCCGAGGGATCGAGATTGAGTTCGACCGTATGCGCGCCATGATAGCGCGCCGCCTGCACGAAGCCCGCAGCCGGATAGACCGCGCCCGATGTGCCGATGGAGACGAACAGGTCCGCCTGCGCCAGCGCGGCCTCTATCCGCTCCATCTCATAGGGAATCTCGCCAAAGAACACGATGTCCGGCCGAAGCGATGGCGATCCGCAGGCCGGGCAGACACTGCGCGGCGGGAGAGACCCGCCGTGCGGGCGGCGATCCTCGCAGGCGGCGCAGAGCGCGCTCTGCAATTCGCCATGCATATGGAGCAGCCGCCTCGCACCCGCCCGTTCGTGGAGATCGTCGACATTCTGCGTCACGATCAGCAACGCGCCCCGCCATTCCGCATCCAGCCGCGCGAGGGCATGATGCGCGGCATTGGGCACCACCTCCGCCAGCTTCGCCCGCCGCTCGTCGTAGAAGCGGTGGACGAGGATACTGTCGCGGGCCAACGCCTGCGGCGTGCAGACGTCCTCGACCCGGTGCCCCTCCCAGAGACCATCGGGTCCGCGAAAAGTGGCGAGGCCGCTCTCGGCGGAAATGCCCGCGCCGGTCAGGATGACAATGTTCCGAAACTCTGGCATCGGCGCACTTCAGCAAAGACATTTGACGAAGGCAAGACATGACGGGCATCGGCATTTTCGGCGCGGCGGGGCGCATGGGTAAAGCCATCAAGGCGGAAATAGAAACGCGCGGCCTTACATTTGTCGGCGGCACAGAACAGGCTGGGCGCGTCATGGAAATAGAGGCGGGCAAGGAAGCGGCAAACCCTGACAATTTGGCTTCAGTAGCTGACGTTCTGATCGATTTTTCGACTCCCGCGGCCTTGAGAAATAACCTCGACGCCTGCATCGTTGCTGGAAAGCCCGTGCTCATCGGCACCACCGGCCTCGAAGCAGAACATCACGCCCTGATCGACCGGGCCGCAGAGACGATCGCCGTCCTCCAGACCGGCAACACTTCACTGGGCGTCAATCTCATCGCCGCGCTGGTCCGCGACGCCGCCAGCCGGCTCGGCCCCGACTGGGATATCGAGATCGTCGAGATGCACCACAGGCACAAGGTCGACGCGCCGTCCGGCACCGCGCTGCGGCTGGGGGAGGCGGCGGCGGTGGGCTTGGGACGCAAGCTCGAGGAGATC
>JBEVMZ010000165.1:0-2520 GCA_040508335.1 Sphingobium sp.
TGATGAAGGGCAAAAGCGCGCGCTTCTCCTTGGCATAGAGGCCGGGCGCGACAAAGGCCCATAGCTGGTTGGCAATGATTGGAAAGGAAAGGCAGAAGGCGCCGAAGATCGCGACCTTCACCTGCACGAAAAAAGCTTCGTAAAGCTTGGTGTAAACGAGCCGGCCGCCGCCATCTCCAAAGGCTTCCTTCAGCGGATAGACGAGAAAGGCGAACAGCTTGTCGGAGAAGTAGAAACAAACCGCGCCGGTCAGAAACAGCGCCCATACGCATTTTATCAACCGGCCGCGCAGTTCGATCAGATGATCGAGCAGCGGGGCCTTGCTGTCGTCGATATCGCCGATCATGCGCTGCGATCCGCAGAGCCACCTGGAGCGGGCTGGGTGGCGATGTAGGGCGGACCATCGGCGGCGTCGGGCGCCATATTGTCTTGCTGCGGCCCGCTCGCCGGATGGGTCGGCGCGGGCAGCTGCTCCATCCGCGCATCCTTGCCATCCTGCCGTTGACCATCCTGCAGTTGTGGCTGCGCGGTTTCAGGCGGATGCTCGGCCATGATGCGGCGGTTCTGGTCCGCCCACTTTTTTTCCAGTTCCTCCAGTTCGACCTCACGCACCATCGCGTCGACGCCCGTGCGGAAATGGCGCGCCATGCCGCGCGCCTTGCCCACGATCTGACCGACCTTGTACAGCGCGCGCGGCAGATCCTTCGGGCCGATCACGACGACCGCCACGATGACGATCAGCAGCAGCTCCGTCGAACCAATATCAAACATGCCCGTCTACCATCGGCCCGTTTCGATGCGTCAGAGCTTGGTCTTTTCTTCGGTCGTGCTCGGCGCATCCTGTTCGGGAACGCGATGGCCCTCTATCCGCGTGGCAGGACGAGCGGGCGGTACATCGTCATCGTCGTCCGCCATGCCTTTCTTGAAGCTTTTGATACCCTTGGCGACGTCGCCCATCAGGCCCGAAATCCGGCCGCCGCCGAACAACAGCATGACGACCAGGAGAACGATCACCCAGTGCATCAGCGAAAAGGAACCCATTGTTGAACACTCCTGTAAGGCCCCCCTTATTAGGCCCTTTCCTCGTCACTTTCCAGACCGGATTGGTCGCCATCCTCCTGCACCGGATCGAGCAGGCCCGCCGCGCGCAGATCGTCGATGCCCGGCAGGTCGCGCCGGCTGGCAAGGCCGAAATGCATAAGGAATTCCGCAGTGGTGGCATAGGTCAGCGGCCGGCCGGGCACCTCGCGCCGTCCCGCAGGCCGAACCCAGCCCGCCTCCATCAGCACGTCGAGCGTGCCGCGCCCGACCTGCACACCCCGTATCGCCTCGATCTGCGCGCGGCTGACAGGCTCATGATAAGCGATAATGGCGAGCGTTTCGATGGCGGCGCGTGACAGTCGACGGACGTCTTCCCGCTCGCGGCGGAGAATATGCGCCAAGTCCGGCGCGGTCTGGAAATGCCATCGCCCAGCGCGCTCCACCAATTGGATGCCGCGCTCCGCATAATCCCGCGCCAGGCGGAAGAGCATGTCCCGATCCACATCCTCGCCCACATGCGCGCGCAACTGCGCCAACGTCAGCGGCGTTTCGGAAGCGAACAACGTCGCCTCAACCGCGCGCAGGGTCTGATCTCGAGCCTCACTCATGCCGCCCCTCGAAGAAAGAGCGGGGCGTAAATGTCGTCCTGTCGCAACTCCGCCTTGGCCTGCCGCGCCAGTTCGAGCGCTGCGACGAAGCTGCTCGCCAGTGCCGATCGCGCCATCGGCGCACCGCTCTCGGGCGGCACGAACGCTTCGAGCGGCGTCCATTCTTCCGCCTCGCCCAACAAGGCGCTGACATGGCGGATCGCTTCGTCGAGCGTCATGACCGGCCGCATCGCGACCATATGCACCACCGGCTCGTTACGAGCCTTGATCCCGCCATAGGCTTGGATCAGGTCGAACAGGCTGACACGCCAGCGTGTCTGTCGCTCCACATGAAGCCCCGGCGGGCGGCCCGCTAAAAAGACGTCGCGCCCCACAAGATCGCCCGCGAACAACCGCGCGCCCGCTTCACGCATGGCATCGAGCCGCTGGAGCCGCAATTGCAGCCGCAGCGCCAGTTCTTCCGGGTCGGGATCCTTCTGCTCCGCCTTGGGCAGCAAAAGCGCGGATTTGAGATAGGCGAGCCACGACGCCATCACCAGATAATCGGCCGCGAGTTCCAGGCGAAGCCGCTCGGCGCCATCGATGAATAACAGATATTGTTCGGCCAGCGACAGGATGGAGATCGCTTTCAAATCGACCTTTTGCGCCCGGCACAGCGCAAGCAAAAGATCGAGCGGCCCTTCCCAGGCATCGAAGCTGACGGTCAACCTGTCGGGGTCGTCGGCCCCGGCGACGGGTTCGACCGCCGGCTCGCTCACGCCATGACCGACGCGAGCAGCGCGTCACGCGTCGCCAGCAAGTCTTCGAGCGGTGGTTCGTCGGCGCCCGTGCTTACCGACGCCATCGCCCGATCGAGTCGCGCGCGCGCCTG
>JBEVMZ010000197.1:0-6234 GCA_040508335.1 Sphingobium sp.
CGCTCGCCGATCAGGTGACAGCCTTCACCACGCACCGGACGCACGTCGCACCGGGGGTAAACGGGCATGAGCGGCGTGATCGACATGGTCCTTCCCTTTCGGCGGGCGCGTCATAGGCTGAAACGCAAAAAGGCGGCCCCCGCCGGACCGCCTGTTGCGAAGACCGTCCCTAGCGGGCGGCCCCCGGCGACGCAAGCCCGATAGGCCTAGCCGATCTGGTTCCAGGCGTCGGCGATCTCCGCGATCATGACCCGCGCCTGCTCGACCGGCTCGGCACTATGGTCCCGTCCGCCCAACAGCAGCAGGCGACGCGCCTCACGATAAATCTGCGCGAGGCCCGAGGCGATGTCGCCGCCCTTCTCATGATCGAGGCTCGATTC
This sequence comes from Sphingobium sp., assembly GCA_040508335.1. Taxonomy (GTDB): domain Bacteria; phylum Pseudomonadota; class Alphaproteobacteria; order Sphingomonadales; family Sphingomonadaceae; genus Sphingobium. Next base: position 381 of record JBEVMZ010000197.1, read on the forward strand.
GAGCGCGAAAAGGATCGACATGGCGCGCGCCTGCTTGTCCGACACCTTGGCGCGGTCGCCCGCACGCTCGGCCACGATCGACGCTTCGAAGGCGAGCAGCAGTTCGTCGAACAGGATCTTGACGAGCGCATGCGGCGTCGCGCCCTCGATCCGGCTGCCCGTGTGGATTGCCGCATAACGACGCGCCGCGGTGTTGCCAGCATAGCCCTGATTATAGAACATCGTTTTGTCGTCCCCGGTAGATGTCAGTTGTCGCTCTTGTTCCACATGGCTATCTGCTGCTCGAGATAGCTCTGCGTGGCCTTGAGCGCGGTCAGCCGCGTTTCCATGGCTGAATAGGTTTTGGTCAGCTGCGCCTGATAATCGGTCATCTGATCGTTCAGCTTTTCATATTGCGCGCTCAGCGTCTTGGCGATGTCGTCATATTTGGCCTGTGCCTGCGCAAGCGGCCCGTCCTTCTGCTTGATCTTGTCGCGCACGCTGTCCATCAGGCCGGCAAGACCCAGATTGCCGGCGGACGAAGCGGGCGGATTGAGCATCTGCGTGATCGCGGCAGGGTTGGCCGCCATCGCGCGGTCGAGCGCCTTGGTATCGAGCGTCAGCGTACCGTCGCGATTGGTGCCGACACCGATGTCGGAGAGGCTCCGATATGGTCCGCTCGATGCAAGAGCGGTCGAGCTGATGACCGACAGCTGACGCTTCATGTCGCGCACCGACGCCTCGCCGTTGAGAACGCCCGCCGTCGACGCATCAGTGCCGGTCGCGGTCGCAGTATTGAGCGCCTTCATCATGGTGTTGTAGGCGCCGACGAACTCGACCACGAGGTCGCGCATGCTGGTCGTCGGCTCGGTCATGCCGAGCGTCACCTTCGCGCCGGGCGCGGCCTTGTTGAGGTCGATGCGCAGATAGGGAATCGCGCTGTCGATCGTGTTGGACGCATAGCGTTGCTCGACGCCGTCGACCTTGATGACCGCATTGGTCGGGGTGGAGGTCGACAGCATCGTCGCGCTATCCTCGCCCGCCCAGGCGAATTTCGCCAAATCGTCGCCTGAAACGCTGGCTAGGGAGAAGTCGTTGGCCGCCCCCGTCGCGCCCTTCATCACCAGCCGCGTGCCGCGCGTGTCGGTGACGACCGTCGCGGTGACGCCCAGGCCTGCATTGTTGATCGCGGTCGCAAGGCCCGAATAGCTGTTGTTGCTGTCGTCGATGACGATCGGCTTGGACACGCCGCCGACGGTCAGCGTCAGTTCGCCCTTGCCCACCACATCGCTCGCGACCTTGCCGTTTGCAGGCTCCGACGCGATCGTGCGCGCGGTGGCGAGCGAAATGACCTCAAGCTGTGCGGGCAGGCCCTTGGGCGTCCCGCCGGGCAGCGCGCTGACGGCGGCGATAGACGGATCGTTGGAAGCCGGGACGCCGGAATAGCCGGTGCTGGACAGCAGGCTGTTGAGCGCATCGGCAAAAGTGTCGAGCGAATTGGACGCCGACGCCAGCGCGGAAATGCGCGACTTGTTGAGCGACTGGCGATCGAGGATCACCTTTTCTTTGGGCTCGCGCGTCGCGCTGACGAGCTGCGAAACGAGCGCCTTGGTATCGATGCCCGAGCCGATGCCGAGCGCCGCGCCGATATTTACAGAAGTCATGCGCCCGTCCTTTCAGAAGAGAGAACGGCCCTAGCTCAAAGATGTTTAGGAAAGATTTTCAGCCGTGCGACAGCAGGCCGTCGACCCCGCCACGCGGCAAATGCGCCTGCGCTGCCAAAGCATGCGACGCCTGCTCGGCGATCTTTCGAGCAAGCCCGGCGGCAAATTCGACCGCGTCCTTGCTCGCGGGCGGCAGCGGCACGAGCAGCAATGGCTGGGGCAGCATCGCATCGATCGCGCCTTGCGCCTGCGTCAGGTCCGAAGCCCTTCCCTGCGCCCGCAAGTCCGCCAAGATGTCGGCGATGCGCGCACGGACGCGGGCATAGTCGGCGGCGCTGACGGCGTCGTCATCCACTACAGCCGCGCCTGCCGGGGCAGCAGATGCGCGCGGTGCCGCCCGCCGATCGACGTCGCGCGCGGCATCGCCAGCGGGCTGCACCGCCGACAGCGGCACGGGCGCGCGCACCGAGGCACGGTCGACCGGCGAAATCTCGCCACGCGTTGGATAGTCGTTCATGACGCACATGTCCTAATGCGTCCCCGTGAAGACAATACGGACGGAAAAGGCTAAACTTAAATTCATCCTGAATTCCGTTTTGTCCGGAGGATCATGATGCCGCCCATTATCACCGCGTTCGAACGCTCGCCCGATGGCGGCCAAGGCTTGGCGCGCGACACGCGCGTGCGCTGGGCGCTCGAAGAAGTGGGCCAGCCCTATGACGTCCGCCTCGTCTCTTTCCCGGCGCTGAAGGAAGCGGCGCACCTGGCGCTGCATCCTTTCGGCCAGATCCCGACTTATGAGGAAGACGGCCTCCTCCTGTTCGAAACCGGCGCGATCATCCTCCACATCGCGCAGACCCTACCGGCCTGTTGCCGCAGGAGGCAAACGCCCGCGCACGGGCGATCAGCTGGATTTTCGCAGCGCTCAACACGGTGGAACCGCCGATCCTTGAGCTGATGACCGCAAAACTGCTCGAGGGCGATAAGCCGTGGACGCCCGAACGGATGCCGTTGGTCGAAGCGCGTATCCGCACAAGGCTGGACCAGTTGGCAGCCCGCTTAGGAGAAGACCAATGGCTCAATGGCGAATTCAGTGCCGGCGACCTGGTGATGGCGTCGGTGCTGCTACGCCTGCGCATGTCGGGACTGCTGGACGGATATCCCAATCTCGCCGCCTATGTCGCGCGCGGAGAAGCACGGCCTGCCTATCGGCGGGCGTTCGCCGCCCAACTGGCGATCAACGCGCCGATGACTTGAGTATCAGTGCGTCTTGCGCCCATCCGCGTCGAAGCGCAGCGCGTCCGGCACGGTGATAAACGGCCGGTCCATCTCGCTCGCCATTTTATGCTCGACCCGGAAAACGAATGCCAGGACGGTCGCCACCGCCATATACAGCCCCTCGTCCACGACCTGTCCCGCGCGCGAGGTGAAATAGACCGCGCGCGCCAGGTCGGGATATTGCAGCACCGGCACGCCGCTGCCGTCGGCCAACTCACGGATCGACGCGGCGATAGCGTCGCATCCACGCGCGACGACGACGGGGGCGGCGTCTTCCCCAGGCCGATAGCGTAGCGCCACCGCGAAATGGGTGGGATTGGTGAGGATGACGCTCGCCTCCTGCACTGCCTTGCGGGTCGATCCGCTCAGCACCTCGAACTGGCGCCGGCGGATGTGGCCCTTAAGTTCGGGCGAGCCTTCGCTTTCCTTATGCTCGTCCTTGATTTCCTGCTTGGTCATAGAGAGACGCTTCGCGCGCTGCATCATCTGCATCGGCACGTCGATGCCGGCGATTACGGCAAGGCCGCCCGCCATCACCAGACAGACCATCACGAAGATCGAGCCAAGGTCGCTCATCGCCGGCGCGAGGCCTGCCTTGCCGAGGCCGACGATTTCGGCGAGCCGGTCATAGATCAGCCAGACGCCGACCGCGCCGAGCAGGCCGACCTTGACGATCGACTTCAAGAGTTCGGTCAGCCCCTGCATCCCGAACATGCGCTTGAGGCCCGAGGCGGGATTGAGCTTCGAAGGCTTGGGCGCAAAGGCGCTGGCGCGAAAGCCGAGCGACCCGAGCATGGCGGGCGCGGCGATGGCGGCAAGCGTCGTCGCCAGCATGATGCCCGCAACCGGGATGACGATACCGCCGGCCAGGTTCAGCCCGCGCGCCGCCGGGGCGAAATTGACGATATCCTCACGGCGAAAACGCAGCGCCTCGATCAGCATGTCGCGCAACGCCTCGATCAGCGCGGGGCCGGTGACGGCGATTACGCCAATGCCGGCCATGACGACGAGCGCGGTGCCCAATTCGCGTGACTGGAGCAGGTCGCCCTTCTTGGCGGCGTCCTGCAATTTCTTGGGTGTCGGCTTTTCGGTCTTTTCGCTGCCGCCCTCCGATCCGCCGGACATGTCAGTGTCCCTCCGACACGGCGCGGGCCTGTTCGAGGCCGGCTTTCAGCGACGCGGCAATGCCCTCGCCCATGACCGGGGCCGCAATGGCCAGCAGGATGAGGCCGGTCATCAGCGCGACGGGCATGCCGACCGCGAACAGATTGAGCGATGGCGCGGCGCGCGCCAGCATGCCCATGACGATCTGCACCAGCACGACGGCAAAGGCGACCGGCAGCGCGATGGTGACGCCTGCGCCCAGCAGCGCGCCGCCGAACTCGACCATGTGCCAGACCGCGTCATTGCTCAGCATCGCCCCACCGGGCGGCATCGCCTGATAGCTTTGCACGACGAAAGCGGCGAGCATCAGATGCCCGTCCATGCCGAGCAGCAGGAAGGTCGCGAGGATCGAGAGGAACTGGCCGACGACCTGCGTCCCCTGCCCCGACTGCGGATCGACCATCGCGGCAAAGCCAAGCCCCATGGCGTTGGCGATCGTTTCACCCGCGACGAAGGCGGCGGCATAGCCGATCTGGACGGCAAATCCCATGGCAAGGCCCGCGAGCACTTCGCCCGCGACCAGCATAATCCCTTCGAAACTTGCGATGCCGGCGGCGGGCAATACGATCTGCACGCTGTTGAGCGCGGCAAGGCCTAGCGCGAGCGAGAGAATGAAACGAAGCTGGATCGGCACCGAAGGCGCGCCGAAGACGGGCGCGGCCATGAACGCCGCGCCGGGGCGGATCATGGCGATCAGCCAGATCCAGAGCTGAACTTCCACATTCTGGAAGCCCGGCGCGATCATCCGAGCACCGTCATTGCAGCAGGTCCGGTATCCGCTCGAATATCTCGCGCGTGAAATCGGCGATCAGCACCATGATCGATCCGCCGAAGATGGCAAGCATGCCGCCCACCACGACGATCTTGGGGATGAAGCTCAATGTCTGTTCGTTGATCGACGTCGCCGCCTGCACCATGCCGATGATAAGCCCCGCGATCAGCGCGGGGATCAGCACCGGGGCGGCGGCGAGCGCGGTGATCCATAGCGCCTGCTGGGCAAGGCCCATGAAGAAGTCGGCATTTTCCATGTCAGGTCGCGAACGAGCCGGCGAGGCTGCCCATTGTCAGCGCCCAGCCATCGACCAGCACGAACAGCAGCAGCTTGAAGGGCATGGAGATGATCGTAGGCGACAACATCATCATGCCGAGCGCCATCAGCGTCGAGGAAACGACGAGATCGATGATGAGGAAGGGAAGGAAGACCATGAAGCCGATCTGGAACGCGGTCTTGAGTTCGCTGGTGACGAAGGCGGGCAACAAGATCGTGAAGGGCACGTCCGCCGGCGAGCGGAAAGCTGGCGCTTCGGCGAGGTTCGCGAAGAGCTTGAGATCGCTTTCGCGCGTCTGCTTGGTCATGAAGCCGTGAAACACTTTGCCCGAGCGGCTGATCGCTTCCTCGATGGTGATCTGCCCCGCGCCATAGGGCGTATAGGCGCTCTTCGAGATCTCGTCGATCGCCGGGCGCATCACGAACATGGAGAGGAACAGGGCGAGGCCGACCAGCACCTGATTGGGCGGGGTCTGCTGCAGGCCCAGCGCCTGGCGCAGGATCGACAGCACGATGATGATCCGGGTGAAGCTGGTCATCATCAGCAAAAGCGACGGCAAGACCGTCAGCAGGCTCATCAGCAGCAGGATCTGGAGCGAAAGCGAAAGCGGGCGGCCGTCGCCGGAAATCGTGTTCAGCGCGCGATCGATCCCGCCGGTCGGCTGGGCCTGGGCGAAGGCGGGGACGGCGATGAGCAGAAGTGCCGCCAGGATGGCGATTC
>JBEVMZ010000221.1:0-6361 GCA_040508335.1 Sphingobium sp.
TGGCGACGGGCATGCCATTGTCGATCACGTCCAATATTTCGCCGACCAATATACCCGCATCGAGCGCCATCGCCTCACCCGGCTCCAGATAGAGCTCAAGCCCCGTCTGCGCCTTGCGGCTTTTAAGAAACGCGACCAGCGCGTCACGCTGATAATCGGCGCGCGTGATATGATGCCCGCCGCCGAAATTCAGCCACTTCAGGCCTCCGACATGCGGCATGACCCGCGCTTCGATCGCGGCCCATGTGCGCTCTAGCGGCACGAAATCCTGCTCGCATAGGCTATGGAAATGAAGCCCATCGACGCCGTCGAGATGCTCGGCTTTCAACTGATCGACCGGAAAGCCCAACCGGCTATGCGGCTGGCACGGATCATATTTAGCGACCTCGCCCTGCGCATACAGCGGATTGATCCGCAGCCCGATGTCGAAGCGCAAGCCTTCCGCCCGCGCCGCCTCGATCTGCGGCCGAAAGCGCGCAATCTGGCCCGGGCTGTTGAAGATCACATGGTCCGACAGACGGAATATCTCCGGCAGATCCTGCGCCTTATAGGCCGCGCAATAGGTCGCGACTTCCCGAGTCCCGCCGCCGGCATATTCCTCACGCCCCAACCGCGCCTCATACAGACCCGAAGCGCAAACCCCGTCCAGATACTCCGCGACCACTCCGCCCAGCGACCACATGGAAAAGGCCTTGAGCGCGCCCAGCACCCTGATGCCCGCCCGGTCCCGCACCTCCGCCAATATGGCAAGGTTCCGCCGCACCGCCGCCTCGTCCACCACGAAGGCGGGCGAGGGCACGCGATACAGATCAAAACGCGCGAAAGCGGCGGGATCGCCGGCCTTGGTTTCCATGTCTTTGTCCAGTCATCGGGCCGGGGGCGACGAGTGCGCCCTCGCTTGAAAAACAGCCGGCTTTTTAGAAAGACAGCGGCCCGTCCAGTTCCTTCACCTGCCAGGGCAGACCATGCTGATTCAGCATGTCCATGAAGGGATCGGGATCGAACTGCTCGATATTGAACACGCCTTCGCCCGCCCAGATGCCCTGCATCACCAGCGCCGCGCCGATCATTGCGGGGACGCCCGTGGTATAGCTCACCGCCTGGTTGCCGGTCTCGGCATAGGCGTCCTCATGGTCGCAGATATTATAGACATAGACCGTCTTGGCCTGCCCGTCCTTCTCTCCGCTAGCGATGTCGCCGATATTGGTCTTGCCCTTGGTCGTCGAACCCAGCGACGACGGCTCGGGCAACACGGCTTTGAGGAACTGGAGCGGAATGATCTCCTTGCCCTCGTAGATCACTGGGTCGATCCGCGTCATGCCGACATTCTGCAGCACTTCCAGATGCTTGAGATACGCATCTCCGAACGTCATCCAGAAACGGATGCGCTTGATCTCGGGGTAGAATTTGGCGAGGCTCTCCAGCTCCTCATGATACATGAGGTACATATTCTTCTCGCCCACGCCCTCGAAGTCGAACGCCTGTTTGTGCTTAAGCGCCGGCCCCTCGACCCACTCCCCATTTTCCCAATGCCGTGACGGCGCGGTCACCTCGCGAATGTTGATCTCGGGATTGAAGTTGGTCGCGAAATGCTGGCCATGGTCGCCGCCATTGCAGTCGAGAATGTCGAGCGTGTCGATCCGGTCGAGCAGATGCATCTTGATGTAGCTGGCGAACACGCTGGTCACGCCGGGGTCGAAACCCGATCCCAGCAGCGCCATGATACCGGCCTCCTTGAAGCGCTCCTGATAGGCCCACTGCCAGCCATATTCGAACTTGGGCGTGTCGCGCGGCTCGTAATTGGCGGTGTCGAGATAATGGGTCTTTGTCGCCAGACACGCATCCATGATCGCCAAATCTTGATAGGGCAGGGCCAGATTGACGACCAGCTTGGGCTGCACCCGCTCGATGAGCGCGATCATCTGCGCGACGTCATCGGCATCGACCTGCGCGACGTCGATCGTGACGCCGGTGCGCGCCTTGACCGATTCGGCGACCTTCTCGCAGCTCGAAATGCGGCGGCTCGCAAGCGTGATATGCCCGAAGATATCGACGTTCATCGCCATCTTGTGAACCGCGACCGACCCGACGCCGCCCGCGCCGATGACCAGAACCTTGCTCAATCTTATCTCCTTGGGTCGTGACGCGCCCGCGCGCGAAAGCGCCATATAGGGTCGCTACGTGACAGCGCAAAGTCGCAGATGCAGGTCCTGCCTAGACCCGGCTCGAACTTTATTCACCTGCATCAAGTCGGTCATGCGTCCTTTTCGCCACGCCGCGCGTATTTGGCGAGCACCCGATCCGGTGCAGTTTTAGGAAGGATTGCCTCATGAAGGTCACTCTTGCTCCGCTCGCGCTCGCGGGCGGCCTGTTGCTGGGCGCGCCCGTTCTGGCCCAGACCCCGCCGCCCCCGCCAGCCGCCAAGCATGCGCCCGGCCATATGCCCGGCCACACCGCGCCGCCCCCGCACTCTGCCGCCGCCGCAAAGGCCAATCCGATGGTCGGTGGCGCAGCGATGCTCCCGACAAAGGACATCATCGACAACGCGGTCAACTCCAAGGACCACACCACCCTGGTCGCCGCCGTCAAGGCTGCCGGTCTGGTCGAAACGCTGAAAGGCCCCGGTCCCTTCACGGTCTTCGCGCCCACCAACGCCGCCTTCGCCAAGCTGCCCAAGGGCACGGTCGACACGCTGCTGAAGCCGGAAAACAAGGCCAAGCTGACGTCGGTCCTGACCTATCACGTCGTCCCCGGCAGGCTCGCGGCCGCCGATCTGGAAGCACAGGCCCGCGCCGGCGGCGGCAAGGCCAAGCTGACCACGGCGCAGGGCGCGACGCTCACCGCATGGAAAAAGGGCAAGGACTGGTATCTGACCGACGCCAAGGGCGGATCGGCCAAGGTCACCATCCCCAATGTCATGCAATCGAACGGCGTGATCCATGTCGTCGATACGGTGCTGATGCCGTAACCGACACCGGCTGATCGACTAAAAGGGCGGTTGGATACCATGGGATATCCTATGATATCCTCCGCCCTTTTCCTAATATCGACAAGGATCAGAAACTCGCGCCGTTCACTCGCTTGAGCGTCAGCGCCTCGATGTCGACCGAGGGCACGCAGCGCAGGTTGATCGCGCGCATCGCGCCATCGGCGCTATTACCCAGCGCAAAGGGTTGCGTGCCGCACCGGGTGCAGAATTGGTGCGCGATCGCATGTTTGTGGAAATGATAGTCGGCTAATTTATCCTGTCCGCTCGCCAGCGTGAACTGCGCGTCCGGCACGAATGTCAGGAGCAGGCCCTTGCGCCGGCAGTGCGAGCAATTGCACGACACCGCCTCGGTCGGGCGATCGCCCTCGACGCGAAACGTCACCGCGCCGCAATGGCAGCTTCCCTCATAGGCCATGGCTGTTTCTCCCTATCCGATCATCCGTCGCAGCGTGTCGATCCTGTCCGCCTCCGCCGCCGGCTTATCGCGCCTGATCCGCGCGATCCGGGGAAAGCGCATGGCGAGGCCCGACTTGTGCCTTTTGCTTTCATGGATCGAATCGAACGCGACTTCCAGCACCAGCGTCTTTTCGACCTCCCGCACCGGCCCGAAGCGTTTCACCGTATTCTGCCGCACGAAGCGGTCCAGACCCTTCAGCTCTTCGTCGGTAAAGCCCGAATAGGCTTTGCCCACCGGCAGCAATTCCCCATCCTCGGTCCAGCACCCGAACGTATAGTCGGAATAGAAGGACGAGCGTTTTCCATGGCCGCGCTGCGCATACATCATGACGCAATCAGCGGTCAGCGGATCGCGCTTCCACTTATACCACAAAGCCGCCTTGCGCCCCGCCACATAGGGGCTGTCGCGCCGCTTGAGCATCACCCCCTCGATCGCCGCGTCGCGCGCCCCTGCACGTATCTCGGCCAAGCTCTCGAAATCCTCCGCCTCGATCACGCTCGAAAGGTCGAAACGGCTTGCATCCAACTGCGGCACGAACGCCTCCAGCCGCGCCCGTCGCTGCGTCCAGGGCAGGGCGCGCAAATCCTCATCGTCATCGAACAAAATGTCGTAAAGCCTAACGAACGCCGGATAATCCGCCATCATCTTGGCGCTCACCGCCTTGCGTCCGAGCCGCTGCTGAAGCGCATTGAAGCTCGCCGCCTCGCCACCCTGCGCCTCGCCCCGCACCAGCAGTTCGCCATCGACTACGCCACGTTTAGAAAAAACCTCGGCAACCTCCGGAAAAGTCCCGGTTATATCGTCACCGCCCCGGCTATAAAGGCGCGTCTGCGTCCCGACCCCGACGATCTGCACGCGAATGCCGTCCCATTTCCACTCGGCGGCATAGTCCTTAAGATCGACCGTCGCCTCCTCCAGCGGATGGGCCAGCATGAACGGCCGGAAAAAGGGCGTGCCCGAAGGGTCCGGTCGCTCCGACCGTCCCTCGGCCCAATCGAACAATTCGGCATAGGGGGCGCTGAGCGCATGCCAGCATTCCTCGACCGCATCGACCTCCAGCCCGAACGCCTGGGCAAAGCCGGTCTTGGCGAGCCGCGCCGAAATCCCGACCCGCAGCCCACCGGTCGCAAGTTTCAGAACGGCAAAGCGCCCCGATGCGTCGAGATGATCCATCATCGTTGCCAGAACAGCGGGCGCACTAGCGCGGCTTACCCCCTGCAACTTCTCAATCACCGCCGCCAGGCTCAGCGACCCGTCATCGATCTCGGGCGGCTGATCCTCGCGCTTGGGCCAGAGAAGCGCGACCGTCTCGGCCAGATCGCCGACATAATCGCGGCTCATCTCGAACAGCACAGGATCGGTGCGGTCGCGGATCATCTCGCCAATGGCAGACGACTTGACCGCCTTGAGGTCGAGATTGCCCGTCAACGCCGCCAGCGCCCAGCCGCGATCGGGGTCGGGCGCACTGCGCATATAATCGGCGATCAGCTCCAGCTTCCCGTTACGCGACCGCGTATAGACCAGCCCGTCGAGCAGCTGCGAAAAAGCTCTCACAGCGCGACCCTATCGGTCATCATCCCTCATCCCCCGTGTCGTCATCATCCTCGCGCCCGATCAGCGCCAGCGCCCGCGCCTTGATCTGCCGCGTCATGCACCAGTGCAGCAGAGCCTCTTCGCGCCCATGGGTGATCCATGTCTCGCGCGGGGCGATCTCGCGGATCGTATCGGTCAGCTCGTCCCAATCGGCATGGTCAGAGATGACGAGCGGCAGCTCGACATTCTTCTGCCGCGCCCGCTGCCGCACCCGCATCCATCCCGACGCCATGGCGGTGATCGGGTCGGGCAGGCGGCGGCTCCACCGATCATTAAGCGCAGAGGGCGGCGACATCACGATCGCGCCGCGCATCTCCTTGGCGGGCAGTCCCGCCGCCGGACGCAACTCACCAAGTTCGACGCCGAACTCTTCGTAAAGGCGGCACATTTTTTCCAGCGCGCCATGAATATAGATTGGCTCATGATGCCCGCGCGCGCGCAGCTCCGCCATCACCCGCTGCGCCTTGCCCAGCGCATAGGCGCCGACCAGCACGCAACGATCCGGATTGGCATGGAGCGCGACAAGCAGCCGGTCCATCTCGCTCCCGGTATCGGGATGGCGAAACACCGGCAGGCCGAATGTCGCTTCGGTCACGAAGATATCGCACGGCACCGGCTCGAACGGCTTGCAGGTCGGGTCGGGCCGGCGTTTGTAATCGCCCGTCACCACCACCCGCTCGCCGGCATGCTCCAGCACGATCTGCGCCGATCCCAGCACATGCCCGGCAGGCACATAGCGGATGGAAACGCCGCCGAGCTTGATCTCCTCGCCATAGCCGACCGCCGTCCCGCTCGCCGTGCCATAGCGCAGCCCCATGATCGCCAGCGTCTCGACCGTCGCCCAGACATGGCCATGGCCGCCGCGCGCATGGTCGGCATGACCATGCGTCACCAGCGCCCGTTCGCGCGGCGTCGACGGGTCGATCCAGGCGTCGGCAGGCCGGACATAGATGCCTGTAGGGTAGGGCTCGATCCAATGGGACATGGATAGTAGAAGAGGGGAAGGGGGCCGGCGGTTCCTTGGCCGGCGCCGATCGAAATCCTTTACTTGGGTGTGGGCGTTTGCCAGAGCCCCCGCCGGGTCGACCACCGCTTCAGCGCCACCCATAGAGCGACCAGGCCGATCGCCGCGACAGCCCATGGCAAGAGCGTGATGAGGGCGGTCAGCAGGACGGCGACCCCGGCGACGACATTCGCCCAGCCATCCTTCGCCGCGCCCAGTATCGGACCGTCGTTCAGTCCCGGATCGATCTGCCCGGAAACATAGGTAAAGAGCATCGGCGTGTTGGCCAGCTTCGACCGCGCATCATCGCTGGCGCTCT
>JBEVMZ010000231.1:0-6816 GCA_040508335.1 Sphingobium sp.
GGCGGCCTGCGCCGCTTCGACGACGCGGGGCGCGAGGTCGTCGTCGCAGACCACCTCGATCTTGATCTTGGGAACCATGTTCGTGGAATATTCCGCGCCACGGTAGATTTCGGTCTGGCCCTTCTGCCGGCCGAAGCCCTTGACCTCGCTGACCGTGATGCGCGCGATGCCGAGAGAGGAGAGTGCCTCGCGGACATCGTCAAGCTTGAACGGCTTGATGATTGCCATGACAAGTTTCATGTCGCCCCCTTCGTTCCTGATGTGCCCGGTATTACTAGCAAGGGGTGTGCCAGTTCTGGGAAACGCCCGTGGCGCGGGGGTTTTGATGTCAGGAGGACGCACGGGGAGGCCCGCCGGGCGGGATCAGGCGCTGAAAAAACGAGCAACGGCGCGGAGCTGCCTAAAAATCAGGCAAAGGCGTGCTACCAGGCTGAGCCCTGCGCGATCGCTTCGGCCTCGCCCGGACGGTTTTGGCGTCCTAGCGCGGCATTGCGATGGGGGAAGCGGCCGAAGCGCTCGATGACCGCGTGGTGGTCACGGGCGAAGGCGAGCGATTTTTCGTCGCCCGCGCCTTCGAACAGGCGGAGCGAGAGCGCCTGGTCATCGATATCCTCGCTATGCTGGAAGGGCATGTAGAAGAAGGTGCGGCCCGCGCCGCCGATCTGCACATCATAGCCCTGCGCCACCGCGCCGCGCGCGATGTCGCGGGCGAGGGGGTCGGTGGCGAAGGCCTGGGCCTGGTCCCGGAACATGTTGCGAGGTAGCTGATCGAAGAGGAGGATCGCGGCGAGGGCATGATCGGCGCGGTCGAGGAAATCGGCCGCCGGGCGGGTGCGCTGCGCCGCCCAAAGGTCGGCGAAGCGGGCCGTGCAGGCGGCGTCGAGCGCGGGGTCGTGGCTCCACCAGCCGGCCTCGCCCACCTGCCCGAACCAGAAGTTGAGCAGATCGGTGGCCCAGGGGGCGGTGACGGCGTCCTGGCTCTGGCTTCGCTCTGTCATGCGCTGTTCAAGCGTCGGGCGGGCTTTCAGGTTCCCGCCACGCCGCTCGCCGCGATCAGGTGGCGGTGCCGCCGACGGTGAGTCCTTCCATCAGCAGCGTGGGCTGGCCGACGCCGGCGGGCACGCTCTGACCGCCCTTGCCGCACATGCCCACGCCCTCGTCCAGCGCCCAATCGTTGCCGACGCCGATGACGCGGGTGAGCGCACTGGGGCCGTCGCCGATCAGGGTCGCGCCCTTGATCGGGTCGCCAAGCTTGCCGTCCACGACCTTATAGGCTTCGGTGCAGGAGAAGACGAACTTGCCCGAGACGATGTCGACCTGGCCGCCGCCGAAGCTCTTGGCGAAGATGCCCGACTTCATGCGGGAGAGGAGTTCGGCGGGGTCGTCCTGCCCGCCCTTGATGAAGGTGTTGGTCATGCGCGGCATCGGCGCATGGGCATAGCTTTCGCGGCGGCCGTTGCCGGTGGGGGCGACGCCGGTGAGGCGGGCGTTGAGGCGGTCCTGCATATAGCCGCGCAGGATGCCGTCCTCGATCAGGATATTCTCCTGCGTCGGCGTGCCTTCGTCATCGATGCTGAGCGAGCCGCGGCGGTTGGCGATGGCGCCGTCGTCGACGACGGTGACGCCGGGGGCGGCGACGCGCTGGCCGATGCGGCCGGAAAAGGCGCTGGTGCCCTTGCGGTTGAAATCGCCCTCAAGGCCGTGGCCGATCGCTTCATGGACGAGCACGCCGGGCCAGCCGGGGCCGAGCAGCACGGTCATCTCGCCGGCCGGGGCGGCGACGGAGCGCAGGTTGGTGCGGGCCTGGGAAAGGGCTTCGTCGATGGCGCGGTTCCAGATCGCGGGCTCCATCACCTCGTCATAGAGATAGCGGCCGCCGATGCCGAAGCTGCCGGTTTCGCGGCGGCCGTTTTCCTCGACGATGATGCTGACGTTGAGGCGCACGAGCGGGCGGATGTCGGTGGCGGTGAAGCCGTCGGGGCGGACGATCTCTACCACCGACCAGTTGCCCGAGAGGCTGACCGACACCTGCGCGACGCGCGGGTCGCGGGCGCGGGCGGCGGCGTCGATCGCGGCGCACAGCGTCACCTTTTCGGCGAAGGGTACGAGTTCGAGCGGGTTGGCGTCGGTGTAGAGATGGCGGTTGGTGCGCGCAGGCGGCGGGGCGGGCGCGTCCTTCGCCGGATCGAGCAGGGCGAGCGTCTGCGCGGCGCGGCGGATCGCGGCTTCGGACAGTTCGTTGGCGTGGGCGAAACCGGTCATCTCCCCCGACACGCCGCGCAGGCCGAAGCCCGCATCGGTCGAATAGTCGGCGGTCTTGAGCCGGCCGTCGTCGAAGCCGAAGCTCTCAGCTGCGCGGTACTGGAGGTAGAGTTCGCCATCGTCGCAGGCGGCGAGCGCCTCTGCCGTCAGCCGGCGGGCGGCTTCGGGGTCGAGCAGGCCGGGACGATAGAGCAGGCCGCGGGCGTCGGTGAACTGGGGGGCGAGATCGGTCATGCCGTCGATATAGGCGCGGGCGCAGCTTTGCGTAAGGGGCCGGCGGCCGCGCTTTTCGTGCGCCTTAAAGGCTGGCGCCCGAGGCGATGTCGGGGAGGGTGCCGACGTCGGGCGTGTCGGCCGCGCCGCCGATCAGCACGAAGCGGCGGTCGCAATAGCCGCAGTCGACATAGCCATGTTCGTCGATTTCCAGGAACACGCGCGGATGGCCGAGTGCGGCGGGGATGTCGCCCGATCCGTCGCAGGCGACGCGGGACTTGGGGACGCGGATGATTTCGGGCGGCTGAATCATGGGGTCAGCGATTAGCAGCGCGCGCCGCACGCGGCAATGGCCGTGACAGAAGAGGCGCGGGTGGTGGGCGATGACGGGCTCGAACCGCCGACATTCTCGGTGTAAACGAGACGCTCTACCAACTGAGCTAATCGCCCCGACCAGGGATTTCCGCGCTTTTAGGCGCTTTTTCGCGCCCGTCAACTGCGCGTTCGCGGAACAGAGCGGCACTACGGGGTCCCGACATAGTCCCGACCAAAACTCGCCCGTCACAGCCTGCGTCCGTCCGCATGACGCTACGCAAGGATGTGCAAGCGCATGTCGTAAGCGGTCAATCAGCAGTTGCTCCGGCTTCTGCTGAAAGTTTAGCGCAGTTTTTTGTGGTCGTTACAGGATCGTATATAGCTGTGCTATGTAACCATTATATTGACCCTCCGGCAAATCTATGGGAAGCACCCAGTCAAGATCTACTATTAGGGGGGTAATTAATGCGCAACCTGAAGACATTGATGGCCGCAGCTGCGGTGCTGAGCCTTTCGACCACGCCCGTGTTGGCGAACTCCGCCGCAGCTCTCTCGCCTGCGCGCGCTGCGACGGGTGTCAAAGCTGTGACCAGTCCCAAAAAGGCGAGCAAGCTGGCGCCAACCATCATTATCGGCGTGCTCGCCACTGTTGCAATCGTTGGCGGCGCTATCGTTCTCTCGGACAATGACGACGATCCCGACAGCAACTAAGCAAGTCTCCCTCGGGAGCTGTTAAAAGGCCGGCAGCGCGTCAATGGCGCTGCAGGCCTTTTTTTCTGTCTGCTTCTTACGGGTTAGGCGACGCTTGCGGGCATTGGTTGTCGATCAGGTCGCGCTGGCCGCTCGTTCGAGCGACGATAGATTGTTGGTCCGTCTGTAGGCACGGGATCGTGGAAGGGCTTTCCATCGCGCCGCTGTTTGCGATGGTGACGACAAGTCCGAGCCAGACGCCTCTTTCGTAACATCGCCAATATTGGCGCTTTCGCCTCAGTGGCTGCTGCACGACGTCGCCGAGCGGCTATTGATGTGCCGGGTCGGCGGGCGGGACGTTTGCATCAGCCGCATCGCGCTGCCAGACGGGCCGCAGCTCCAGGCGCAATGTGGCGCGGGTCAAGAGGATGGCGTCGCCCCCTTACCCCTCGCCGCACAGATAGCGGCGACTGGCGGCGAACCAGTTCGCCAGATGCTGCGCGGTGGCGTCGGTCAGGGCGATGAAGACGCGGCGGCCATCATGCGGGTCCTGCTGGCGCAGGACGATGCCGGCGTCGGTCAGCGTCTTGATCCAGCGCAGCGCGGTCGTAGGGGGCACGCCCGAGGCGATGCAGAGACTGGAGACCGAGACGCGTTCATGATCGAGCCGCGCGGCGTAGAGGTCGAGCAGCATGTCCCAGGCGGGATCGGCGAACAGGTCGCCGGGCAGGAAATCGGCGCGCATCCGCCGGGCGCGTAGCAGATCGCGCACCTTTTGCGCGGTGACGGGCGCGGGATCGGGGCCGGCGACCTTGCCGATCGGCGCGAGCGCGGGCATGCCGATATAGTCGCTCGCCGTGTCGGAGATGCGCGGGCCGGGGTGAAAGGAGGGCGCCGCGGCCGGCCGTCCCTGCGTCAGTGCCTCCAGCGTGCGGGCGATGCGATCGACCTCTTCGCTCAGAAGCTGGAGGCGGCGACCCTCGCCATCATGGGTGACGTCGTGGAGCTGCTGGCGCGTGTCGGTGTCGCGCCATTTGGCAGCAAGGGCGCCGACCAGGTCGATCGCGCGCGGCTGGCACAGCAGCAGCGAGGCAGGGTCGCGCAGGCAGGCATAGGCAAGATCGACATGGTCGAGATCCGCCGCGACGATGAGCGCCATATCCTTCTGGATCGCGACGGTTTCGACCTGAACGATCAGCCGCTCGAGCATCACCGCGTCGCCGGCGCAGAAGAGCAGCGCGCAGTCGCAGCCGATCTGCATGTCGAGCCGCGCGGCGGCGTCAGCCACGGCGACGGTGTCGAGCAGGCGATAGCCCGAACCCGCCGCCATCGTTGCAAGATCGCGCTGTGCGGGATCGTCCATGATGACGAGCAGGCCGGGGCGATGGTCGGCCTGGCCGAAGGGGAAAGCGTCGGAGGTCGTGGAAAGGGGCTGAATAAGATGATCCGTCATATCTGCTGTTCCGTGCCTGATCTGTTCTCGACTTATGCGCCATTATGGCGGCGTGCAGCCCGGGTTATCTCCAAACTCTCTCGGGTCCGGCGATTTTCTTCCGCAACGGTCTCCTCGCTTCCGTCGGCAACCCCGCCAGGTCTCCCCGCAATGGGGCGGTTCCGGATCGAATGCCAAGCGTCGATTAACCATCTATATGTCCAGAATGGACATGGTTTGTTCCGAAAATGCAAGCCGCGAGGCTCCATCTTTCCTTTGCATGCCGCATTTTTTCGAGCCAGCGGACCATCCCGCCTGCTTCGCATAGGCGCTAGCGCGCCGTGCGGCGGGCGAAGTCGATATAGAGCGCGCGCAGCCGCGTCGCGACCGGGCCGGGCACGCCGTCGCCGATCGCCTGCCCGTCGATCCGCACGACCGAGAGGCAGAGCGTCGAGGCGCTGGCGATGAAGGCTTCGCGGGCGGCGACTGCTTCTGCGACCGTGAAGCGGCGGCGGATGACGGCCAGGCCGCTTTCCTGCGCCAGCGCATTGATGGCGATGCCGGTGCATCCCGCAAGCACGGCCTGGCTGTAGGTGCGGGTGACGATGCCTTCGTCGGTGACGATGAAGGCGGTGGAGGAGGCGCCTTCAGTGACGTGGCCGTCCTCGACCATCCAGGCTTCCTGGCAGCCGCGCGCCGCTGCTTCCCGCTTGGCCATCACCTGCGCGAGCAGGCCGACGCTCTTGATGTCGCGCCGCGCCCAGCGCAGATCGGGCATGGTGGCGACCGCGATGCCGCTTTTGACGGCGGGCACGTCGAGAAAGGCTTTGGGGGCGACGAACATGACGAGAGTCGGCAGCGTTTCGGGCGAGGGGAGGAAGTCGCGGGCCGCGTCTGCGCCGCGCGTCAGTTGGAGGTATACAAGACCTTCTTCTAGCGCGTTGCGGGCGATCAGCTGCTTCTGCGCGGCTTCGATCTCGGCGGGTCCGAGCGGCAGGGCGATGCCTAGCGCATGCGCCGAGCGGGCGAGGCGGGCGAGATGGGCGTCGCTGTCGATCAGGCGTCCGTCGATGACCGCCGCAACCTCGTAGACCCCGTCGGCGAAAAGGAAACCGCGATCGAGGACGGACACTTTCGCCTGTTCGAGCGGAAGATAGGTGCCGTTGAGATAGGCGATGGACATGGGGAGGCGACCCTTATGCAGTACGGGGCATGCTGTTGCCGGGCGGGGGTGCGGGGTCAAGGGGTGAACTCGCCAGGGACGAAACCCGATATCCGTGGCGGACGTATATGTCAGGTAGCCCGCAAGCGGACCTGGCGGGCCATGGCTGGAGGACATATGCCAAAATATGGTTTGAGCGGTGCTGCCATCCTGTTTGCGCTGGGCGGCGTTGCCGCGCCGGTATCGGCGCAGGACTATAATCATGTGCCCGGTTGGGCGAATACGACCAACCATCGCTACAAGGGTGGCGAAAAGGGTGAGTGGAAAGCGAAGACCGCGCTTTTCAGCCGCCTCGGCGCGCAGAGTGCCGGCGCGAAATGTACATTGGGCAAGATATCGGAGGCGGACGGCAACGTCATCGTCAACCAATATCGCAGCCGGGAACGCAAGACGGATGCGGCGACGGCTTTCCGTGCCGCACAGCAGCAGGTGGACGTCCATCATCGCCGGCTCAAGGCGCAGGGGAAATGTTGAACCGTCCGCTCACCGCGCGCGCGTGGCCGGACCCCTCCAGACGTTGCCGCTCGATACTCTGCCGGCTAGGCGGCGCGGCCCTGCAGCGCCTTTTGCCGGCGGCGCTGGACCGATGAGCCGATGCCGAGCGCCTCGCGATATTTGGCGACGGTGCGGCGGGCTATGTCCATGCCGCGCGCGCGCAGTAGATCGACCAGTGTGTCGTCGG
>JBEVMZ010000244.1:0-14597 GCA_040508335.1 Sphingobium sp.
AGGCGATGCCGATGAACAGCGCGCCCAACAGATAGACGAGATGCCCCTGTTGCAGCGCAAGCGCGAGCGGGCTGATCCAGCGATTGGCGGGATCGGCATCACGCGCATGCCGCCTGCGGATCATTTCGGTGCGGATCAGGGTGATGAGGTGGACCATCGCCCAGAGGAAGAAGCCAAAGTAGCCCTGTTCGCCCAGCATCTCGAAATAGGCGCTGTGATAGGCGCGGCCCTTGTCGGTGACGCGCTGGTTCTCGACGCGCGTGCTCCCGCCCTCGGTCATCACCATCGGCGTCACATAGGTGAAGCTGTTGGCGAGATAATTCTCGAAACCGCCCCCGGCCGGATGTTGCTTCACATAGTCGATCGTCCACAGCCACACCGCCACCCGCGTCGAGGCGCTCTGGTCGCTGCTATGCGTCTCGATCGTCTGCATGCGCTGGGTAAAGCTGGCCGGCAGGAAGGGGATGGCGATCAGCCCGGCGAACAGCAAAAGCGGCCCATAAACGAAACGCCGCTTCGACCGCAGGATGACGAGGCCCGCGAGCAGGACGATGCACAGCAGGCCCGTGCGCGTCTCCGTGCCGATCGGAATCAGCAGGCAGGAACCGCCCAGCCCCAGAGCGACCACCTTGACCCGCCAATCGTCGGGCGAAAATATGGTGCCATAGCGCGCCAGCCACCAGATGAGCGGGATGATCGCGATGGCGACGGTGGAAATGGTGCTGCCCTCGTACAAGCCGCTATTGTCGTCGACCATCAGGTTGAGCACGCCATAGCCGCCGCCCGAAAGCACTGTCTTCATGCCGCCGTTCATGATGATCGTGCTCGCGCACAGCACCATCATCAGCGCAAGCGCTTCGAGCCGCAGCTTGGTACGCAGGACCAGCGGCAGGAAGATCGCGAAGATCAGGCATTTGGACACCCAATTCCATTTGTCCGCCGCCTCCAGCGGAAAGGCGGCGTTGAGCGTCGTATAACCGCACCAGCCGAGCAGGATCAGCAACAGCCCCTGCCGCAACGAAAAGCGGCAGTCCTTCTTGTCGTCGACGAGCAGCCACGACCCGGCCGCCAATGCAAAGGCAATGGCCGAGATGGGAATGGAATTGAGCAGATAATAGCTCAGCCGCTGCGGCGAAACGATGTCGATATAGGCATAGATGATCACCAGCAGAAAAGGCCGGCGAAACCCGATCAGGAAAAACAGCCCGAGAAAGGCGATGAAGAACAGATCACGCATCGGAACGAGGGTCCGTTTCGCCGACCGGCGGATCGCGGTCGAGATCGTCGCGTTTCATCAGGCGCCAGGCGGCGAGGAAAATCAGGCCATGCGTGACCAGCAAAGTGAAGGCATCGATCATCGGTTAAGAAAACTCGTCCATGGCCACGATCCTGCCTCTAGCCCAACAGAGTTGACGGGGCGTTAAACCTTTTATGGCTAAGGCTGATCCCATGACGCGCATCCTTCACGTGCTCGACCACAGTCTGCCGCTGCATAGCGGCTATACCTTTCGCACTCGTGCGATCCTGCGCGCGCAAACCGCGCGCGGCTGGGACGTGCGCGGCATAACCGGACATCGGCACAGCGCCGCCGGTCCAAGCCAAGAAGCGGTGGATGGCCTGACCTTTCACCGCACGCCCGGCAAAGCCGCACGCGGCAATGCGCTGGTGCGCGAGTGGCGCGACATCGCGGCTCATGCCGATGCGATCGACGCGCTGGTGCGGCAATGGCGACCCGACATATTGCACGCCCACTCCCCGGTGCTGAACGCCATCGCCGCACAGCGAGTCGCGCGGCGGCATGGCATTCCGCTCGTCTACGAGATTCGCGCTTTCTGGGAAGACGCCGCCGTCGGCAATGGCACGGGAATGGAGGGTAGCCCGCGTTACTGGCTGACGCGCCAGCTCGAAAGCCATGCGGTGCGCCAGGCCGATGCGATCGCGGTGATCTGCGAGGGGTTGCGCGGTGACCTCATCGCGCGCGGCGTCGACCCTGCCAAGATCGTCGTATCGCCCAATGGGGTCGATATGGACCAGTTCGGCGCGCCGGTCCCGCGCGACCCGCAGTTGACGCGCAGGCTCGGGCTGGAGGGCGCCGAAGTCGTCGGCTTCATCGGCAGTTTCTATGATTATGAGGGGCTCGACGATCTGATCGCTGCCATGCCCCGACTTGTGCGCGCACGGCCCAAGGCGAAGCTGCTGCTCGTCGGTGGCGGGCCGATGGAGGCGGCGCTGCGCGCGCAGGCGACGGCTTCACCCTTCGCCGACCGCATCCTCTTCATCGGCCGTGTGCCCCATACGCAAGTCGAGGATTATTATGCGCAGATCGATGTGCTCGCCTATCCGCGCAAGGCGATGCGGCTCACCGAACTGGTGACGCCGCTCAAGCCGCTCGAGGCAATGGCGCAGGGGCAGCTGGTGGCCGCGTCCAGCGTCGGCGGGCATCGCGAACTGATCGAGGATGGCGTGACCGGCACCCTGTTCACGCCCGACGACCCCGCCGCCATCGCCCGCGCGCTCGGCGCCCTGCTCGCCGACCGTTCGAATTGGGAGACGCGGCGCGAGACCGCGCGCGCATTTGTCGAACGGGAGCGTAACTGGTCGTCAAACATTTTGCGTTACGAGCCAGTTTACCAACGGCTCCTCGCCCAATCGGGCAGGGCGCGCGCGGTGGCCTGAAAGGGATGGACGGTGCGGGTTTCGCGAAGGAAGCATGGGCGGTGGAGGCGCTGGGCGATGGCGAGTCTCGCCGGGGCGGCCGCCGCGCTGATCTTGCTTTCGACCCCTGTCGGCTTGCTCGAAATGATCGTGGCTTCGGCGGGCCTGTCGGAATCCTTTCCCGCCGCTGCCCCGCCGCTGGGGCTCAAGGCGCGGGCCATAATGGCAATCTTTACCGGGTTGATGGCCTTCGGGCTCGTCGCCGCACTTAGCCGAAGAACAAGCAGGGCGATCGCCCGAATCGAAGACAAGGGGCGCATGAAGAGCGCCGTAGGAGAAAGCATCATGGGTTTTGCACTGTCCAAGCTGACCGCCCTCGCACGGGGGCGCGCTGGTCCGGTAAAAACGCCGATCCGCAGTGTTCCATCGGCCGCCGAAGAGCAGCCCGCCCCCGCGCTTCGCCGCGCTGACGCCCATCCTGACGCGCCCGCGCGCGCACCCATCTTCGCCAGCCGCGATTTTGGCGGGCTCGACATATTTCCGCGCGTCGATGATCAGGAAGCGCAGATTGCAAACCCCGCGCGGCGGGAAAATCCTGTCGAGGCCCCGCTTGGGCTCCCCCTGTCGACGGCCCCCGCCCCCCTGTCGAGCGTAGCGCTGCGAGGCCCGTTCGATGCAGTCCCCGAAGCCGTAACCGACCTCGGCGCCGCGCCTGCAGCCTTCATACCGAAGCCTGTCGTCCATGAGACGCCCATCGAGGAACCTACTGTTTCGAGCCAGGATGCGGTTCGCGACGACGCCCCGACGCATGAGCTTTCGCTGTCCGAACTGACCGACCGGCTCGAACGCGGCCTGCGCGCCCGCGGCGCCGAGAGGCAGGCACAGGCAGCGCCCGCCTCTTCCCCTGCCGACCATGAGGGCGCGCCCGCGCCGGTGCTTGCCGCCCTGCCGCCCGCGGAAGCGGTGCCGGTCCGCGCGTCGGTCGCCGACGAGGTCGACGGGGCGCTGCGTGCCGCGCTCGGCACATTGCGCGGGATCACCGGACGCGCGCGCTGAGAACCCTTACCAATTCTCGGCCCTACCAATCCTCGATCGTGAGGGCGCTCAACGTAAGTTTGACGCCCTGCTCGTTCGGCTCACGAGCATCGACCGTGATGTCCGCGACAAAATGACCGGCGAGCGACCACTGCGCCTCGCCCAATCCGGCCGCAAAGCGATCGGCACGCGCCTCGGCATCGTCGCCGACCAGCATCATATCGACCAGATGGCGGCGCCCCTGAAACAGGGCGCTTGCCCATGGCCTGCTGGCGACATGTAGAAACTGGGTCTGCCCACCGCCCCGCGCCGTCAGCTGATGCAGCAGGCGTGGCAGCGGATCGCCGCGCCTTTTTCCTATATCGATCCGGTCTCCGCCATTATGGATCGGAAAAGTTGGAGCCATGCTTGTCATCCGGCCACGCTCCTGCGATATGTGTTCATGAAATGTTCCACCCTTTTCCGCATCCGATCACCCGGTTCGCGGCCGCGCCGCAGGTCGAAGACCAGGCGCGGGTCGCGCACGCTGTCGCGTCCAAAGCGGGTTGGCGGAATGCCAGTTTCGTGAATGAATTTTTCGATAGCGCGCAGCAGCATGGCGTCCCGTCTCCCTCTGATCTTGCCCCCGCCTGCCGAGAATCGATAGGCTTATTCCTATCTCTTTCACTATTTCCTACTTGTCTAGGAAGATTCCTATCATTATGGACATTTTATGGATGAAGATGCGCGCACCCTGCTCGACCGTCTAATCGCTGAACGCGGTGACAATTATGCCGACCTTTCCCGGCTGCTTGGCCGTAACCCGGCCTATATCCAGCAGTTCATCAAGCGCGGCACCCCGCGCAAGCTGGACGAGGCGGATCGCCGGACGCTGGCCCGCTATTATGGCGTGGGCGAAGAGGCGCTGGGCGGGCTGCCGACCTCGTCCCCAGCCCTGCCCCGGCTGAAGGGCAAGCCGGTCGTTGTATCGGTGCCGCGATTGGCGCTGGGCGCATCGGCGGGCGCGGGGTCGCTGGACGATGACGAGCGCGCGGAGGGCGTCATGGCGTTCGACGCGGCGTGGCTACGCCATCTGGGCGTGCGGCCTCAGCATGTGTCGATCATCCGCGTCGATGGCGAATCGATGGCCCCGACGCTGAGCGATGGCGATGAGATCATGGTCGATCATGACGACGGCGCGGAACGGCTGCGCGATGGCGTCTACGTGCTGCGGCTCGACGGCGTGCTGATGGTGAAGCGGGTTGCGCTTGGGCCACTGCGGGGGCGATTCAGCATATTGTCCGACAACGCCCATTATCCCGACTGGACCGACATCGACCCCGGCCTCGTCGACATTGTCGGCCGCGTCGTATGGACCGGACGGCGGCTGCATTGAAGCAAGGCGACGCCTTGGACTGGCGCTTCGCGCATCCTATGTGACGTGCCGGACCGCCAAGGAGCGCAAAGGCTTGAACGACAATGACGCGGTAATCCGCAAGGGCATCGAGTGGCGCGGGGCGCGTCTGGCGCTCGCGACCGTGGTATCGACCTGGGGATCGGCGCCACGCCCACGTGGCAGCCATATGCTGGTCCATGAGGATGGCCGGTTCGAAGGCAGCATCTCTGGCGGCTGCGTCGAAACCGACGTGCTGCAACGGGCCGCAGAGGTCATCGCCGGACGGCCTGCCCATCTGCAAAGCTATGGCGTGGCCGATGGCGACGCCTGGGAGGTCGGCCTGCCGTGCGGCGGCGAAATCGCCGTGCTGGTGCAGCCGGTAAGCGCGCAGGGTTTCGCGCCCGACCTGTTCGACCGGATCGAGGGAGGGCGGCAGGGCGGCAGGGCGGTGACTTTGTTTACCGATCTCGACACCGGGTTGACGCGCGAGGGCATGGGCGACGGCCTGTTCCAGAACCGCTACGATCCGCCTCGCCGCCTGCTCATCATCGGCGCGGTGCAGATCGCCCAGTCACTCGTCCCGCTGGCGCAGGCGATCGGCGTCACGCCCATCGTCATCGACCCGCGCGGGCGTTTCCTGACAGGGGAACGCTTCCCCGGCGTGGAGTTGGACGACCGCTGGTCGGACGAAGCCGTCGCCGCGCGCTTGCCCGGCGAATCGACGGCCGTCGTCACGCTAAGTCATGACGTCAAGATCGACGATCCCGCGCTGGTCGCGGCGCTTCGCGCGCCCACCGGCTATGTCGCAGCGCTGGGATCGCGCAAAAGCCACGCCGCGCGGCTGGAGCGACTAAGCGCGCTCGGCTTTTTGCCCGACGACCTCGCGCGCATCGACGGCCCGGCCGGCCTCGACATCGGCGCGATCGGGCCGGCGGAGATCGCGCTGTCGATAGCCGCCGGCATGATCGCCGGCTTCAACGCGCGGCGCTAGACACCCCTAGCAACAGCGCCCGCCATTCTTGCCGCCATAACGCGCTTCCTGCCGATCACGGAAGAAAGCGACGCGGTCCATCGTCGGGCGATCCGGATGATGCTGCGCCATGTGCCGCAGATAAGCGTCATAGTCGGGCAGCCCGACCATCAGCCGTGCGGTCCGCCGCAGCGTGTCGAACAGCCCGCTCATTCCGCCGCCACCATCTGCGGCGGTATTTCCTGCGCCGTCGGTCCGTCGGCGCGCCGGGCGGCAAGGCAGGTGCGGATGGTGAAGGCGAGCAGCGCCAGCACGACGATCAGGAAGATGCCGACCAATAACGCGTCCACGCGGTCATTGAAGACGATCGCGCGCATCTCGGCCATCGACTTGGCGGGGGCCAGTACCGCGCCCGATGCGGCCGCATCCCCAAAAAGCTGCGCGTGCGCGAGGAAACCAACCTTGGGATCGGCGGAAAACAGCTTCAGCCATCCCGCCGACAGCGTGCAGATGAGCAGCCATGCGCAGGGGATCGCCGTCACCCAGGCATAGCGATCCTGCTTCATCCGCAGCAGCACCGCCGTTCCCAACATCAGCGCGATGGCAGCGAGCATCTGGTTGGAAATGCCGAACACCGGCCAGAGCGTATTGACCCCACCCAATGGGTCGGTGACGCCCTGATAGAGGAAGAAGCCCCAGGCCGCGACCGTCAATGCCGTGGCGATGATGCCGGGCGCCTGACCGCCGCCATCCTTGAAGCGCGGCACGGCGAGACCGATCAAATCCTGAAGCATGAAGCGCCCGGCGCGCGTGCCCGCATCGACGGCGGTCAGAATGAACAACGCCTCGAAAAGAATCGCGAAATGATACCAGAAGGCCTTCATTCCCGGCCCGCCGAAGACATGCGAGAATATCTCCGCCATCGCCACCGCCAGCGTCGGCGCGCCGCCCGCGCGGGAGATGATCGTATGCTCGCCGACGTCGCGCGCCGTCTGAGTGATGAGTTCGGGCGAGATCGGAAAGCCCATGGCGGTGACGGCGGCGGCCGCGCTCGCAGCGTCAGTGCCGACGACGCCGGCCGGGCTGTTCATCGTGAAATAGATGCCCGGATCGAGGATCGACGCGCCCACCAGCGCCATGATCGCCACGAATGCCTCCATCAGCATCGCGCCATACCCGATCGCGGGAGCATGGGCCTCGCTGGCGATCAGCTTGGGCGTCGTGCCGCTGGCGATCAGCGCGTGGAAACCCGACACCGCGCCGCAGGCGATGGTGATGAAGAGGAAAGGAAAGAGCCCGCCCGACCATACCGGTCCGCCGCCGCCGGCAAACTGCGTAACGGCGTGCATCTTGAGCGGCGGCGCCATGATGACGATGCCGATGGCGAGCGCGGCGATCGCGCCGATCTTGAGGAAGGTCGACAGATAGTCGCGCGGCGCGAGCAGCAACCACACAGGCAGTACCGACGCGACCGCGCCATAGCCGATCAATATCCAGCAAAGCTGCACCGGCGTAAAGGTGAAGGCCGGACCCCAGACCGGCGACGCCGCGATCGCCTGCCCATAGACGATCGCCGCGATCAGGCCGATCAGACCAAGTAGCGAAACCTCCCCGATCCGTCCCGGCCTGATCCAGCGGGTATAGACCCCCATGAACATGGCGAGCGGCACGGTAGCCGCGACGGTGAACATGCCCCATGGGCTTTCGGCGAGCGCCTTGACCACGATCAGCGCCAGCACGGCCAGGATGATGACCATGATCATGAAGGCGCCGAACAGCGCGATCGTGCCCGCCACCTGGCCCATTTCCATGCGGATGAGTTCGCCCAGCGACTTGCCGTCGCGGCGCATGGAGATGAAGAGGATCATGAAATCCTGCACCGCGCCCGCCAGCACGACGCCGACGATGATCCATAGCGTGCCCGGCAGATAGCCCATCTGCGCCGCCAGCACGGGTCCTACCAGTGGCCCCGCCCCCGCGATCGCCGCGAAATGATGGCCGAACAGCACGGCGCGGTCGGTCGCGACATAGTCGAGCCCGTCGGCGCGGCGGATCGCCGGCGTCGGCTTTGCCGGGTCCAGCCGCATGACCTTGCGCGCAATGAACAGCGCATAATAGCGATAGGCGACAAGGAAGGTGCAGACCGCCGCGACGACGATCCAGAGCGCGTTCACCGCCTCCCCCCGCGACACCGCCACCACGCCCAGCGAGACTGCACCGACGATCGCCGTCAGGAGCCAGGGGAGGTGTCGGACCATCGCATATTCCTTTGAAGGATCGCGCGATCATCAGCGAGCGGCGCGGCAGGCGCGTCACACTAGGCTCCCGCCGCCGAAAGACAAGATGGCGGGGAACACCCGCCCGCGCCGCCCGTTCATTTTGCTCAACCAAGCCCCGAAGGGTCCGCATGACGCCCCAATCCGGAAATTTCGATCCGCCGCCCGAAGCTGCCGAATTCTATGCCGAGAGCCTTCGGGAACTGGTCGATTCCGGCGTCCCCTTCATGCTGTCGGGCACCTATGCGCTGGGCTGCCATACCGGCATCATGCGCCCGACCAAGGATCTCGACGTCTTCTGCAAGGCCGGCGACGCGCCGCGCATCCTCGCGCATTTCAAGCATCTGGGCCATGAGGTCGAGTTCGAGGACGAGCGCTGGATCGGCAAGGTCTGGAAGGGCAGCAACTTCTTCGACGTGATCTACAATATCTCGTCGGCCAGCCTGCCGGTGACGGAAGAATGGTTTCGCGACGCGTCCTATGCCGAAGTCTACGGCACGCGCGTCCGCATCACGCCGCCGACCGAGTTCATCCTCTCGAAACTCTTCATCCAGGATCGCTATCGTTACGATGGCGCGGACGTCGCGCACATGATCCTCAAACAGCATGAAGCGATCGATTGGCAGCGGTTGCTCGACGCGATGGAGCTGCATTGGGAAGTGCTGCTGATCCAGCTGCTCAATTTCCGTTTCATCTATCCGACCGAACGCCATTGCATCCCGCTCTGGCTGTTCGAGGAACTACTGGGCCGGTTGCAAACGCGCGCCGAATTGCCCGTGCCCAATATCCGCGTGTGCCGCGGCCGGTTGCTCAGCCCGCGCGACTATCTGGTCGACATCACCGAATGGGGCTTTGCCGACGTCGTGGGCAAGGGACTGGAGGAAAGCCATGATCGCAACAAGTGACGTCGCCCCGCCGGGCAGCCTGACCCTCGCCGCCATCGGCGACCTGCATGTCAACGACACGTCGCACAACCGATATCGGGCGATGTTCGAGGAGATATCGGACAAGGCGGATGTGCTGGCGCTGTGCGGCGACCTCACCAATTTCGGCAAGTCGCGCGAGGCGGAAATCCTCGCCGAAGACCTGCGTCATGCGAGCATCCCGGTGGTCGCGGTGCTGGGCAACCACGACTATGAATGCGGCCAGCCCGAGGAAGTCGTGCGCATCCTGACGCAAGCGGGCGTCACCGTGCTCGACGATCAGGCGGTCGAGATCAAGGGCGTCGGTTTCGCCGGGGTGAAGGGTTTTGTCGGCGGCTTCGGCCGGGGCGAACTCGGTGCGTTCGGCGAAGGCGCGATCAAGCATTTCGTCGAGGAATCGATCAACGAAGCGCGAAAGCTCGAAAATGCGCTGCGTTCTCTGCGGACCGAACGCACGGTCGCGGTGCTGCACTATGCGCCGGTGGTCGACACGGTACAGGGCGAGCCCCCCGAAATCTTTCCCTTCCTCGGCTCGTCGCGACTTGCCGAGGCGATCGACCGCTTCGACAATGTGAAGATCGCGGTCCACGGCCACGCCCATCGCGGCGCGTTCGAGGGCAAGACGCCGCGCGGGGTGCCTGTCTATAATTGCGCGCAATTCGTCGTCGACGAGAAGTTCGGTCGGCCCTACGCGCTGATCGCGGTTTAGGCCGGACGCCGCCTGAACGGCCAGTCGATTGCGCCGCTCGCCCACAAGGCCCACCAGATGATGAGCGGTTGCAGCGCCAGCCGGGGCGCATGATAGGCCCAGCCAAGCTGCACGCCGCCGAGCGTGATGCCATTGACCGCATGGTTGATGTTGGCGGGCCACACGCATAGCGCATAGAGCGCCAGCCCGACCCCTGCTGCCGGGCGAAGACGCGGGACCATCAACCCCGCCGCACCGGCAAGTTCCGCGATCCCGGTCAACGCGACCACCGTTTCGGGCGCGGGCACCCATTCGGGCGTGATGGCGACGAAGCCAGCCGGGCGCGCAAGGTGCGCGACGCCGGCAAAGGCATAGGCACCCGCAAGCAACAGCCGCGCCCACTTGCGCGGCCGTGCTTCGCTAAGCGGGCGAACGGGGTTCCCCCTCATGAAACGTCCAGTTCGCCCTCGTCTTCGCCGTCCCAATAATGGATGCGCTTGGCGCTGACCTTGATCATCACCAGCCCAGGCGTATCCGCGCCCTGCTCGAACCATTTGTCGAGATCGGCATTCCAATGCGCGTCGAACGCCGCGCGATCACGGATCAGTGCGGCGCCCCCTTCAACCGCGATGAAGAACGGGCGCATGTGCAGCAGCCCGGCCTTGCCCTGAAAGGTCAGGCCGACCTTGGGATCGCGTTCGATATCCTGCACCATCAGGCTGTCGTCCGTCGTGAAATAATAGCTGTCGCCATCATAATCGACGTCGCGATTGTTGCTCATCGGCCGGGCGCCGATCTGGCCGCCGTTCGTGTGCGTGGACAGCATCGCGAAGTCGATGTCGCGCATCTTTTCGGCGAGGCTCGCAAGGGTCGGTTTCATAGACATCTCTCCTGTCTGTGCGCTCCAACGCACGGCGGACAATGCGGGTCCCCGAGCCATCTCGCCTGAACCAGGAAAGGAACATATAAAGAACATATGTAACGATTCGGAGGACGCCCCATGCGTGATCACAAACCAAAACCGGTACGGTATCGTCTATTTTTCGCGCTGAAGCCGAGCGCCCTTATCGCTCGTCATACCGATCATTTCGCCGCGACCCTTGCGCACAATACACGCAGAATTGCCCTGGAGCATCAGCACGTCACACTTGCGCTGGCAACCGACCATGACATCTATCCCTATGCAGTGATAAAGGCATTAATGCGTACGGCGACGGCGGTTCGGGCGGACGGGTTTGATCTTCCGCTGGACCGGCTGAGCATCGGCGAAAGATCGGCAGCGCTGATACCGTCGCGCAGCAATCCGCGCCTGCGTGCGCTTCAGCATGCGGTCGCTGCAGCGATGAAGCGCGCTGGGGCGATGTTCCGGCCTGAATGGCGTTTCAGCCCGCACCAGACCCTCTTTTACTGCCAGCGCCTGCCTGAATCCCGTCTGGTTCCTGGCTTTTGCTGGCGGGTTGAGGAGTTCGTGCTGATATGCAGCCATGTCGGCCGGACGCGGCACGACATATTGGGACGCTGGCCCCTGCGCGGCAGCGGGCAATATGAGCTTTTCTGACCATCAAGCTGCACGAGCGATCGGAACGAAGCGATCGGCGGCGGGTTCACGGCAAAGAGAGGATCGCCGCGTCACACCATGCCCAGGAACGAGCTAACCCATTGCGATGACAGCGGCCCCGGCATCAGCCGCAAGGCATTGAAGCGCGGATGGGCCTATCATGATTGCGACGGCAACCGGATTACCGACCGCGAGGAAATCGACCGGCTGAATGCGATCGGCATGCCGCCGGCCTATGTCGACTGCTGGTTTTCCCCTTCGCCCCACGGCCATATCCAGGCGACCGGCTTCGACGCGCGCGGGCGCAAGCAATATCGCTATCATCTCGAATTCCGCGCGGCGCGCGAGGCGGAGAAATATGCCGGCTGCGCAGCGTTCGGCCTCGCCCTCCCCAGCCTGCGCGCGCGGATCGAGGCGGACCTGTCGAAACGCGGCCTGCGCAAAGAGCGCACGATCGCGGCGGTGGTCCGCCTGCTCGACCTTGCCAAGGTGCGCGTCGGCAACGAACAATATGCGGCCGCGAACAAGAGTTTCGGCGCGACCACGCTGCGCCGCCGTCATGTCGATATCAAGGGACAGGCGATGCGGCTGCGCTATCGCGCCAAGTCGGGTAAGGAACATGACCTCACGGTAACCGACAAGCGCCTACTGCGGTTCGTGCGCGCGGTGCAGGATTTGCCGGGCCAGCATCTGTTCCAATATCTGGGCGAGGATGGGGAATGCCATCCGATCAGTTCGGGCGACGTCAACGCCTATATCGCCGAGGCCATGCGCGGCAGTTTCACGGCCAAGCATTTCCGCACCTGGGGCGCATCGGCCATCGCGTTCGAAACGCTTTCCCTTGGCGCGGTTTCGCTCAAGGAAATGATCGCCCCGGTCGCGCAGGCTTTGGGCAATACCCCGGCGATCAGTCGCAAAAGCTATATCCATCCCGCATTGATCGAACTGGGCAAGGATGCCAAGGCGCAGGCGGAATGGCGCACGGGGCTTCGCCTCCCGCGTCAGACACGCTATCTGTCGCGCTACGAACGCGGATTGATCGCGTTCCTCGAAAGCCAGGCGTCGGCCCTGCCGCTGGCCGCCTGACACCCAAGTCAGCAGGATAGACCATGGCCGCCAAAAAGGACGTACTCCCAACCGCCAAGGTCCGTGCGCCCGATTTCAACGCCTTCTGGCAGCAGACGCTCGACTGGCTGGCGGATCATTGGCTCGCCATCGTCATCGCCTTCGTCGCGGGCAGCCTCATCTATCTGGCGCTCGCGGGCCTTCGCGGCTTTGGCAGCCGGTTGCGCGACAAGCCGGGCGATACGCTCGGCCTGTCCAACGTGCTCGGCCGCGCGTTCGGGCGGACCAATCATTTCTTCATGACCATGGTGTCGGCGCGGCTGGTCGCGGGCTATGCCGATCCGCCGGCGCTACTGTTCAAGACGATCGACTTTTTCTTCATCATCGCCGCAGTTTTCCAGGTCGCGATCTGGCTGCGCGAGATCATTCTTGGCCTCATCGAGCGGCGCACAGTCGCCGATGTTCATGGCGATACGCTCGCCAACGCCATGTCCCTCATTCGCGTGCTGGTGACGGTGGCGCTATTTTCGATCGCGACCATCGTCGTGCTCGACAATCTGGGCGTCAACGTCACCGGCCTGGTCGCGGGCCTCGGCATCGGCGGCATCGCCATCGGCCTTGCGGCGCAGGGCATTTTCTCCGACCTTTTCGCCGCGCTCTCGATCATCTTCGATCGTCCGTTCCGGCGCGGCGAGATCATCACCTACGACCAGACGACGGCGCGGGTCGAACGCATCGGCCTCAAAAGCACGCGGCTGCGCGCCACGTCGGGCGAGCGCAAGGTGATCTCCAACGCCAGCCTGCTGCAAAAGGAGATCACCAGCCTCCAGACGTTGAGCCAGCGGCGCGTGACCTACGCCATCGGCATCATCTACCAGACGCCCGAGGACAAGGCCGAAGCCATCCCCGACATGCTGCGCGAGATCGTGGAGGCGCAGGGGCTAGACTTCGTCAATGCCGGCCTCGTCCAGTTCGGCGCCAGTTCGCTCGACTATCAGCTTAATTTCGACGTGCCCGATCCCGACGATCGCGACTATTTCATGATGCGCCATCAGGTCGGCCTTGCCATCTGGAAACGGTTCAATGCCGAGGGGATCGAGTTCGCCTATCCCACACAGACCAGCTTCACCGCCGCGCCCGACGGCCGCGCGGTGATGCCCTATGCCGACCACCATCCCATCGAGACATTGCGCGAAGAGGGGTAACGCCTCGCCGCGTTTCGGGGCCGGTCCGTCATGGCTGTCGTTGCCCTGTCTCGGCTGCGGACCTTAGGCCCCGCCCATATGTCAAAGGGATCACATCATATGCGCATGGGCAAATGCCTCATCGGAGCCGGCGCGCTCCTGCTCGCCGGCATGGCGTCTACCGCGCAGGCCGAGGGCCTGGGCGCAGAGGCCAATTATGGCCGTGCAGAAGGGCGCTGGGGCGCGGAGTTGGGCGCGGGCTATGCGATGGACGTGCTCGCCTTTCGCCTGACGCCGGGCGCGGGCGTTTATATCCGCGACGGCGCAACGAAGCTTTATGGCCGGGTCGAGGGTACGGTGGGCCTACCCATGCTGGCGCGTGTGGGCGTTGGCGCGCGCTTTGCCGACGACATCCGCCCCTATGCGACAATCGCCATGCCGCTGCTCCCGAAGGTCGCGGTAAAGGGTAATGTCGGCCCGAAATATTATACGGTCGGCCTCACGGTCGGTTACTGAGTGTCCGCTTCCCGGCCTAAGCCCCAAAGGCTGCCGGGAAGCAATTGCCCTTCCCCCATCGCCAGTGCGCCCGGCCGATCGCGCGCCAGCAGCAGTGCGCCGTCAAGGTCGATCCAGTCCGCCCCCTGCGCCACCAGCGCGGCGGGCGCGATGCCGAGCGACGTGCCGAGCATGCAGCCGACCATGATGCGATACCCCCGCGCCCGCGCCTCCTGCGCCAGCGCCAATGCCTCGGTCAGCCCGCCCGCCTTGTCGAGCTTGATATTGACGGCATCGAACCCGCCGAGCCGATCAAGATCGGCGCGCGTGTGACAGCTCTCGTCGGCGCAGAGCGGCAGCGGCGCTCGCACGC
>JBEVMZ010000034.1:0-9329 GCA_040508335.1 Sphingobium sp.
GCTTTTAGAGAACATGAACACATGCTCATATTGGCGGTAAGGTCGGTCCCGGGCCGTTGGCTCGACAAAGGCGTTGCCTCGGTTCCAAATAATGTCGCTCCGTAACGTCCATCCCCGAGCCTGCATCGCAAAAGCGACCTTCCATGGTACTCCAATCATCGACTTTTTGGGGATGTCCCAACCTGACTGATCGACAGGCCGCAGTTTTTTCCGCGCAAAATTGCGTGACGAACTGCGCGGATCGCTCCCGTGGGGCTGGCCGTTGCCCGAATAATAGGTGTCGCCAATGTTGAGAAAGAAAACGCCCTCTGGGTGTAGGGTCCGCTTTACCTCATCAAACACCTTCATCAAGGCTTCGACATAGGCATCCACGCTCGCTTCATGGCCCACCTGCCCGTCATAGCCATAATCGCGCACCCAGTAGTATGGCGGCGAGGTAACCGCGACGTTGAAGATTTCATCAGGCAGCTGCTTCAGCATGGTCGCAGAATCGCCCTGCATTATTCCCGCTATCTTACTGTCTGCGGTAATCCAGCTTGATCGCCCGGGTTGCTTTTCTGAAGCGTATTCATCGGCCTTGGTATCGGTTCGCTTTTCGGCCAGCGCGGCGGATTTCTTAGTCATATTGTCCTCTAGCGGGGAGCCATGTCCCTACGATAGCGTTTGAACCGCGCGATTACGACGTCTTTTGACATGCCTGATTTGAAGTTCAAAACTTCGCATCGTTTCAGGGTATGTACAAGCGCATCGCGTACTCGTCGGCAGTGCGAACGGCAGCTATCTTAGCTGATCCGCTCAAAACTGTGGATTATGGTGTCGGCCAATTAGCGCCTCCATTCGCTCTGTAATCGGTTCGAGAAGTGGCCGCCTCCGCAGCCCTCTCGAATTTGTCTGGGGAACCATCCCGCGCCCACCGTTCATGCGGAGCGCAGGATTGCTGACTTTGCTCAGGATGCCCCGCTGGTGATTTGCGATAAGCAACCCAACGCAGATCAAGCTCGCCTCGTTATCGGGACAACTTTCGTTGATTGGCGGTCCGTGGCACAATAAGCCCCCCACGCGTCCATCAGCTTCCGGCGCTTGTCGAGCATGCCACCGCGTTGATAGGCCCGTTCAACTTCGTTGGGATTTTGGTGCGCCAACGCCGCTTCTGCCACGTCGCCGGGGAAGTTCGTCACCTCGGCCACCCAAGTCCGAAAGGACGAACGGAAGCCATGCACGGTCGTCGCCTCCTTCATGCGACGAAGTACGCCGAGCAGGGTCATATCGGACATGGCACCGCCGTTCATGCCGGGGAAGATCAGGTTTGTTCCTTCTCGCTTGATCGCCGAGGCGCTGTGAAGAACGGCCAATGCATTGGGCGATAGCGGGACGACATGTTCAATTCGCATTTTCATGTGATCGGCAGGAACGGTCCATAACCCTGTCCCCAAGTCGATCTCGCTCCATGTCGCAAGCCGGACCTCTTGTGAACGGGCGGCCGTCAGGATGACGAACTCCAACGCCAGTCTTCCCCATGTTCCTCCTGCTGCACGAAGGCGGGTGATAAATGCCGGAACATCGGCGTAAGGCATGGCGGCATGGTGCTTTCCGCTTCTCTGTTTAGGCAGCCCATTTCCTGCCGCCAAGGCATCGGTGGGAGCCTCGGTTGTACGCCAGCCACGAGCATGGGCAAAGGTCAGCACCGCCCTAAGTCGCTGCTTGACCCGCCTGCCGGTTTCCGGTTTTTGAGTCCATACCTTGGAGATAGCCGCGATGATCTCGCCAGCCGTAACGCTGCCGACCGGCTTGGAGCCAAGGGAAGGGAACGCATAAGCCTCCATTGAGTTGATCCACTGGTCCTCGCTCTTGATGTTGGACCACTGGTTCTTGTGCGTTTCGTGATAGGTCAGAGCCGCTTCGCGAAAGGTTACGCTTTCCGCCTTGGCCTTACGCTTCTCTGCCACAAGGTCACGCCCATCCTCACGGGTGGCTTTGCGAGCCTCAGCGGCCTTGGCCCGGGCCGCTGCAAGAGTAACCAGCTTCGCGCTACCAAGGCCAATGTCACGCCGCTTACCCTCATGCTGGACACGCAGGAGCCAGCTTGCGCCGCCCGTACGACTCACTTTTAGGAAAAGGCCGTTACCGTCACCATAGGTTCCGGGCTTCGCCAGCACGGCTTTCACTTCATTGGCGGTCAGCTTGCCCATGTCTGTTCCCCACACAACGGGGGAAGGCATCCCCACACTCGATGATTTCCCCACACTGTTCCCCACCTTTTAGCGGGGCTGTTGGCGAATATCAACGAACGGGAGCGACTAACAGCGACCTGTAAAGCCGCAGGAATCCGCGCCTTTCGGCGGTTGACTATGAACACTGATGGATAAGTAAATGGCGGAGCGGGAGGGATTCGAACCCTCGATACGCTTTTGACGTATACTCACTTTCCAGGCGAGCGCCTTCGACCACTCGGCCACCGCTCCGCTATTCGCTGGAAGGCCGCGTCCCTATCGCGCGGCGCGGGGTTGCGCAAGCGGCTTTGCTTGTGCGCGGCGATTATCGGTCGGCAGCCCCTATTTCCGGTGGGCGATCCCCCCGGCGGCCCATCCCATGCCGACGGCTGTCAGAATGGCGGCGAGCCCGTAGAAAAACGACCAGCGTTCCGCCGCGACGGCGATGAAGCGTTCGAAACCTGACTTGCGGATGCGGATATCGCGCGTCGC
Organism: Sphingobium sp.; assembly: GCA_040508335.1. GTDB lineage: Bacteria > Pseudomonadota > Alphaproteobacteria > Sphingomonadales > Sphingomonadaceae > Sphingobium. Next base: position 2,703 of record JBEVMZ010000034.1, read on the forward strand.
CGCCGCCACGACCCGGCCATTTTGTACGAGAAAGGTTTCGGCGGTATAATTGCCCACCATAACCCGGGCGGACAAGGGTATGCGGGCGCGATAGAGGACGCCGTCGGTAATCTCTACCGCGCCGGGTCGCTCCACGAACAGGCCGGTACGCGCGCGCTGATCGACCAGGCCGGTCTGGAACCGGGTCAATTCGGCACTGCTGTTGAGCGAGGCCGGCGACAATTGTAGCTTGTCGACACCCAGTTCATAGATGGCGGCGGTGCGATCGTCGACGATCTGTTCGATCGGGCGCGAAGACGCCATGCCATAGAAGCTCGGCGCGGAGCGGAAGCGGACGCTGTCGGCATTGACCCAGATGCCGGCGAATTTCCGCTTTTCGCGGATCATAATCGACTGGTCGGGACCCTTGAGGACCACGACGATATCGGCGGCCTGTTCGGGCTGGCGTCCATCGGGATAGACGATCGCGCCAAACAGCAGCAGATCCGCGCCGGTAAAACTATATTGGATGTCGATGTCGCGCTGCGACACGTCGGGCACCAGCATCGGTTCGCCGGCTCCGCCTAGCATCAGCGCGAGCGGCGCCAGCGCGAGCGGGCGCAACCGCCTCATTGGCCCTGGACCGTGAAAATTTCGGCCGGCCGCCATCCCAGGCGGAGCGCCATGACGGCCGCGACCAGCAGCACGATCGTGGCCAGGGTGGCGCGCAGATATTCCGGCCGGATCGTCATCGACAGGCGGGTGCCGACCTGCGCGCCGGTTACGCTGCCGATCAGCAGCAGGATCGCGAGGACGAGATCGACCGCCTTGGTCGTAAGCGCATGCATCATGGTCGTGGCCATCGTTACGAACAATATCTGGAACAGCGACGTGCCCACCACCGACTGCGTCGCCATGCCGAGAAGATAGAGCATCGCCGGGACCATGATGAAGCCGCCGCCCACGCCCAGCAGCATGGTGAGGATGCCGGTCGCCATTCCCAGCAGCAGCGGTGCGAGCGGTGAAATATAGAGACCCGAACGATAGAAGCGCCAGCGCATCGGCAGCGCGGCGACGAGCGGGTGGTGGCGGCGTTTGCGCGCGGGCGGACGGCGTCCGGTACGGATCGCGATAAGCGCCTGGATCGATTCCCTGGCCATCAGGAAGCCGATCGAGCCCAGCATCAGCACGTAGAGCAGCGCGATCGCGGTATCGATCTGCCCGAGCGACTGGAGCAGGCGGAACAGAAGTACGCCGATCCCCGCGCCCAATATGCCTCCGGCGGTCAGCACGGCCCCCATGCGAAGGTCCACCGTACCGCGCTTCAGATGCGTCATGACGCCCGAGACGCTCGCGCCCGTCACCTGGCTAGCGGCGGAGGCCGCCGCGACCATTGGCGGGATGCCGTAGAAGATCAGCAGCGGCGTCGTCAGGAAGCCGCCACCGACCCCGAACATGCCCGACAACACGCCGACGAGCCCGCCAAGACTGATGATGACGAGCGCGTTGACCGAAAGATTGGCGATGGGAAGATAAAGGTCCATGCACCCGCGCGGAATGGTCTTGGGATAGGAAATTCAGCTTCTAAAGGGAAAGCGCGCGGAGTGAAAGGCGCGCGCCGCAAGCGCCCTAGAAATCCGACGCCAGCGTGACGGCCAGGCCCGAGCCGGGCGCTGCCTGCCCCGCGACCCGTTGCCGCCACTCGGCCGACAGTCGCGCGTTGGCACGCGGGAGCGGCAGGCGCAGGCGGATTTCAGGACCAATGTCGAGGCGGCTGACGCCAGGCTGCGCGCCACCCGAAAGGCTGAAGCCCGCGCTCAGCGGCGCGCGCGAAAAGGCGCGCAGCAGCGCCAGCTTGCCATCCACCACCAGGTCTCGCCGGGAAAAGCCGACCATCCCCGCCTGACCATAGGCTTCCGCATGAAAGCCTTGGGCTAGGGGTGTCGGGCCGAAGCCGCCGACGACGAAAAGCGCGTTCGCATTGCGCCCGCCTTTCCCCAGCGAGATGCGGCGTTCGGCCAACAGACTGATCGGCACCCGCCGGCTCGGCTGCCAGGCAAGGCCGGCGGCGGCTTCGGGAGAAGCGGGCCGATCGAGCGCGCTGGTGATGCGCGCATAGGGGGCAAGCCGCCCTGCCCAGTCCGGCGTCAGATCATAATCGAGGCGCGCCCCGACCTGAGAACCACCGAGCCGACCACCCTGCGTCGCGAGCGGCGCAGCGCCGCTTCCTGAACGCCAGAACGCCCAGGCGCCCAATTGCCACCGATCATCCGGGGCACGCGCCTGATCCGCCATTGTCGCGACTTGCGGCCGCGCCGGCGGATCGGCGACTTCGGACGCCGTGCGGGGCGGGACGTCGGGGGCGATGGACGGACGAGCCGTATCGACGCGGGCGATACGGACATCGTCAGTCGGCGCGATTATTCGGGCCGGCGTATCTATAGTTGGCGGGTCAGAGCGGCCGGCGCGGCGGATGAGCGGAGCGGACGAAACAGGCTTATCCGTACGCTGGGGGACCACCGGCAGCGCGGTCGCGACGGGAGGCACCGGCGCGGGATCGGGCACATCTGGCGCGACGGGCAGGACCGGCGAAGAAGCAGGATCGGGCGCGACGGGCACGACCGCGGCTTCGGCCGATTGAACCGAAATGGCCGGCGGGACTGCCTCCTGCACGACGTCCGGCGGCCCAGCCAGCATGGCGGCGCGCAGGCCGATCCAACCGACGCCAAGCAGCAGGAAGAAGCGAAGCGGCCGCCCGGATGCTTTCCTGCTCATATGTCGGCCGCGCTTTGCGGGAAGCGATGCTGCGTCTTGTCCCATTTCAGCGGCGTGCCCAACAGCGACCTGCCATAGAGAAAGAGCGCGCGGCGGGCGGCGAGGATCGCGATCAAATTTGCGACCAGCATGCGCGGCGCGGCAGCCAGACCGTAACGCCAACCATAGGCGCGACCCGAAAAAATGATCCGCATCGCCACCCGCCACAGCATCAGGATAAGGTTAAGCCCGAGCAGTCCCTGCATCGTGGGCGAACGCGACGGCATTGGCTGCCATCCTGCCCAATCGGCCAACCACAGCAGCGGCCAGAGGATGAGCGTGCCATAAGCGGCGACGAGCACCAAGGCGGCCAGCGTCGCGCGCCGGTCGCGCAGCCGCATCCAGATTTCCCCGACGCCGCCGCCCCACCCCATACGGTCCCAACCGGCAAGCGAAATGCCGACCATCCACCGTGCCTTCTGGCGCACCGCGGTCTCTATGCTGTCCGGGAAATATTCGCGGGCGGCGACCAGTTTCCCGGCGCGGTCGCGCATGCGGACGAACACACCCTTGCCGCCCCGTTCGCGCACCCGCAGCCCCGCTTCATAATCCTCGGTCAGCGATTGCGGGTCGAACGGGCCGCCCCTGCCCGTCTCTTCCAACATCGCCAGGGCGTTGCGCGAAAAGGCGCAGGCAACGCCGGCCGAGGGGATGGATGCGCCCAGCGCCTCCCGCACGATCAGGCCTTTACCATGGCTCTCTGCGAACTCGTCGCCATAATGGTCCGACACGGCGCGGGCCAACCAGCCGCCGCGTCCGCGCAGCGGCAGAACCGGCAATTGAACGAGTGTGAAGCGGTCGATCAGATGATCGAACAGCCGGATTTCGTCGGCGTGGACGACATCTTCGGCATCGTGCAACGCGACGGCCTTGAACGGCGTGCCCGCGCGTGCCTCTTCCCTAAGCAGGGCGCGCCACAGGGTATTGAGGCAATCGGCCTTGGTCGTCGGCCCAAGGCGATCGTTGATCGCCATTATGATGCGCGGATTGTCGGCCGCGACGCGCGCCACCACCTCTATCGTGTCGCGATCGTTGGGATAGACGCCGACGAAGATCATATAATCCGCGTCGCCCCAGGCGGCGAGCGCATGGCGCAGCATCGGGCCGATGACGTTCGCCTCTTTCCATGCGGGCGTGAAGACAGCGATGCGGCCGGGCGCGGTGGATGGCGGCAACGTGTCGCTCGTCATCCGCCGATGGCGCGTATAAACGGACATGTCGCGCCAGCCGCGCCGCAGGAAGTAAACGATATCGATCAAAAGATCGTCGAGTCCGCCCAGCGCCAGACCCACCGCCGCCACCAGCAGCAGTTCACGATGAACAGCGGCCAGCAGCCAGAACAGCCATTCCCCCAACATTCCTTCCCCCAAAGGATATTGGCGCACCTTGGCACCCAATTGCCGGGTCGCCAAGACGATCCGCCAATAAAAATGCACGCACCGGCACCGGACCGATACGGCAATCGCGCGATCGAGCAGCGAAAGCGGCAGCGCCCGTTCTTGCGGCCAACTGCCGCTCGTGCAAGGCGGGCGCATTCGCATTGACGGCCAAAGCTGATACACTCGGCCGCGTCACCGGTGAAAAACACCAGGACTACCGCCACCAACCATATTGTCGAAGACAAGGAAGGAGCGCGTTATGAGCATGGAGATGGACGTCAATTATTTGCTCCACCGTCAGCAGATCTCATTGATTCGCGCGCAGACCTGCCCTTCGCGACAGGGGCGCGCCGCTTATGAAGGTTTAGCCCGGGGCTATACCGACAGGGTCGATGCCTATCGGCGCCATAATTACCTGACCATGGAACGGTCGCACTGACGGTTCGGTACGCCGTTTTGCAAAAGCGTGAGGGACGGATCGCGGCGGCGGGGGCAGGCCTGATCGCGGCATTGATGGCCTTGTCCGCCTGCGTCACCCTGTCTCCCGAAGCGCGGTTGCGCGCCCGCCTTATCGAAGCCGGCCTTTCGCCCCGCACCGCGCAATGCATGGCAATCCGGATGGCCGACGATCTGAGCCTTCTTCAGCTTCGACGCATCGAGTCGGTCGCATCGATGCGTGGGGAGGACGTGCGCGGCATGTCCATCGACCGCCTTCTTTATCGGCTGCGCGCGCTGAACGACCCCGACATTTTTCTGACCGCCAGCAGCGCCGCGATCGGTTGCGCGGTTCGGAACGCGCTGTGATGCGCTGACCCCGATGTCGCTTTGCAATTTTGCAAAACGACTTTGCAAAAGACGCTGGCGCACAGGGATCGCCTGTGCTTTAGCCCCGCCATATCGTTTTTCACCGGAAAGGACGGGCCAGCCCCATGAACATCCACGAATATCAGGCGAAGGAACTGCTCGCGAAATATGGCGCGCCGATCGCCGCTGGTCATGCCGCCTTCACCGTTGAAGAAGCCGTGGAAGCCGCCAAGAAGCTGCCCGGACCGCTCTATGTCGTGAAGTCGCAGATTCACGCCGGCGGGCGCGGCAAGGGCAAGTTCAAGGAACTCGGCCCCGATGCGAAGGGTGGTGTGCGCCTGGCCTTCAACCTCGATGAGGTCGAAGCCCATTCCAAGGACATGCTGGGCAACACGCTGGTCACGATCCAGACCGGGGACGCGGGCAAGCAGGTCAACCGTCTCTACATCACTGACGGCGCCGACATCGCCAAGGAATTCTACCTCGCGCTGCTCGTCGATCGCGCGACCAGCCGCATCGCCTTCGTCGTGTCGACCGAAGGCGGCATGGACATCGAGGAAGTCGCCCATTCGACGCCCGAGAAAATCCACAGCTTCGCGGTCGACCCCGCTTCGGGCTTCCAGCCGCACCATGGCCGCGCCGTGGCCGCCGCGCTCGGCCTGACCGGCGAGCAGGCGAAGCAGGCCGCCAAGGTCGCCTCGTCGCTCTACGCCGCGTTCCTTGACACCGATGCCGAGCAGATAGAGGTCAACCCCCTCGCGCTGACCGAGCAGGGCAATCTGCTGGTGCTCGACGCCAAGGTCGCCTTCGACGGCAATTCGATGTTCCGTCATAAGGATATCGCGGAACTGCGCGACCTGACCGAGGAAGACCCGGCCGAAGTCGAGGCGTCCAAATATGACCTTGCCTACATCAAGCTCGACGGCAATATCGGCTGCATGGTCAATGGCGCGGGCCTCGCCATGGCGACGATGGACATCATCAAGCTGAACGGCGAATTCCCGGCCAACTTCCTCGACGTCGGTGGTGGCGCGAACAAGGAAAAGGTGACGGCCGCGTTCAAGATCATTCTTCAGGACCCTTCCGTGAAGGGCATCCTCGTGAACATCTTCGGCGGCATCATGAAGTGCGACATCATCGCCGACGGCATCGTCGCGGCGGCCAAGGAGGTCAATCTTTCGGTTCCCCTCGTCGTGCGCCTCGAAGGCACCAATGTCGACGAAGGCAAGAAAATCCTGGCTTCGTCGGGCCTCGCCATCGTCCCGGCGGACGATCTGGGCGACGCGGCCAAGAAGATCGTGGCGGAGGTGCGCAAAGGCGCCTGAGGCGCCTTACGCCAGTTAACAATTTGCCATGGGGCGCGGGTGATCCTTCGACGGATCATTCGCGCCCTTGCAGCCGTTTCGCGGCCATGGCGCCTTACAGGAGGTTGTTGCGATGAAGATTCTTGTGCCCGTCAAGCGGGTCATCGACTATAATGTGAAGCCGCGCGTCAAGGCGGACGGCACGGGCGTAGACCTGGCCAACGTCAAGATGAGCATGAATCCGTTCGACGAAATCGCTGTAGAGGAAGCCATCCGCCTCAAGGAAAAAGGCGTCGCGACCGAAGTGATCGCGGTGTCGATCGGCGTTGCCAAAGCGCAGGAAACGC